>JAEWPH010000309.1 GCA_023460715.1 Pseudomonadota bacterium | reverse complement strand
GCGTCAGCGCGCCGGTGCGCGCAGGGCGCCGGCCAGGCCGCGGCCGGTGAGCTGGCCCACGATGGCGGCCTTCAGCGGCGGCAGGCGGCGTGCGCCCTGGATGACGGCCTGGCGCAGCAGCTTGGGCAGGGGCCGCGGGTCGGTGTACAGCTTCACGATGGCGTTCGTGCCCTGGTAGATCGGAAAGGCATGGCGGTGGTGGGCGCGGGCATAGCGCTCCAGCACGCCGGCCGCGCCGATGTCGGTGCCGGCGGCGCGCGCGTCCACCAGCACGCGGGTGAGGTTTTCCACGCCCGAGAGGCCCAGGTTGTAGCCGTGCGCCGTCACCGGGTGCATACCCACGGCGGCGTCGCCCAGCAGCGCGCAGCGCGTGCCGGAGAAGCGGTGGGCGTACACGGCCACCAGCGGGTAGGCGTGGCGCTCGCCCACCAGGCGCATGGCGCCCAGGCGGTGCTGGAACTGGGCGGCCACCTCGGCGGCGAAGGTCTCCGGGTCCTGCGCCATCAGGCGCGGCGCGTCGGCCGTGTTGGCGGTGACCACCACCGAGCATTGCTGGGCGCCGTCCACGATGTCGTCGGGCAGCGGCAGGATGGCTAGCGTGCGCTCGTAGCCGAAGCATTCGTGCGTGACCTCGTGGTGCGGCGCGTCGTGGCGCATGCGGCAGACGATGACCGTGCGGCCGAAGTCGGTCATGCTGGCGCCGATGCCCAGCTGCCGCCGCGCGGCCGAGAAGCGGCTGTCCGCGGCCACCAGCAGCGGGGCCTCCAGCCGCAGCGGCGCGGCGTCGGGGGCGGCACCGGCGGGGGTGTATTCCAGCTCGGCGTGCGTGGGCAGGGCGGCCACGCGGCTGACCTGCGCGCCGGCGATGACCGTCACGCCCGGCGTGCGCGCGGCGACCTGGTAGGCGGTGCGGCGCAGCGCGTGGTTGGGCACGATCCAGCCCAGGTGGTCGCAGCCGCTGCCCACGGCGTCCAGCTCCAGCGCCGAGCGCAGGCCCACCGGGCCGTCGTGCACCTGCGCCTCGCGGATGCGGCCGATCTCGTGCGGCGCCAGGTGCTGCCAGCTCCCCAGGCGGCGCAGCGTGTCGCCGCTGGGATGGGTGAGCGCGATCTCGCGGCCGTCGGGCGCGGGATCGGCCAGCGCCGCCTCGGGCTGCTGGTCGAGCACGGTGGCGGTGAAGCCGGCGCCGGCCAGGGAGATGGCCAGCGACAGACCGGCCGGGCCGGCACCGACGATGAGCACATCGCTGCGGGCGGGGCTGCGGCGGGTCGTCGGGGTCTGCTGGGGCATGCGGGTCTCCGGGATGGGCAGAAAGCAGGAAAGAAAAAAGCAAAACGGGCGAAGCGCGCGGAACCGGCTGCGGACGCCCGCTCGGCGCGGTTCCCATTGTCGTCGGTGGGCGCCGGCCCGGGGTTGCAGTGTGTCAATGCGCGCCGCGGCGTGGCCTGTCGGGCGTGTGCTCACTATTGAGGAGCATCTTGCGCTTGTCCTGAAAGGAATTCAATGGGTTTTGCATTGAAATTCTTTGCTGGTAAAGCGCAGGTAGCTATCAATTTTGATGTTCTCCGCGGCAGCGCACGGGGCTTGCGCCGCTGCCAGATGGATCACACCGCGTCCCGCGCGGAGGCCGTGCAGGACAGCAGCGCAAGCGGGCCGTTTTCCGCGCCCCGGCATGGCCCCGGCGCCCGCCGGCCCCGCACAATGGCGCCATGGACAAGTACCTGGAGATGCGCACCTTCCTGGCCGTGGTGGATGCGGGCAGCTTCGTCGGCGCGGCCGAGACGCTGGGCGTCTCCAAGACGGCCGTGTCGCGCCATGTGGGCGATCTGGAGGCGCGCCTGGGCGCCCGCCTGCTGCACCGCACCACCCGGCGCCTGTCGCTCACCGAGGAGGGCGAGGTCTTCCAGACGCGCTGCCGCGAGGTGATCGAGGCCATCGGCGAAGCCGAGGCCGAGGTCACCTCCCGCACGGGCGAGGCCGTCGGCCAGCTCAAGGTGACGGTGCCGGTGAGCTTCGGCGTGCTGCACCTGGCGCAGGTCTGGGGCGCCTTCCGCGCGCGCCACCCGCAGGTGACGCTGGACGTGACGGTGTCCGACCGGGTGGTGGACCTGGTGGACGAAGGCATCGACCTGGCGGTGCGCATCGCCCAGCTGCCCAGCTCCAGCCTGGTGTGCCGCAAGCTGTCGTCCACGCGCGTGATCCTGTGCGCCTCGCCCGAGTACCTGCGCCGCGCCGGAACGCCCACGCACCCGGCCGAGCTGGCGCAGCACGCGGTGCTGGGCTACAGCCTCTGGTCCGGCCGCGACGAATGGACCTTCGACGGCCCGGGCGGGCCGATCACCGTGCTCACCCACCCGTGCATCCGCACCAACAACGGCGACATCTGCCGCGCCGGCGCGCTGCAGCACCAGGGCATCATCCTGCAGCCGGGCTTCATCGTGGGCGAGGACATCGCCGCTGGCCGGCTGGTGGAGCTGCTGCCCGGCTACCGCTCCCTGGAGCTGGGTATCTACGCCGTCTACGGCAGCCGCCGCCACGTGCCGCCCAAGGTGCGCCGGCTCATCGACCTGCTGGCCGAATGGTTCGAGACGCCGCGCTGGGCCGAGCCGGAGCCGCCTGCCGTGCCTGCGCCCGCGCCCGATTCGGCGATTCAAAATCCATAGCGGGCACCGAAGGATCGGTCAGCGCTGCGGCCCGAAAAGACCCGGCCCCTCAAAGAAAAAGCGCCGGCAGGCGGCGCTTTTTTCATCCAGGGCCCGGAGCCCGTTCAGGCCGGCACGCCCTTGCGGTCCGCCAGCCAGGCGGGCGCGTCCTGCAGTGCCACGGGGCGCAGGAAGCGGTCCAGCGCGGCGTAGCCCACCGAGGTGGTGAACGGCGCGGTGGAGGCGGGGAACGGGCCGCCGTGGTGCTGGGCGGCGGTGACGGCGACGCCCGTGGGCACGCCGGTGAACAGCACGCGGCCGGCGATCTGCGTGGCGGCACGCACCAGGTCGCGGTTCTCGGCGGTGTCGGCGTCGGCGCCCCAGACCGTCACCGTGAGCGAGCCGCCCACGGCTTTGAGCACGTCGATGGTCTCGGCCACCGAGCCCACGCGCACCACCAGCGCGGCGGAGCCGAACACTTCCTCATGCAGGTGCGCGTCGGCGATGAAGTCGGCGGCCTGCACCTCGCCCAGGAACGGGCGGGGCGTGGCGCCGGCAGCGGCCGTGTCGCTCACCAGCGCCTTGAGCTTGGCGTGGCCCTTCCAGGCGGCGACGCCCTTGTCGAAGGCGCTGCGGATGCCGGGGGTCAGCATGGCGTGCGGTGCCAGGGCGGCGAGCTTTTCGGCCAGCGTGGCCACGAAGGCATCGCCCGCGGCGTCCTTGCGCACGACGATCACGCCGGGGCTGGTGCAGAACTGGCCCGAACCCAGGCAGATGGAGCCGGCCAGCGTCTCGGCCAGGGCGGCGCCGTTGGCTTCCAGCGCCGGGGGCAGCGCGACCAGCGGGTTCACCGAACCCAGCTCGCCGTAGAAGGGGATCGGGCGGGGGCGCTCTGCGGCCACCTTGGCCAGGGCGGTGCCGCCCTTGAACGAGCCCGTGAACGCCACGGCGGCGATCGCGGGCGCCTGCACCAGGGCCACGCCGGCGGCGATGGAGCCGCCTTCGATGGCCTGGAACACGCCGGCGGGCAGGCCGCGCGCAGCCACCACCTTCTGGGCCAGTGCCACGGTCTGGCGGGTCAGCTCGGGGTGGGCCGGGTGGCCCTTGATCACCACCGGGCAGCCGGCGGCCAGGGCCGAGGCGGTGTCGCCGCCCAGCACCGAGAACGCGAACGGGAAGTTGCTGGCCGAGAACATGGCCACCGGGCCCACGGGCACGCGCACGCGCAGCATGCGCGGGCGGCCGGCGGGGGGCGCGCCGGCGACGGCCGGGTCGTCGATGGTGGCGTGCGCATCGCCGCGCTCGATCACATCGGCAAAGCCGCGCAGCTGGAACGCGGTGCGGTCCAGCTCGCCGTTCAGGCGCACGGGGCCCAGGCCGCTTTCGCGGTCGGCGATCGGCACCAGGGTCTCGCGCTGGGCTTCCAGGGCGCTGGCCAGGTCGCGCAGCAGGGCAGCGCGGTCGGCGGCCGGGGTGGCGGCAAACGCGTCCGCAGCCTGCGCGGCTGCAGCCACGGCGGCCTCGATCTGGGCGGGGGTGGATTCGGCCCAGGCGTCGCCGTGGGGTTGGCCCGTGCGGGCGTCGATGGATTGGAGGGTGTTGCTCATAATGTTGTCTGATGTCTGATAAGTGGGAGCATAACGGCGCTGTCCGGGCAAGGCAAGCGGGAGCCGGGCCGCCTGCGGCACCGCCCTGGAATTTCCCCTGATGCCGGAGCGCCTATTCCTACGCCATCCGCCGGGGGGCACCATTAGAGTCGTTCGTGTTCCCACTACTGAAGGAGTCGACACATGCGCGTGGACATCTACCGCCGAGCCGAAGCCGAGGGCAAGTTCTCGCACCTGGTGGTGCCCGAGGGCCGTCCCATCCCCCAGGAAGCGATCAACACCGACTGGGAGAGCGAACTGCAGGGCCAGGATCTCGATGAAGAGGCCGCGCATTGGGACGATTTCGGCATTCCGGAACCCGGCCAGCAGCTGCGGGAAAAGGGCTACGCCATCACCAGCGTGCGCGAGCAGACGGACTGAGGGGCCTGCCTCTGGGCGGCCGAGGCCGCTTCCTCCTTTCTCTGGCATCGCTGGGCGATGCGGAAGGGGCAAAGCCAGCGCGCCGCTGGCTGGCGGTGCACATCCTTGGACCGCAGACGCCGCCCTGATGGGGCGTGCGCCTTCCGCCCGGGCCCTGTCAATCCGGGGACGATCCCGGGATGACGCACGGCGGGGCGCACGCTACGCTGCACCGCATGGAGACAAGCAGACAACAACCATCCGCCGAGACGGCGCACCCGGCCGCGGGCGGGGCCGGCACCCCCCCGTTCGTTCCGCAGATGCGGCTCTACCAGGACTGGCTGCGCACCGAGCGCGGCCTGGCGTTCGACGACTACCAGGCCTTGTGGCGCTGGTCGGTCACCGATCTGGATGCCTTCTGGCAGTCGATGTGGGACTACTTCGACCTGCAGTCGCCCACGCCGCACACGGCCGTGCTGGCCCGCAACACCATGCCGGGGGCGCAGTGGTTTCCCGGCGCGCAGGTGAACTATGCGCAGCAGGCGCTGCGGCATGTCGAGGCCGCCCACGCGGCCGGCCTGCCCGCGGTGGTGAGCCGCGACGAGAAAGGCCGGCACCGCGAGCTGCCCTGGCCCGCGCTGCGCCAGCAGGTCGCATCGCTTGCCCTGCACCTGCAGCGCCAGGGCCTGCAGCCGGGCGACCGCGTGGTGGCCTATCTGCCCAACATTCCCGAGGCCATGGTGGCCCTGCTGGCCACCGTCAGCCTGGGCTGCATCTGGAGCATCTGCGCGCCGGACATGGGCACGCAGGCCGTGCTCGACCGCTTCCGCCAGATCGAGCCCAAGGTGCTGATCACCGTGGACGGCGTCGCCTACGGCGGCCGCGACCTGGACCGCACCGCGGTGGTGGAGGAACTGCGCGCGCAGCTGCCCACGCTGCAGCATGTGATCGTGGTGGACCAGCTGGGTACTGCAAAAAACATAGCTGACTGCGCAAGCTACACAAGCGCTACAGGGCAAAACGACGCAGAAACGGCGGCCTTCGCGCCGCGCTGGGTGCCGTTCGACCACCCGCTGTGGATCGTCTACTCCAGCGGCACCACCGGGCTGCCCAAGCCCATCGTGCACGGCCACGGCGGCATGCTGCTGGTGGCGCTGCAGCTCAAGGTGTTGCACAACGACATCGGCTGCAGCTACGAGGCCAACAGCTTCGGCGAGCGCTACCACTGGTACAGCTCCACCGGCTGGGTGATGTGGAACGCCCAGGTCAGCGGCCTGCTGTCGGGCACCACCTGCGTCATCTACGACGGCAACCCGGGCGGCAGCAAGGACCGGCCCGACTGGGGCACGCTGTGGCGCTTTGCCGCCGAGACCGGCGTGACCTTCTTCGGCGCCGGCGCCGCGTTCTATGCCAGCTGCATGAAGGCCGGCCTGACCTTGGCGGACTGCGGCGACCTCTCCCGCGTGCGGGCGCTGGGCACCACGGGCTCGCCGCTCTCGCCCGAGGTGCAGGAGTGGGGTACCGAGCAGTTCCAGCGCCTGCGCGCCGTGCCCACCGTCCCGGCCGCCGCCGCTCCGGGCCGCCCCAAGCAAGGCGCGGTCCCCTCGGGGGGCAGCGACCCACACGCAGTGGGGGAGCGTGGGGGCGAACCCATCTGGTGGGACAACATCTCGGGCGGAACGGACTTCTGCGGCGCCTTCATCGGCGGCCACCGCGAGCTGCCCCAGGTGCCCGGCGAGATGCAGTGCCGCATGCTCGGCGCGGCGGTGGAAGCCTGGGACGCCGAGGGCCGCCCGGTGGTCGACGCCGTGGGCGAACTGGTCTGCACGCAGCCGCTGCCGTCCATGCCGCTGTACTTCTGGGGCGACGTGCGCGACGACGCACACGCTGGAGAGGAGCGGGGCGGCGACTTGAGCACCGCCGGGCCGCCCCAAGGTGCGAAGGCCCCCTCGGGGGGCAGCGACCCGCACGTGGTGGGGGAGCGTGGGGGCGAAGTGAGCACCGCCGGGCCGCCCCAAGGTGCGAAGGCCCCCTCGGGGGGCAGCGACCCACACGCAGTGGGGGAGCGTGGGGGCGACGCATTCGGCCCGCGCTATCTGGCCAGCTATTTCGACATGTACCCGGCCGGTCACGGAAGGCTTCCCGGCGGCGGCGACGGCCCGGCGGAGATGGGCGCCGTCTGGCGCCACGGCGACTGGCTCAAGGTGGGCGCCCACGGCGGCTGCACCATCTACGGCCGCAGCGACGCCACCATCAACCGCCACGGCCTGCGCATGGGCACCAGCGAGCTGTACCGCGCCGTCGAGGCGCTGCCCGAGGTGCTCGACAGCCTGGTGATCGACCTGGAATACCTGGGCCGCGACAGCTACATGCCGCTGTTCGTGGTGCTGCGCAGCGGCGTGGCGCTGGACGACGCCCTGCGCCAGCGCATCGCCGGCGCCATCCGCACGGCGCTGTCGCCGCGCTTCGTGCCCGACGACATCTTTGCCGTGGCCGAGGTGCCGCGCACGCTCACCGGCAAGAAGCAGGAGCTGCCCATCAAGAAGCTGTTGCTGGGCCAGCCTCTGGAAAAGGTGGTCAACCGCGATGCCATGGCCAATCCGGCGTGCCTGGGGTGGTACGTGGACTTTGCGCGCAGCCGCTAGAGAGACTCTGCATGCATCGGGCGGACAGCGCGTGCCGCAGCAGACTGCCCGATGACGCGGAGGCGCATGGCGGCGTGATTAGTGCCGTGGTTTTTTAGGAAGCCGCCATGCACGCGTTCGGGCTCCATCGTCCACACCCTCCGCCCTGGCGTGTGGGCACCGTAGGACTTGGCTGACCGGCCGTGCCGTGGCTGCGTTCCATAATGCTTCAGCCGGCCGCCGCGGCTGGCCGTTGCCGCCGTACCGACAGAAAAAGGGAATCCATGAGCACCACGCCCCCCAAGCGCTTTTCGATGATCCGCGAGTTCCATCTCGCGGACTGGTTCACGCTGGGCAATGCGGTGTGCGGCGTGGGCGCGCTGTTCTCTTCCATGACCTTCCTGGAAACGTCGGAAGTGCGGCACATCTACTTCGCTGCTGCGCTGGTGCTGGCGGCGCTGATCTTCGACGTGTTCGACGGCCGCATCGCCCGCTGGCGCCAGAAGTCCTCGGCCATGGGCCGCGAGCTGGATTCGCTGGCCGACGTGATCTCCTTCGGCGTGGCGCCGGCCATCATCGCGTACGCCTGCGGCATGCAGGGCATGTACGACCGCGTGGTGCTGGCCTTCTTCGTGGCCTGCGGCGTGTCGCGCCTGGCGCGTTACAACGTCACGGCGGAGACGCTGTCCGGCGGCGACGGCAAGGTCAAGTACTTCGAGGGCACGCCCATTCCCACCTCCATCGTGCTCGTGGGGCTGCTGGCCCTGGCGGCGTCGATGGGTGCGGTGCGTGACCAGCTGTGGTTCGGCAAGGTGCTGATCGGCGGCTTCACGCTGCACCCGCTGGTGCTGCTGTTCGCGGTGTCGGGCTCGCTGATGATCAGCCGGATCCGCATACCGAAGTTCTGAACACCCCCCTGAGGCGCTGCGCGCCTTCACCCCCTCTCTCACGCTGCGCGTGGGAGGGGGGACGACGCCAGTGGCCCGGCGGAGCCGGTTCCACGGCGTCTGCTGGTGTGGCCTGCTCCGCGGCCTTCTGGCTCTTTGGGGCGAGGGGCTGCCGGCGGTGGTCACGCTCTGGTTGGCGGACCTCGCAGTCCTACCCATTGGGCGTGAAGCCTACCCATAGGCCTTGGGTCTCGGTCAGTTTGCTCTGAATACTGTAGCTGCCTGCGCTTGCTATATAAGCGTCAGAGGCCTATTTGGCTTGTGCCGTCGCGGCAGGGCGCCGGTTCACCAGCACGATGCCGGCCGCCACCAGGGCCAGGGCGGCCACCAGGGTGGCGGTGACGGGTTCGCCCAGCAGGCCGGCGCCGAAGAGCAGGGCGAACACCGGCGTGAGGAACACGAAGACGGAGATCTTCGTGGCCGGGTAGTGGGCCAGCATCCACATCCAGGCCAGGTAGCTGATGAAGGCGCCCACCAGCGACTGCAGCACGATGGAGCCCCAGGCGTAGGCGCTCAGCTGCAGGCTCCAGGTCTCGCCCAGGGCAAGGGACAGCAGCGGCAGCGTGGCCGCGCTCATCGCCACCTGGTAGAGCAGCTGCTTCTCGGGCGCCACGCGGGCGAAGGGCGTGGAGCGGATCACCACCGTGGTCAGCGCCCACAGCAAGCCGCCGAGCAGGCCCAGCGCATCGCCCAGCCAGCCCAACGGGTGGCTGGCATTCGACGGGCCGAGCAGGCTGTCGCCCAGGGCCAGTGCCACGCCGCAGAAGGCGCCGGCCAGGCCCAGCCACTGCAGGCCGGCGAGGCGCTCGCCCGGAATGAAGCGCGGCAGCAGCAGCGCCACCCAGAACGGCGCGCAGTAGACGAAGAGGGTGATGCGCGAGGCCGTCGTGTACTGGATGCCCATGTACAGGCACGCGAACTCGCCCGCGAACAGTGCGCCGGCCAGCAGGCCCGCACCCCAGGCGCCCGCCGGCTCGCGCGTGCTGCGCAGCGGCACGCCGCGCCAGACGCACCAGGCGGCGATGGCCGCCGTGGCGATGGCGAAGCGCACGAAGGCCTGGAACACCGGCGCCACCTCGGCCACCGTGGTTTTCACCAGCACCTGCTGGAAGCCCCAGAACAGGCAGCAGCCCAGCAGGATGGCAACGGCGAGGGCGTCGAGGTGGGACTTGGGGCGCAGGGACATCGGGCGATTATGGAAGCCGGGCGCGGTGGCTGCCGGCGCCCCGGCGCGCCAGGACACGTTCGGATGCAGGGCCGGCGCTGGCGCGGGGTACACTTCGCGGCTTCGAGAAGGCGCCAGCCGGCCCCTTCTCCTTCTGTGCAGCGCCTTTTTCCCCGCACCTCTTCTCTTCATGGCCGTTGATACGGCGGGCTCTGCCCGCACCAGCTTTGACCTCAAGAGCGCCCAGCTGCCGGTGGTGGCCGTGGCGCTCAAGACCACCGACGCCGACGTCCTGGCCACCGACCTGGCCGCGCGCATGGCGGACGACCCCGACTTCTTCGACAACGATCCGGTGCTGATCGACCTGGCGGGCGTGCGCGACGCCGAGTCGCCCATCGACTTCGACGCCGTGGCCCAGGCTTTGCGCCAGCACCGCACGCAGCCCGTGGCCGTGCGCGGCGGCAATGCCGCGCAGATGCAGGCCGCCCACGCCGCCGGCCTGGTGGCCGCGCCCGAGGCGCCGCCCGCCCGCGTGCAGCAGGCCCCGGAACCCGCCGTGCGCGAAGTGGTCCGCGAGGTGGTGCGCGAGGTCGAGGTGCCGGTCGAGGTGCCCGTGGCGGGCCCCACCACCGTGGTGGTCGACAAGCCGCTGCGCTCCGGCCAGCAGGTGTATGCCCGCGGCGGCGACCTGGTGGTGATGGCCGTGGTGAGCTTCGGCGCCGAGGTGATCGCGGACGGCAACATCCACGTCTACGCGCCCCTGCGCGGCCGGGCGATCGCCGGCGCGCGCGGCAACACCGAGGCGCGCATCTTCAGCACCTGCCTGGAGCCGCAACTGGTTTCCGTGGCCGGCATCTACCGCACCACCGAGACCGAACTGCCCGACAACGTGCGCGGCAAGCCGGCGCAGGTGCGGCTGGACGGCGAGAAGCTGCTCATCGAGCCGCTCTGAATCTTTCGGATTTTTTTGTTTTTCTATCCATTCGGACCAACGCAAGGACTTTGCACAAAATGGCCAAAATCGTCGTCGTGACCTCCGGCAAGGGTGGCGTGGGCAAGACCACCACCAGCGCCAGCTTCGCTTCCGGCCTCGCTCTGCGCGGCCACAAGACCGCCGTGATCGACTTCGACGTCGGCCTGCGCAACCTCGACCTGATCATGGGCTGCGAGCGCCGCGTGGTGTATGACCTCATCAACGTGATCCACGGCGAGGCCAACCTGAACCAGGCCCTCATCAAGGACAAGCAGTGCGACAACCTGTTCGTGCTGGCCGCCAGCCAGACGCGCGACAAGGACGCGCTCACGCAGGACGGCGTGGAGAAGGTGCTCAAGGACCTGGCCGCGATGGACTTCGAGTACATCGTCTGCGACTCCCCCGCCGGCATCGAGAGCGGCGCGCTCATGGCCATGCACTTCGCCGACGAGGCGCTGCTGGTGACCAACCCCGAGGTGTCGTCCGTGCGCGATTCGGACCGCATCCTGGGCATGCTGGGCAGCAAGACCAAGCGCGCCATCGAAGGCAAGGAGCCCGTCAAGGAGCACCTGCTGATCACGCGCTACAACCCCAGCCGCGTGGAAGACGGCCAGATGCTGAGCCTGGAGGACATCCAGGACATCCTGCGCATCAAGCTCATCGGCGTGGTGCCCGAGTCCGAAAGCGTGCTGCAGGCCTCCAACCAGGGCACGCCCGCCGTGCATCTGCAGGGCACGGATGTGTCCGAGGCCTACAAGGACATCGTCGCCCGCTTCCTGGGCGAAGACAAACCCCTGCGCTTCATCGACGCCGAAAAGCCCGGCTTCTTCAAGCGACTCTTCGGGAGCAAATAAGACATGGCCTCATTCCTGTCCTTTCTGCTGGGGGAAAAGAAGAAGACTGCGAGCGTCGCCAAGGAGCGGCTGCAGATCATCCTGGCGCACGAGCGCAACGGCCGCAATGCGTCCGAGCCCGACTACCTGCCCGCGCTGCAGCGCGAGCTGGTGGCCGTGATCTCCAAGTACGTGAAGATCAGCCCCGAAGACCTCAAGGTGCAGCTGGAGCGCCAGGACAACCTGGAAGTGCTCGAGGTGAAGATCGAACTGCCGGACGCTGCGGCCAAGTAAGGGCGGGTTCGCGGTCTCCCGGCGCCGGCGCCTTGCGCGCGGGCGCTGTGGAGGCCTGATCCATGGATCAAAATGGCCTCCAGCGCTTGTGTATCAAGCGCAGGTAGCTATCATTTTTGCGTCGTCTGCGCCGTGGCCGGCGCGGCGCCCAGCGGGTGTTCGGTATAGAATATGCCGCCGTGGTAGAGCAGCGGCGAGGCGCCTTCCAGGTGGCTGCAGCGCTCCACCTCGCCCACGAAGATCGTGTGGTCGCCCTCCACGTACTGGCTGCGGTTGAAGCACTCGAACACCGCGGCCGCCCCCGCCAGCACCGGTGCGCCGGCGATGCCCGGCGCATGGTCCACGCCGGCCCAGCGGTCGATGCCGCGCGTGGCGAAGCGTTCGGCCAGCGCGCGCTGATCCGCCGCCAGCACGTTGATCGCGTAGTGTGAGCCGGCCGCGAAGGCGGGCAGCGACGAGGCCTTGTGCGCCAGGCTCCACAGCACCAGCGGCGGCGCCAGCGACACCGAGTTGAACGAGCTGGCCGTCATGCCGATCAGCTCGCCCTGCGCACCGCGCGCGGTGACGATGGGCACGCCCGTGGCGAACATGCCCAGCGCATCGCGGAATTCGCGGGGAGAGAAGCCGGGCGGGCGGGCAGAGGTCGGGCGGGGCAGGGGGCTGTTCACGAAGGCGCGGGCGCAGGGGCCGCAAAAGGTGGGTCGGCTATTATGGTCCGCGCCCCGCGAACGTGCAGTCCGGGCGCCGTACCGCCCCTGGCGGCCTTGGGGCCTCGCGGCGGCCGGGCC
>JAEWPH010000308.1 GCA_023460715.1 Pseudomonadota bacterium | reverse complement strand
GCCCACGGCCACCGCTACTGCGCCGACCGCCGGGCCCGCTGCCGCGCCGCCGGGCGGAAGACAGAGCGCACGCGCCGACAACGACGACTGGGAGAGCTTCTAGGCCCAGCCAGCTTGGCCCGGCCTGCCTGCCCCGTGCGAAAGCAGCGGCCTCAGCCCTCCACGCACTCCGTCAACGCATCCACATAGCCGTCGGCTTCCACCGAACGGGCCGGCTGGCCATGGTTGTAGCCATAGGTGACCAGCACCACGGCGCAGCCCGCAGCGCGCGCGGCGCGCGCGTCGTTGCTCGAGTCGCCGATCATCAGCGTGCGGCCGGGCTCGGTGCCCAGAGCTTCGCAGGTCTTCAGCAGCGGCAGCGGATCGGGCTTCTTCCGCTCGAAGGCATCGCCGCCGAACACCTGCTCGAACAGGCCGCGCAGGCCCTTGGCCTCCAGCAGGGGCAGGGCGAAGTCGGTGGGCTTGTTGGTGAGACAGGCCAGCCGCAGCCCCGCGGCGCGCAGGGCCTGCAGGCCCTCCAGCACGCCGGGGTAGATCGTGGCGAACTGGCCGTTGATCGCCAGGTAGTGGTGCTGGTAGCGGTCCCAGGCCTGCGGATACATCGCTTCGATTTCCATAGCTGCAGGCGCCCGCCCTTCTTGCGTCAACACATGATTGAGCACGGAGCGCAGCAGGTGTTCGGAGCCCTTGCCGACCATGGTTTCGATGTGGCGGGGCTCGATGGCGGGCAGGGCGAGATCGGCCAGCATGCGATTGAGCGCTTCGGAGAAGTCGCCCAGCGTGTCCACCATGGTGCCGTCGAGGTCCACGATCGCCGCTTCGGAGCGAGCCACCAGCGCGGCTACGGAAAGATTCACCATGAGCTTGTTGTCCTTGTATCCATCGATAGGGAGACCGGGGCGGGCCCCGCAAGCCGCGGAAGTGTACTGACAGGGCTGCGGGGCTGCTCCGGCACCGGTTGGGCGGTCCGTCCGACAGGGCGCCCGAGGCACTCCGCCTACGCTGGCGACCCTATCCATCGGCACACCGGCCGACCACCCCAAGGAGATTGCCATGCGATTCGCCCCCCGACTGTCCCTGCGCCTTGCCGCTCCGCTGGCCGCTGCCGTTCTCTCGTGCGGCGTGGCCCATGCCGCTGCTGACGCGGCAGGAACGCCCGCAACCTACAGCAAGGAGCGCGCGGTCTGCGAGAACATCGCCTCGCCCGAAAGCAAGGCGGCCTGCATCCGCGAAGCCGGCGCTGCCCAGCAGGCGGCCCGGGGCGGCCAACTGTCCAGCCGGGATGCCAACACCTACGGCCAGAATGCCGAACAGCGGTGTGCGGCTTTCCCCACGGCCAGCGAACGCGCCGAGTGTGTGAACCGCACGCAGAACCAGCCGGCATCCGGCTCCGTCCAGGGCGGAGGCGTGCTGCGCGAGTCCGAAACGACGACGGTCATCCCTGCGGCCAAGCCCTGACGGGCTTTCCCGCCTTGCCGCGCGGGGTGCCACCGTGGAGGTTCAGCCCGCCAGCTGCTGGCGCATCGCGCTGATGACGCCCGCGTAATCCGGCTTGCCGAAGATGGCGCTGCCTGCCACAAACGTGTCCGCCCCCGCATCCGCCACACGGCGGATGTTGTCCGTCTTGATGCCGCCGTCCACCTCCAGGCGGATGTCCTTGCCGCAGGCGTCGATGCGTTTGCGCACGGCTTCGATCTTGCGCAGGGCCGAGTCGATGAAGCTCTGCCCGCCGAAGCCGGGGTTGACGCTCATGATCAGGATCAGGTCGATGTCGTCGATCACCCAGTCCAGCACGTCGAGCGGCTCGGCCGGGTTGAACACCAGCCCGGGCTTCACGCCCTTGGCGCGCAGCGCCTGGATGCTGCGGTGCACATGGCCCGATGCATCGGGATGGAAGCTGATGTAGTCGGCGCCCGCATCGGCGAACGCGGCGGCGAGGGCGTCGACCGGCTGGATCATCAGATGCACATCGATCGGCACGGCCTGGCCGTCTGCCGTCTTGGCGTGCGGCTTCAGGGCCTGGCAGATCATCGGGCCGAACGTCAGGTTGGGCACGTAGTGGTTGTCCATCACGTCGAAGTGGATCCAGTCGGCGCCGGCGGCGATGACGTTCTTCACCTCGTCGCCCAGGCGGGCGAAGTCGGCGGACAGGATGGAGGGGGCGATGCGGTAGGGGCGGCTCATGCGCCGATTGTCGCAGTTGCAGTGCCCCGCGGCGCAACCCGCAAGCCGTCCTGCCGCCGGTTCGCTGCGCCAACCCTTACCATTGCCCGATGCCGAAGTACCAGTTCCAGGCCGAAGTGCAACCCGAATACCTGCCCGAGCAATCCACGCCGGAAGCCGGCGTGTTCAGCTTCGCCTACACCATCACCATCACCAACAGCGGAGAGGTGCCGGCCCAGCTGATCTCGCGGCACTGGATCATCAGCGACGCGGGCGGCCATACCGAGGAGGTGAAGGGCCTGGGCGTGGTCGGCCACCAGCCGTTGCTCAAGCCCGGCGAGTCCTTCCAGTACACCAGCGGATGCCGCCTGCGCACGCCCAGCGGCAGCATGCATGGGCGCTTCTTCTGCGTGGCGGACGATGGCGAACCCTTCGAGTGCCCCGTCGATCTGTTCGTGCTCGAAGCCACCGACGCCAGCGGCGACGGCCAGCCCTGGACCGACCGGGTGCTGCATTGAGGCAGGGCAAGCGACGGGCGGCCGACCTGGGCCGCCTGCTGGCCGATCTCGACCCCTGCGCACCTCTGGCCCAGCGCCACCTGGCCCTGATCGCCCTTCTGGATTGGGTGCGCGGCACGGGCGAGTCCGTGGAAGGTGCGGTCGGGCGGGTTCACCTGCTGGTGGACACGCTGGAGAAGGACCCGGCCGCCCAGGCCCGCCTGCAGGCCTGGTGGAGCGCGCTGACGCACACGGTGGACATCACCACGCTGCTGGCCGACTTCGGCTTTGCGCCGCGCACCGCGCTGGTCAGCGAGGTGGCCGAACGCTTGCGCTACAAGCTGCTGCCCGCCAGTCCGGAAACCATCGATGCCTCCGAGCTGTTCATGCTCGCGCTGCCCAAGGACGTGGACGCCCAGTGGCTGGCCACGCTGGACGAGCCGGTGCTGGAGCGGCTGCTCGCCCTGCTGGCGCCACCGGACGACAGCGGCACCTCGCGCTGGCAGCGATCGCTGCTGGACGCCATCACCTACTGCGCGGGGCAGATCCTCTCCACAGGGTTCGCGCCCGAGCTGCGCCTGCGCATGAGCGAGGCGGCGCGCGACGCGCAGCCCTTCCATGCATTGATCCGCGATGTGGAAAGCTTGCGCGTGGAGGTGCTGCACCCGCTGCGCACCACCGACCGGCTCGACGAGTCCGTGCAACGCCTGCGCGAGCGGCTGGACGCCTGCCGCGCCGCCGCGGCCACGGTGTATTCACACTTCGAAGGCAACGGGATCTCGGTCGGACTGGTGTTCCGGCTGCGCCAGCTGCGCGAGCGCATCCTGCGCGTGCGGGAGCTGCTGGAGTGCCTGCTGTCGCCCACGCCGGCGCTGAGCGCAGCGCGGCTTCTGGCGCGCCTGGTGACCGTGGGGCGCGAGCGCCGCAGCCTGCGGGCGCTGATCGCCTCCAACTCGTCCCTGCTGGCGGCCAAGGTGGCCGAGCGCAGCGCCGAGACCGGCGAGCACTACATCACCCGCACCGCAGCCGAGTACCGCGCCATGGTGGGCAAGGCCGCCGGCGGCGGCCTGGTGATGGCCTTCACCACACTGATGAAGTTCGGCCTGGGAGCCCTGGCGCTGTCGGCTTTCTGGAGCGGCTTCTGGGCGGGTATGAACTACGCGGTGAGCTTCGTGCTCGTGCAATTGCTGCACTTCACGGTGGCCACCAAGCAGCCGGCCATGACGGCACCGGCCATGGCCGCCAAGCTCAAGGACCTGCGCACGGACGAGGCGGTGCAGGCCTTCGTGGACGAGGTGGCCTGCCTGGTGCGCTCGCAGGTGGCGGCCGTGCTGGGCAACGTGCTGGTGGTGTTCCCGCTGGTGGTGGGCATCACGCTGGGCATTGCCTGGTTCTCCGGGCAGCCCGCCATCACGCCCGCCCAGGCCGAGCATGTGCTGCATTCACTGCATCTGCTGGGGCCGTCCCTGTTCTTCGCGGCGTTCACGGGGGTACTGCTGTTCGCATCGAGCATCATCGCGGGCTGGGCCGAGAACTGGTTCGTGCTGCAGCGGCTGGACTCGGCCCTGGAGTACAACCCGCGCATCACCCGCCTGCTGGGCGTGCGGCGCGCCCAGCGGTGGGCGCACTTCCTGCGGGAGAACCTGTCGGGCTTCGCGGCCAACATCTCGCTTGGCTTCATGCTGGGGCTGGTACCCGTGTTCGCAGCCTTCTTCGGCCTGGGGCTGGATGTACGCCACGTGACGCTGTCCACCGGCCAGTTGGGCGCGGCGGCCACGGCACTGGGCTGGAGCGTGCTGCACCAGCCGGCGTTCTGGTGGGCCGCGGCCACCGTGCCGCTGCTGGGGGCGCTGAACGTGTCCGTGAGCTTCTACCTGGCCTTCCGTCTCGCGCTGCGGGCGCACAATGTGAGCGGCGTGGAACGGGCCCGCATCTACCGCGCGTTGCGCACCCGCCTGCGCAAGGCGCCACTGGGGTTCTTCATGCCCGTGCGGACGTCCCCCTGAAGCGCGCCCGCGAACGCTGCGCTGCCATCGGCGTGTAGTACAACCTACCGAACGCGGTCCTTCCGTTGCAGGTTTTGCGGGCCGCGCCAACGCCTCCTGATGGGGCGCGCCGTCCTACAAGGACTGCATGTATCCACAGGTAGATTCGGTCGGCCGCCGAACCGGGCCACATCCCGGGATGGGCTGGGCCTTGCAGGGCCGCACAGCGGGCCACCCGCAGATGGAAGAGGACACATAAAGAATGAATGAGCTGATGAGCTTCTGGGCGCAGTGGCTGCGCCCTTCGGCGGGGCTGCCCACCGTGCAATGGTCGATGTTGCTGGCGGTCGCCGCCATTTCCGGCTACCTGTTCCAACGCCATACCGGCCTGCCCAAGGTGGTGGGCTACACCCTGGTGGGCACGATCGCCGGCCTGCTGGGATTCAGCGGCGCGCTGTGGCCGCTGCAGGGCATCGGGCTGTTCCTGCTGGAGCTGGGGATCTCCGTGGTGCTGTTCGAAGCCGGCGCCCGCATTCCGCTGCGCTGGTTCCGTCACAACCCCATGGTGCTGGTGCAGAGCGTGGCGGAGTCCGTCTGCACGTATTTCGCCGTGTACTGGGTGCTGATCTGGCTGGACGTGCCTGACCGCGCCGCCGGCCCCCTGGCGCTGGTCGCGCTGGCTGCCTCGCCCGCCGTGCTGACGCGCGTGGTGACCGACATGCGCGCCGCCGGCCCCGTGACCGACCGCTCCATCGTGCTGGCCACGCTGTCCACCCTGTATGCGCTGACGCTGGGGAGCGCCCAGGCCGAACTCATCAACCGTCCCAACACCGGCTTCACCGACACCATCTACCCCGTGATGGTGGTGCTGGGCGTTTCCATCATCGTGGGCGCGGTGCTGGCGCTGGCCCTGCGCATGGCGCTGCGCTTCATGAGCCCGACGAGCGAGAACACCTCCATCCTGCTGCTGGCGCTGATCGCGGCCGGCACGGCCGTGGCGGCCTTCATGGGGGGCTCGGCCCCGCTGGCCGCGCTGCTGGGCGGCATGCTGCTCAAGCAGCTCAACCCGCGCCCCTGGGCCTGGCCGCGCCAGCTGGGCACGGCGTCCTCGCTGCTCACCATGCTGATGTTCGTGCTGGTTTCCACCGTGGCCGCGCAGGCCGACTGGAGCGGCCCGGTGGCCGGCGTGGTGCTGGCCCTGATCGCCGTGCGCCTGGTCGCCAAGGCCGTGGGCGTGGGCCTGGGCAACATCGGCAGCGGCGCGAGCTGGCGCCAGGCCCTGTGGGTGAGCTGCGCGATGACGCCCATGTCGTCCATCGCCCTGCTCATCGCCTCGCAGTTCGTGGTGGCCTCGGCCTCCACCGGCCACCTGATCGCCCGCGTGGCCCTGCCGACCATCCTGCTGATGGAAGTGCTGGGCGCGGTGATCGCCACCGTGGCCATCTACCGGGCGGGCGAAAGTTCCAAGCCCTGGGCCCCGCTGACGCGTGCCGGGCGCAACCCCAACAGCAGCAGCAACACCGGAGACAGCCCCCGTGAGTCTTGAAGCCTTCCACCATTCCGAGCCGCTGACGCTGGGCGTCGAACTGGAGCTGCAGCTCGTCAACACCCACGACTACGATCTGGCGCCCTACGCGGAGGACATGCTGCGCCTGATGGAGAAGCAGCCCCTGCCCGGCAGCGTGGTGCCGGAGATGACCAACAGCATGATCGAGATCTCGACCGGCATCTGCCATTCGGGCAGCGAGGTGCTGGGCCAGCTCACGCAGATCCGCGACGCGCTGGTGAGAAGCGCCGACAAGCTCAACATCGCCGTGGTGGGCGGCGGCACGCACCCCTTCCAGCAGTGGCACGAGCGGCGCATCTACGACAAGCCGCGCTTTCAAGAGCTGTCGCAGCTGTACGGCTACCTGTCCAAGCAGTTCACCATCTTCGGCCAGCACGTGCACATCGGCTGCCCCGACGCCGACGCCGCGCTGCTCATGCTGCACCGCATGTCGCGCTACATCCCGCACTTCATCGCCCTGTCGGCCTCCAGCCCGTACGTGCAGGGGCAGGACACGGCGTTCGATTCGGCGCGGCTGAATTCGGTGTTCGCGTTTCCGCTGTCGGGCCGCGCGCCCTGCGTGCTGACGTGGACGGAGTTCGAGCAGTACTTCGAGAAGATGACGCGCACCGGCGTGGTCAAGAGCATGAAGGACTTCTACTGGGACATCCGCCCCAAGCCGGAGTTCGGCACCATCGAAATCCGCGTGTTCGACACACCGCTCACCATCGAGCGTGCGGCCGCCCTGTCGGCCTTCGTGCAGTCGCTGGGCGCATGGTTCCTGGCCGAGCAGCCGTTCACCCCGTCGGAAGACGATTACCTCGTCTACACCTACAACCGCTTCCAGGCCTGCCGCTTCGGCATGGAAGCCGTGTACGTGGACCCCGCCACGGGTGAGCACATGCCGCTGCGCGACCACCTGCTGCAGACCATCGACCACATCGCCCGCCATGCGGGAGCGCATGGCGCTTCGGGCGCGCTGCACATGCTGCGCGGAGAGGCCATCGCCGGCCAGAACGACGCCCGCTGGCTGCGCGAACGCCAGCGCGAAGAGCAGCTGCTGGCCGAGGTCAGCCGCCAGGCCGCGCAGCGCTTCCGCGGCGACCGCGGGTAGACGCAGCGCCACCGCACGGCACGGCGGGGCCTCGCGCCCCGCGGCCGCCCTTCAGGACCGCTTCACGAGTTCGACACGGCGGTTCTTGGCCCGCCCTGCGTCGGTGGTGTTGTCCGCCACCGGCGCCGTGTCACCGAAGCCGGCCGACGACAGCCGGGCCGCATCCACGCCCTGCGCGGCGAGGGCGGCGACCACCGCCTTGGCACGGCCCTCGGACAGGGCCTTGTTGTGCGCCGCGTCGCCCGTGTTGTCGGTATGGCCGTTGACCGCCAGCTTCAGCGCCGCGTCCTGCCGCAGCAGCTGCACGACCTGTTCGATCTGCGGCTGCGAGTCGGGCAGGATGTCGGTCTTGTCCGTGGCGAAGTTGACGTGCAGCGCCACCTTGCCCGCCTTGTCGATCTGCGCCTTCAGCTCGCTGGCCGGCAGCAGGCCGGCCGTGATCTGCAGCGGCTGGGTCTCTGCGATCAGCAGGCCGCCGCCGAACTGGTGGCTGCACAGGTGGATCCAGATGTCGCGGTCGGTGCGGTGGACGACGAACACCTGCACGGGGTTGTTCCACACATCGCCCAGCCCGCTGTTGTACTTGGTCGCCACGTCGCGCGGCCACTCCTTGATCTTCTGCCCTGCGGCCTCCGGAATCCGGCCCTCAAAGATCTTCTTGCCACCGAGCGAGGCGACCACCGCCTCGATGTTACGCGCCAGCTCCAGGTCGGAGAAGGTCTTGCCCTGCTCGGCGGCGACGTTCGCGGACCAGACCTTGCCTTCCACCGGTTCCAGGCGGTCGCCCGTCCAGAACGGCACCTGGTCGAAATCGGCCATGTCCGGCGTGGTGCCCGTCACATAGCCGCTGGGCAGCCTGATATAGGGGAAGGCGCCGAGCGGGGCGCTGGAGACCGGCAGGCTGGCGGTGTCGAAGCCTTTGCTCGCAGGGGCCGCCGCCGTCTGGGGCGCCGGTGCGCTGGCGGCTGGCGCGGCCGAGGCGGCGGGAGGGGACGGCGGAGCCGCGGCGGGCGCCGCAGCGTCTTGCTTGCGGCACGCACCCAATGCCGCGGAAAGGGCCAGAACCAGTGTGACGGCGACGGCTTTGTGCACGGAAATCCTCCTTGCCGGTGATCGAAGAGCTGGCAGTGTAGCGACCTGTCCCTGCGCCGACCGGCCGGCAGGCGCGCCGCCGCGCCGCCCTGCGCCGCAG
>JAEWPH010000307.1 GCA_023460715.1 Pseudomonadota bacterium | reverse complement strand
CGGTAGGGCCGTTGCCACGGTTCTGCATGACGAGGGTGGCGCCGAGCGCCAGCACGCTCACGCCCAGAGCGCCCACGGCGGCCCAGAGCCACTTGGTGGAGGCGCGGGCCGGCACCACCGAAGAGGTGCCCGCCACGGAATTGGAACGAACGATCAGACTCATGATGAATTCCTTTTTAGAGTTCTGGCCGGCAGGTTACAAGCGCAGGGGTCGAACATCTCCTAAGGCTCTGTAAAGCTGGTAAGCACCTGTTGACGCCCCTTGAGGCGATCGAAGAGGGGCCGCCCTCCCTGTGGCAGACGGCCTACACCGGGGCGCGCCGCGTGCGGACAGGGCAGGCCGTTGCGACGCACACACTGCCTGCATGACGGCACAAATCCGCATCGGCATCTCGGGCTGGCGCTATGCGCCCTGGCGCGGCGGCTTCTACCCCAAGGGCCTGGTCCAGGCGCAGGAACTGGCATACGCCTCGCGGCAGCTGCCCGCCATCGAGCTCAATGGCTCCTTCTATGCGCTGCAGCGTCCGACCAGCTACGTCCAGTGGGCCGCCGACACGCCGGACGGCTTCGTCTTCACCGTGAAGGCGCCGCGCTACATCACGCACCTCCTGCGGCTGCGCGACGCCCGCGCGGCCGTGGCCAACTTCTTCGCCTCGGGTCTGTTCGCGCTCGGCCCCAAGCTCGGGCCGGTCCTGTGGCAGCTGCCGCCCAGCCTGGCCTTCGATGCCGAACTGCTCGACACCTTCCTGGCGCAGCTGCCCCACGACACCGAAGCCGCTGCGGCGCTGGCGCAGGAGCGCGAGCCGCGCATGCGGGGCAAGGAACTGCTCACCCCGCCGCAGCCGGCCTGGCGCCTGCGGCATGCGCTGGAGGTGCGGCATGACAGCTATTGCCACCCGGAGTTCGTCGACTTGCTGCGCCGGCACCGCGTCGCCCTGGTGGTGGCCGATACCGGTGGGCGCTGGCCCGAGGTGGGTGATGTGACGGCCGACTTCCTCTACCTGCGGCTGCACGGTGCCCAGCAGCTCTATGCCAGCGGCTACAGCGACGCGCAGCTCGCGCACTGGGCTGACCGCATCCGCGCCTGGGCCGCGGGAGGCGATGCGCCGGGCATCGGCCGGCTTTCGGAAAAGCCCGCGCCACAGCGCAGTGCCCGCAACGTGTTCTGCTTCTTCGACAACACCATGAAGATCCACGCGCCGCTCAACGCCCTGCGCCTCGCCGAGCACCTGGGCCTGGGCACGCAGCTGCAGATCACGCGCTGAGGGCGCGTCAGCGGGGCGCGGGCGCGGCCGTTCCGGCGTCGGCGCTGTCGCCGCCCTCTGCCTTCGCGGCACGGGCGCGTTCGCGCTCCCGTTCGGACAGGCGCTGGCTGAACTCCTCGCGCGTCTCCTGCAGCGCCAGCGCGCAGCTGGCCGAGAACAAGAGCACGGCGGACGAGAAGAAGATCCACATCAGCAGCACCACCAGCGAGCCGGCTGCGCCATAGGCCGAGACCACGGCCGCGGTGGACAGGTAGAAGGCCAGGGCCTGCTTGCCCACGGTGAACAGGATGGCGCCCACCACCGCGCCGAAGACCAGGCAGCGCATGGGCGGCTTCGGCCCGCTGCCGATGCGCATCAGCCCGACGAACAGCGCCACGGCGATGCCGAAAGCCACCATCTCGTTGAGCAGCTGCAGCAGCGGCCCCGAGGCCGAAGGCAGGCTGGCGCTGGCCCAGGTGGACACCACCTTCACGGCGGTGGAGACCACCAGCGACACCAGCAGCAGGAAGCCGATGGCCAGCACATAGGCCAGCCCGCGCAATCGCAGGGAGGCCATGCGCCACCAGGCTTTGCTCTCGGGCGCCGGCTGGCCGCGCGACCACAGGCGCTCCAGGGCGGACTGCAGCTCGACGAACACGCCGGTGGCGCCGGACAGCAGCAGCACGAAGCCGACGATGGACGCGATGCGCCCCTCCGACGGCTCCTGCGCGCTGGCCAATGCGAGGCGTACGGCGTCGGCGCCGCGCTCGCCCACGACGGCCTGCACCTGGGAAATGAGGTTCGATTCGAGGTAGGACTTGTCGATCCACCAGCCCAGCACGCCCACCACCAGCAGCAGCAGCGGCGCCAGGCTCAGCATGCCGTAGAACGACATGGCCGCGCTCATGCGCAGGCCGTCCGCGTCCAGCCACAGGTTGACGGCGCGCACCAGCGGCATCACGGGTTGGACCAGGCGCTTCGCGTGTTCGGTCAGGCGTTCCAGGACAGGAGGCATGCCGCATTGTGGTCCGCGCCCACACGGGGCCGTGTCAGCGCAAGCCGACAGCACGGGCGGCATCGCAGGCCGCCCCGGCCCTTACACTGCCCTCTCGCTCCCCCCCCAAACCACGGACCACAGGACAGGAAGATGCAGACGCGCTGCGCATTGGTTGGCATGCCGGGCTCCGGCAAATCGACGGTGGGGCGCCAGTTGGCGCGCCGCCTGGGCGTGCCGTTCGTGGACATGGACCACCGGCTGGAGCAGGCGCTGGGCACCAGCATCCGGGCTTACTTCGAGCAGCACGGCGAAGCCGCCTTCCGCGACGAGGAAAGCCGTCTGCTGGCCGACATGGCAGCCCAGCCCGGTCCGATGGTGCTGTCCACCGGCGGCGGCATCGTGCTGCGCCCGGAGAACCGCACGGCGCTGCGCCAGTGCGGCCACGTGCTGTATCTGCGCGCCTCGCCCGACGACATCTACAAGCGCGTGCGCCACGACCAGGCGCGGCCGCTGCTGCAGGTGGCCAACCCGCTGGAGCGTCTGCGCGAGCTCTACGCTCAGCGCGACCCGCTGTACCGCGAGGCGGCGCAGTTCGTGATCGAGACCGGCCGGCCCACCGTGCACACGCTGGTCAATATGATCCTCATGCAGCTGGAGATGGCGCCCGCACCCGCACCCGCAGCCGCCACGGCCGAGGGCACGCCGGCGCCGCAATGAAAATGAGAGCAGACTGCGCCTGATGTGCATAGATTTCAGGCACAAAGTGCATTGAATTCCAATATCCACGAGCGCAAGCAGCTCTCGATTCGATAGCAACCAGGCACGCCGCCTGGCGCGCTCACACCTCCCGCAGCAGCTGGTGCGCGATGCGCAGGCTCAGCGCCGCGCCGGTCAGCGTGGGGTTCATGCACGAGGCCGAGGGCATGACGCTGGTGCCGGCGATGAACAGGTTGGGATGGTCGTGCGTGCGGCAGTCGCGGTCCACCACCGAGTTCTTCGGGTCGTCGCCCATGATGGTCGTGCCCATGATGTGCTGGCGGTCCTGGTGGTTGGTGTCCATCTTCAGGATGTCGGCGTTCAGCAGGCCGGCCATGCGCTGCAGGTCGGTCACCGCGAAGTCGCGGCCGGCGTTCCAGTAGTCGTTCACGCTGTAGTAGATCTCGGGCACGGGGATGCCGATGGCGTCCTTCTTGGTCGTGCTGGGCACCACGCGGTTCTGCGGCTGCGCCTCGGTCTCGAAGTCCACGGCCACGTTCAGCGAGCGCGCCGACTGGCGGCGGATCTCGGCGTCCAGCTGGCTGCCCAGCACGCCCTTGGCGATGAGGCTGGAGGCGATCTGCGACGTGGTCACCGTGTTGCGGAACTTGGTCTTGTAGCTGGGGATGTCCTTGCGGAAGGCGCCGTCGCGGTAGTTCAGGTAGACCAGCAGCTCGGTCGGGCCCTGGCCCGGCCACACGTCCTCGTTCATCATGATGTTCATGCTGATGCCGGTGTGGCCCATCAGGTTGCGGCCCACCTGGTCGGACGAATTGGCGATGCCGTTCGGGTACTTCTCGGATGTCGACATCAAGAGCAGCTTGGGGCTCTCGATGCCGTACGCCGCCAGCACGAAATGGCGCGCCGTGAGGCGGTGCGAGCTGCCGTCGGGCTTCTTGTAGTGCACGGCCGTGATCTTGCCATCGTCACCCGCTTCGATCTTGTAGACCACCGCGTTGTCGAGCAGCTGGGCGCCCGCGCGCTCGGCCACGTCGATGTGCATGGAGCCGTCGTACTTCGCGCCGATGGGGCAGACCGGGTTGCAGTTGTTGTTGCCCGCGCAGACGGGGCGGTTGCCGTAGGGGCGGCTTGCGCGGCCGTGCGGCTCCAGCACCGGGTGGTAGCCGCCGGGCTTGAGCATCTCGTCCATGCGCTGCATGAAGTACGGCACGTTAAAGCCCTTCATGGGGAAGGGCTTGGAACGCGGCGGGTGCGCCTCGCCCCCATGGCCGCTTTCGTCCTGGCCGTCGTAGCCCGTCACGCCCAGCTCGGCCTCGGCTTCGCAGTAGTAGGGCTCCAGCTCGTCGTAGCCGATGGGCCAGTCACGGCCGCGGCCGTAAAGCGTCCGGATCTTGAAATCGTTGGGAATCATGCGCCACAGCGCCGAGCCGAAGTGCCAGGTGGTGCCGCCCACCACGCGCAGGTACTTGGTGGGGTACTTCACCGGGCCGGTCTGCTGCAGGTAGTCGCCGTAGGTGGAGGGAATGTGCGGCGGGTTCGGGAAGGGCGAGCCCGCGCCCTGCAGCTTCATGTTGGCCAGCGAGAGCTTGACCGGCGCGTTGCGGAAGTTCTCGACGATGTCGGCGCGGCGCACGCGCGGGCCGGCTTCCAGAATGATCACGGACTTGCCGGCCTGGGCCAGCTTGGCGCCGATCAGGCCGCCCATGACGCCGGAGCCGATGACGATCAGGTCCGCGTCGTACTGCGTGCTGTGGTGGGTGCTGCTGCTCATCGCTTACGGGCTCTTCTTGGTGGGGTGTTGCGCGTCGCCTCCGGTGGGGTTGGGCACCGTGGAGACCGGGGGCTTGTGCCCCCATGAATCGGGGCCGCTGCCGTAGGTGGGAACGTCGAGGATGCCGGCCGTGGGGCGGTACATGAGGGCGTTGGCGTAGCTGATCAGCTCCGCATCGGCGTCTTCGCCGACGATGCCCAGGTACCAGGCCGAGACGATCTGCGTGGCCGTGGCGCGCAGGGCGGGGTCGAGGCCGGGCGCGGCCAGCAGCTCGTCCACATGCGTGAACCGGCCGTCCGCCACGTGGCGCTGCAACCGGGCGGCGGCCGCGGCGAACTGCGGTTCATGCCGCCCCAGCGCCTCCTGGTAGCGCGCGGCCAGCGCAGCGGTGAGCGGCTGGCCGCCGGTCAGAAACTCCGACAGGCGCAGAAAGTCTTGCGATGCCGCGGCGGCTGCGAAGGCGTTGCTGGTGCCCAGCAGGGCCGGGCCGCCGAAGGCCAGGGCCACGCCGGCAGCGGCGGCGGCGCCGATCAGCGTGCGGCGCGAGAGGCCGGCCGTTGCCGCCGTGGAGGCCACAGCCGACGACAGGGCAGAGAGGGAATGGGTGGGGTGATTCGAAGTCATGGTCATCCATCTCCGGGCCGCGTCAGGCGGCCGTGTTCTTCTTGCGGCGCACCCGCACTGCGATGAAGGCGACCAGCGCCACCAGCACGACCACGATGGCCGGCAGGAGCAGGGGACGCATCTGCGCGATCAAGGGCGGCTTGCCACCGGCGCGCAGCGTGGCCACGTCCGCCGCGCTGACCTGCACCGCCGGGTTGCCGTACTGCGTGAGCACGAAGTTGCTCACGTCGGCGATCTCCTGGTCGCTCAGGCGGTCGGTGTACGACGCCGCATCGCCGAAGGCCGGCATGAAGTGCGCGCGGCCGTCCACCGTGCGGTCCACGCCGTGCAGGATGGTGGCGACCAGGTTGTCGGGCCGGCTGGCACCCGTGGCGCTGTTGTGGAACAGCGAGGGGTATTCGCCATGGCCCGTGCCGCCGCCCGTGGCCTGGTGGCAGTGCGCGCAGCTGCCGCTGAAGACGCGCCAGCCGGCGTCCACGCCCTTTGCCAGGCCGCGCTGCGTGGCTTCCTGCGCGACCGCCGCGCTGCCGTGGCTGTAGCGGGGCTTGGCCTCGTCGCCGCCCTGCGGCGCCGTCTGCTTGAGGTACGTGGCGATGGCCTTCAGGTCGGACTCGGGCAGGTGCTGCAGGCTGTGCTCCACCGCTTCGGCCATGGGGCCGGCGGCCTGGGCCTTGCCGGCCACGCGACCGGTCTGGAGGTACTGCACCAGTTCGGCCTCGCTCCAGCCGCCGATGCCGTTGGTGGCGTCGGACGTGATGTTGGGCGCGTACCAGGCGCCGAGCGAGCCGCCCGCCAGGAAGCGGCCGCTGTCTTCAGCCATGAGCGCGTTGCGCGGCGTGTGGCAGGTGCTGCAGTGGGCCAGCGCGTTCACCAGGTAGGCGCCGTGGTTCCACTCGGGCGCCTTGGCGGTGTCGGGCACGAAGCGCTGGTCCTTCAGGTACAGCGCGTTCCACACCGCCATCGAGAAGCGGAGGTTGAACGGGAACGGCAGTGCGGTCTGCGGAGCCGCCTGGTCCACCGGCTTCACGCCGTGCATGAAGTAGGCGTAGAGCGCGGCCGTGTCGTCGTCGCTGATCTGCGTATAGGCCGTGTACGGCATCGCCGGGTAGAGGTGGGCGCCGTCCTGGCGCACGCCCTGGCGCAGGGCGCGGCTGAAATCTTCCAGCGTGTAGCGGCCGATGCCGTGGGTCTGGGAGGGCGTGATGTTGGTCGCGTAGATGGTGCCCAGCGGCGAGCCGATGGGGTAGCCGCCGGCGAACGGTGCGCCGCCCTTGGGCGTGGTGTGGCAGGCGGCGCAGTCCGCCGCGACCGCCAGCTTGCGGCCCTTTTCGACCAGCACCGCATCGGTGGTGGCCGACTGCTGCGCAGAAGCGGCTTGCTGCGCCTGCGGCGGGGGCACAGGGGCCGCGGTGCCGGCGTCACCGGAGGCTTGCGCAGGGGCCGCGCCGAGGACGGCCAGCAAAGAAAAAACCCACCCGCAGGCTTTCCCGGACAGGGAGAAGCCCGCACTTGACCTGCAAATGCGCATCGTGACCAGACCTTTTGTTGTTGTGTTTTGGCCTGCGCACGCAGCAAAGCTGCGCCCGCAGGCCTTTTTCAGTTCCTGCGGCGCATTGTCGGGAGGTTGTACGACCTCTGCAGGACCTGCGGGTTTACCCGTGCGTTTTGGTCGCGCTTTGCCTCAAATCAAGGAAATGGGCCCGGTGCGTGGTACTCGCGCGGCGCGCGGGCACGGCGCCGGCGGCCTGCACGCGGCCGGCGGCCCGGCACCGGCCCCGTCGCGAAGG
>JAEWPH010000306.1 GCA_023460715.1 Pseudomonadota bacterium | reverse complement strand
CCAAACCGCCCTTCTGCTCTAACGAGTAGAAGGGCGTTTTGCTTTGCGGCGGCGCATCCCGTCAGAGGAGTGATCGCCCATGCTGCGTCGCTAAGGCGCTCCTAGATGGCGCCGCCCCCTGTGATGCCCAGAACATCCCTCAGGCCGCTGCGCCAGGTCATCATCAGCCGGCCGCGCGATGATGGACAAGGCCGCGCGGCAGCACCGGCAGGCCGCGGACACCACCGGGCTACGAAAAACTTCCTCACCATGCTGGGCGGCTGCCGGACAACAGGCCCTTGTTGTTTAAGAGCTCGCTGCTAGTGGTCTCAGAATGCGTGGCGGTCTTGCCTCGAAGTGATGTACACCGCCGACGTAATCCTCAAAGCTGATCGATCAGCAGGATGCTGCTGGTAAGCGCGTTGACCGGCACCGAGGGTCCGATGCATGCAAGCAGGGCGCTGCATGCCTTTCGTCATTGGCGAGTTGGACTTCACTTCCCCAATTCATGCAGATCGGATAGTATTGACGTTAACGTAAACGTCAATTTGAGATGCGCGAGATTGCCTTCACTCCCGTGCCTCATCAATTTTCCCGGGCTGCTGTTCCATGTCCATCACCTACACCATCGGAGATCTGGCGAAGGAGTTCGATCTCACGACGCGGGCCATGCGCTTCTATGAGGACATGGGCCTGCTGCAGCCCGAGCGCACCGGACCGGGAGGGCGCAACCGCGTATATACAGCACGGGACCGCACGCGTTTGCGGCTCACTCTGCGGGCTAAGCGCTTGGGCCTTTCATTGGTAGAGGCCAAGGAAATCATCGATCTCTACGACAGCCCCCGGGATACCGGCGTCCAACTGCGCAAGTTTCTCGAGGTGCTGGCACAGCACCGCGGCAAGCTGGAAGCGCAAATGGCCGATCTGCAGGCCAACCTTGAAGAAATCCGCGAGCACGAGGCCGAGGCCCAGGCACTGCTGCAGCGAACGCCGGAAGGGCGCGTGCACAAGGCGGCCCACTGACCGGTGCGCTAGGTGACGACGGTGTTTGAGCCTAAAACTCCGAACTACGCGGATCGGGTCCGTGACAGCTTTGCCCTGCAGGGCGCCATGGCCACGCTTGCAGCGCGTCTCGAACGCATCGAAGCGGGTGCTGTGGATATCGCCCTAGACTGGGCGCCCTCCTTGACGCAGCAGCACGGCTTTCTGCATGCCGGCATGGTCGCGACGGCGCTCGATTCTGCCTGCGGTTATGCCGCCTTCACGCTGATGGCCGAAGACGCCGCCGTGCTGACCATCGAGTTCAAGATCAATTTGCTGGCCCCCGCCCGCGGCCAGTCGTTTCGCATGCAGGGGCGCGTCATCAAACCCTGGCACACGATCACCTTTGCCGAGGGCCAAGCTTTTGCGCTCGACCACGGGCGGGAGACGCTGGTGGCCACGATGGGATGCACGTTGATGGCCGTGGTCGGCCGCAGCAGTGTTCCGGCCTGAGCCCGTCGCGTCCACGTGTTCCCCCTCCATCTCTCTTCCATCACAACAACCAGGAGACACCTATGACCGCACCGGCCAACCTGCCCGGCCTGAATTTCCAACTGGGTGACGACATCGACGCACTGCGGGATGCCGTCCATGATTTCGCACAAGCAGAAATCGCCCCTCGCGCCGCCGAGATCGACCGCTCCGACCAGTTCCCCATGGACCTGTGGCGCAAGATGGGTGACTTGGGCGTGCTCGGAATCACCGTGCCGGAGCAGTATGGCGGCGCGGCCATGGGCTACCTGGCGCACATGGTGGCGATGGAGGAAATCTCGCGCGCCAGTGCATCCGTTGGCCTGTCCTACGGCGCGCACAGCAACCTGTGCGTGAACCAGATCAACCGCAATGGCTCCGAAGAGCAGAAGCAGAAGTACCTGCCGCGCCTGATCTCCGGCGAGCACGTGGGCGCACTGGCCATGAGCGAGCCTGGCGCTGGTTCCGACGTGATCAGCATGAAGCTGAAGGCCGAGGACAAGGGCGGCTACTACCTGCTCAACGGCACGAAGATGTGGATTACCAATGGCCCGGATGCCGACACGCTGGTGGTCTACGCCAAGACGGAGCCAGAACTCGGCGCGCGCGGCGTCACCGCTTTTCTGATCGAGAAGGGCATGCCCGGTTTTTCCGTCGCCCAGAAGCTGGACAAGCTGGGCATGCGCGGCAGCCACACGGGCGAGTTGGTGTTCGAGAACGTGGAGGTACCGGCTTCCCAGGTGCTGGGCGGCGTGAACAACGGCGCCAAGGTGCTGATGAGCGGTCTGGACTACGAACGCGCTGTGCTCACGGGCGGGCCACTGGGCATCATGCAGTCGGTGATGGACAACGTGGTGCCTTATATTCACGACCGCAAGCAGTTCGGCCAAAGCATCGGCGAGTTCCAGCTGATCCAGGGCAAGGTGGCGGACATGTACACCGTGCTGCAGGCCGGCCGCTCGTTTGCCTACACCGTCGCCAAGAACCTCGATCTCCTGGGCGCGGACCACGTGCGTCAGGTGCGCAAGGACTGCGCCAGCGTGATTCTGTGGTGCGCCGAGAAGGCCACCTGGATGGCGGGCGAGGGCGTGCAGATCCACGGCGGCAACGGCTACATCAACGAGTACCCCCTGGGCCGCCTGTGGCGCGATGCCAAGCTGTACGAAATCGGCGCGGGCACCAGCGAGATCCGCCGCATGCTGATCGGCCGCGAACTGTTTGCAGAAACCTGCTAACCCCTGATCCCTGAAGAAAGCCAGACGCATGACGACCTCCTCCATCGACGACCTCTTTGTCCACAACCGAGCGTGGGCGGCCCAGATGGAGCGCGAGCGTCCCGGATTCTTCACCGGGCTCCTGTCCCAGCAAAAGCCGAAGTACATGTGGGTGGGCTGCTCGGACAGCCGCGTGCCTGCCAACCAGATCACGGGCCTAGAACCGGGCGAGGTGTTCGTGCACCGCAATGTGGCCAACGTGGTGGTGCCGACCGATCTGAACTGCCTTTCCACCATCCAGTACGCGGTGGACCAGTTGCACATCGAGCACCTCATGGTCGTCGGCCATTACGGCTGCGGCGGCGTGCTGGCCGCTCTGGAGGACCTGCGCGTCGGCCTGGCCGACAACTGGATCCGCCACGTGAAGGATGTGCGTGACCGCCACCGCGAACTCATCGCCTCCATCGACCCGCAATGGCGGCACGACGTGCTGTGCGAACTCAATGCCATCGAGCAGGTGGTGAACATCGCGCAGACCACCGTGATGTCCGACGCCTGGTCCCGCGGCGACAAGGTGACGCTGCACGGCTGGTGCTACGGGCTCAAGGACGGCCTGATCAACAACCTGCACATGACCGTCTCGGGCACCGAGGGGCTGGATGCCGTGTACAAGGCGGCGGTCGAGGGCGTCGCCCAGGCGCGGCGCGGCTGACGCCGGCAGCAGGCGGGCGGGATTCGGCACGGCGCAGTCAAGACCACCACGAGGCCCGCAGTGTTTCCCCCGCGTCCCGACTCCGCCACCGCCTACGCGATCTCGCAGGCGATGATGGACGGCTTCGCCCGGCACTACCGCCTGTTCCGTGCGGAGACGGCGCAGGCCAAGTCCCGCTTCGAAGCCGCCGACTGGCATGGCCAGCAACGCGGGCAGAGTGCGCGCATCGCCTTCTATGACGAACGCGTGAAAGAGTGCGTGCACCATCTGGAGCACCACCTGCACGCGGGCGAGCAGCCCATGGAGGTCTGGCAGCAGGTCAAGCTGCATTACATCGGCCTGCTCGTGGACCACCACCAGGCCGAGCTGGCGGAGACCTTCTTCAACTCCGTTACCACCAAGATCCTGCACCGCACGCACTTCCACAACGATTTCATCTTCGTGCGCCCCGCGGTCAGCACCGAATACCTGGAAGACGACCGACCCGGGGCGACACCGGCGTACCGCGTCTACTACCCCGAGGGCGAGGACCTCGCGCCGGCCATGGAGCGCATCGTCCACAACTTCCGCCTGCAGTGCGGGTTCGACGACCTGCCGCGGGATGCCGCGCTGGTGGCTCAAGCATTGCAGCGTGCGCTCGGTGGTGCCAAGCGCCGCACCAACTTCCAGATCCAGGTACTGTCCAGCCTCTTCTACCGCAACAAGGGCGCCTATGCGGTAGGCAAGATCATCAACGGCTACACCGAACTGGCCTTCGCGCTGCCGATCCTGCACGGCGAACAGGGCCTGCTGCACATCGACGCGCTCCTCTGCGGCGAGGATGACCTGCAGATGCTGTTCAGCTTTGCGCGGGCCTACTTCATGGTGGACATGGAGATCCCCAGCGCGTATGTCCACTTCCTGCGCAGTCTGATGCCGCGCAAGCCGCGGGCCGAGATCTACACCGCGCTCGGCCTGGGCAAACAGGGCAAGACGCTGTTCTACCGCGACTTCCTGCACCACCTGCGCTACTCCAGCGATCGGTTTCGCCTGGCGCCCGGCATCAAGGGCATGGTGATGCTGGTGTTCGATCTGCCCTCCTTCCCGTACGTTTTCAAGCTCATCAAGGACCATCACCACCACGCCAAGGACACCACGCGCGAGCAGGTCAAGGCCAAGTACCTGCTGGTCAAGCAGCACGACCGCGTGGGCCGCATGGCCGACACCCTGGAGTACAGCGAGGTGGCTTTCCCGCGCGAGCGTTTCAGCGATGCGCTGGTGGCCGAGATCGAGCAGTTCGCGCCCAGCCAGTTGGAGATCAGCGACCGGGACGGCGACGGACGCATGGAGGTCATTCTCAAGCACCTCTACATTGAGCGGCGCATGGTGCCGCTCAACCTGCACCTGCAGGAGGCCTTCGACGCCGGCCTGGCGCAGCCCGCTGCCCGCGCGCAGCTGGAGCACTGCGTGGTCGAGTTCGGCAACGCGATCAAGGACCTGGTGGCCGCCAACATCTTTCCCGGCGACATGCTGTGGAAGAACTTCGGCATGACGCGCCACGGCAAGGTCGTGTTCTACGACTACGACGAGATCGAGTACCTCACCGACTGCCACTTCCGCAGCGTGCCTGCGCCGCGCAACGAAGAGGACGAGATGAGCGGCGAGGTGTGGTGGTCGGTGGGCCCGCGCGACATCTTTCCCGAGACCTTCGCCCCCTTCCTGCTGGGCAATGACGCGGTGCGCGAGGTCTTCATGCAGCACCACGCCGACCTGCTGGACCCGCAGTTCTGGCAGGGCCACCAGGCCCGCATCCGCGCCGGCCACGTGCCCGACGTTTTTCCCTACGACAGCAGCCGGCGCTTCCACCAGAGCGCGGCCCTCTGATTCCCTTCACACCTCCAGGAGACATGCCATGAGCACCATCAACACCCAGAACCCGCAAACCCGCGACCCCGTCGTCATCGTCGGTGCCGCCCGCACGCCCATGGGCGGCTTCCAGGGTGACTTCGCCGAGCTGGCCGCGCACGACCTGGGCGGCGTCGCCATCCGCGCCGCCGTGGAGCGCGCAGGCGTCGCACCCGAGAAGGTCGACGAAGTGCTGTTCGGCAACTGCCTGATGGCCGGCCAGGGCCAGGCGCCGGCGCGCCAAGCGGGCTTCAAGGGCGGGCTGCCGCGCAGCACCGGCGCGGTGACGCTGTCCAAGATGTGCGGCGCCGGCATGGAGGCGACCATCCTCGCGCACGACCAGCTCGTGGCCGGCAGCCGCGACGTGGTGGTGTCCGGCGGCATGGAAAGCATGACCAACGCGCCCTACCTGCTCAAGAAGGGCCGCGGCGGCTACCGCATGGGCCACGACAAGATCTTCGACCACATGATGCTCGACGGCCTGGAAGACGCCTACGAACCCGGCCGTTCGATGGGCACCTTCGGTGAGGACTGCGCGGCCAAGTACCAGTTCACGCGCGAGGCGCAGGACGCCTTCGCCATCGCCAGCGTGCAGCGCGCCCAGGCCGCCACGCAGAGTGGCGCCTTCGCGGCCGAGATCGTTCCCGTGACGGTGAGCACCCGCAAGGGCGACGTGACGGTGAGCGTCGACGAAGGCCCGGCCAAGGCCAAGCTGGACAAGATCGCCACCCTCAAGCCTGCCTTCAAGAAGGACGGCACCATCACGGCGGCGTCCAGCTCCAGCATCAACGACGGCGCGGCCGCGCTGGTGCTGATGCGCGAATCCACCGCGCGCGAGCTGGGCTGCAAGCCGCTGGCCCGGATCGTCGCCCACGCCACGCACGCGCAAGAACCCGAGTGGTTCACCACCGCGCCCGTGGGCGCCACGCAGAAGGCGCTGGCCAAGGCCGGCTGGAGCGCGGCCGACGTGGACCTGTGGGAGGTGAACGAAGCCTTCGCCGTGGTGCCCATGGCGCTCATGAAAGAGCTGAACCTCTCGCACGACATCGTCAACGTGAACGGCGGTGCCTGTGCGCTGGGTCACCCCATCGGCGCCAGTGGCGCGCGCATCCTGGTCACGCTGCTGCACGCGCTGCAGGCGCGCAGCAAGAAGCGCGGCCTGGCCACGCTGTGCATCGGCGGCGGCGAAGGCACGGCCATGGCGATCGAGCTGGTCTGAGCTCCGGGGTGCCTGGTTCTGTGCCTTACAGTCGGTTCACGTAATCCCGGCAGCCTGCTGCCCCTGACCGAGAGACTTGCTGGATGACCACAGACACGCATGCCGCCGCCCCTTCCTCCACGCTGGTTGCCGACCAGATCAGCGCGTTCTGGTGTGACTTTGCCGCCGAACTGAAACAGTTGCAGACGCTGGAGCGCCGGGACTTCGTGGAGGCCGCCAACACCGTGCTGCAGCGCCACGCCCCGAGCCTGTCGGTGGAACTGGAAGGCACACCTGGCCAGGCCGGCGGCCGGCTGGTGATCACGGCGCACGGCAACACCGAGCAGTTCGAGAGCGCCCAGGCGCTGGTACGCCAGGCCCCGCAGACCCTGCCCTACGCCGTGCAGGCCTTCCGCAGCCGCACGCTGGGCAGCGACTTCGCCATGCGCATGGAAGATTTCGAATTGGCCTGCGCCGACGTGATGGTGGCGCCCTATGACGCGGGGGGCATCATCGGCCTGGAGCTGTCGTTCGCCAAGGGCGTGCCGCAAGACCTGCAGGAGCAGGCCCAGCACATGGCCTTCATCCTGATCGACCACGTGCTGGGCGAGTGGGACTTCTCCGTGCGTGTCGGTCCCATCGACTTCGTGCTGCCCGAAGACGCCCAGGCCAGTGCCGTACCGCTGTCGGTGTTCCCGCCCGTCTTCGATGCCTTCCAGCGCGACGTGCTGGGCCGCAGCTATGACTTTCCGCAGGACGAGGACGACCGCTGGATGTCTCTGGAGGTGCGCGCCCGCGATGCGGACGACGACGCGCCGCCCGATATGCTGACCTTCCACGATGGCGCGAATGCCCTGGCCACGCGGGCCGACCTGCCCTACTTTCTGACGCTGCGCTTCCCCGTGGCCAGCCGGGACGAGTTCGAGGCCGCATGCAGCGCCCAGGATGCGCTGGAGGCCGAACTGCTGCGCCTGCAGCGCGGCGTCCAGGCGTTCTCGCGCACCGAGGCCATGCAGTCGCGCGTGGCGGCCTTCTATGTGGACGATCCCGTGTATGCCATGCAATTGGCGCGCCAGATGGCCGCCGCGCACGCACCTGAACTGGAGGCCGACGTCGTCCTGGCCTACGACCCGGCGTGGCGCGAATTCCTCGACATGTACAGCGCGATCCACCAGAGCCGCGCCGGCCAGGACGCCGAATGATCACCACCGAGGAGCAACTGCGCGCCCTGTATGCGGCGCCCGGCGAGCGGGCGCTGCGCAAGCAGCTGGGCCACCTGGACGCGCACTGCCAGCGCTTCATCGCGCTGTCGCCGCTGTGCGTGATCGCCAGCGGCGGCGACGCGGGGCGCAGCCTGCTGGACGCCTCGCCGCGCGGCGGCCCGCCGGGTTTCGTGCAGGTGGCGGACGCGCAGCACCTGCTGCTGCCCGACGCGGGGGGCAACAACCGGCTGGACACGCTCGCCAACCTGCTGCACGACCCGCGCGTAGCACTGCTGTTTCTGGTGCCGGGCGTAGACGAGACGCTGCGCGTGAACGGCACGGCACGCCTGCGCGACGAACCGACCTACACCGGGCGTTTTGCCGGCGAGCGGCAGGTGCCCAAGCTGGTGATCGAGGTGCAGGTGCGCGAGGCGTATCTGCACTGCGCCAAGGCGCTGATGCGCTCGCGCCTGTGGCAGCCCGAAGCGCAGGTGGAGCGCAGCGTGCTGCCCACGCTCAACCAGATGATCCACGACCAGACCGGCTCCTCCGCCGTGCCCGAGGCGCAGGCCGACATGGTGGCGCGCTATGCCCGGCAGATCGCCGACGAGCAGGGCGCGGATCGGTCGATTCAAAAATGATAGCTGCTGGCGCTTATCTATCAAGCGCTAGAGGCCAAAAAGGCTTGTTATGTCCACCATCCTCGTCATCGGCGCCTCCCGCGGCATCGGCCTGGAGTTCGTGCGCCAGTACCGCGACGCGGGCGATCGTGTCATCGCCACCGTGCGCGACGACGCCGGGCGCGACCGCGTAAAGGCGCTGGGCGCGCAGGCCCTCACCGTCGATGTCGCCAACCCCGCCAGCGTGAGCGGCTTGGCCTGGCAGCTCGACGGCGAGAAGATCGATGTGGCGCTCTACGTGGCCGGCGTCATCCGCCGCCCGAACGCACTCACCCCGCCCACACGCGACGACTTCGACGCCGTCATGCACGCCAACGTGCTGGGCGCCATGCAGGCGCTGCCGCAGGTGGCGCCGATGGTGTCGGACGCGCGCGGCGTGTTCGCCTTTCTGTCGTCGTCCATGTCGCAGATCGGCAGCGTGCCGGACAGCGGATCGTGGCTGTACCGCACCAGCAAGGCGGCGTTGAACATGGCCGTGGCGGCCGCGCAGCACGACTATCCCGACGCCACGCTGGTCACCATCGACCCGGGCTGGGTGCAGACCGACATGGGCGGCACCGCCGCCGCGCTGACGGTGGAGCAGAGCGTGCGCGGCATGCGCGAAGTGCTGGCCGGCCTGACGCCCGCCGACAAGGGCCGCCTGCTGCACCACGACGGCCGCCGCGCCGCGCACTGGTAGCCCGTCCTTCTTTCTTTCCCTTTCAGAACAACGAACACCGGAGACAACCCGCCATGCTGCTGACCCAAGACCAGGAAATGATCCGCGACGCCGTGCGTGAATTCGCGCAGGCCGAACTCTGGCCCCACGCCGCGCGCTGGGACAAGGAGCACCACTTTCCCAAAGAGGCGCACCAGGGCCTGGCCGCGCTGGGCGCCTACGGCATCTGCGTGCCCGAAGCCTACGGCGGCGCCGCGCTCGACTACGTGACCCTCGCGCTGGTGCTCGAAGAGATCGCGGCCGGCGACGGCGGCACGAGCACGGCCATCAGCGTGACCAACTGTCCCGTCAACGCCATCCTCATGCGCTACGGCAACGAACAGCAGAAGAAGGACTGGCTCACGCCGCTGGCCCGCGGCGAGATGCTGGGCGCCTTCTGCCTGACCGAGCCGCACGTGGGGTCCGATGCGTCCGCGCTGCGTACCACCGCCGTGAAGCAAGGCGATGAATACGTGATCAACGGCGTCAAGCAGTTCATCACCAGCGGCCAGAACGGGCAGGTCGCCATCGTCATCGCGGTGACCGACAAGGCGGCGGGCAAGAAGGGCATGAGCGCTTTCCTCGTGCCCACCGACAACCCGGGCTACGTCGTGGCGCGGCTGGAGGACAAGCTGGGCCAGCACAGCAGCGACACGGCCCAGATCAACTTCGACGACTGCCGCATCCCGGCCGCCAACCTCATCGGCGCTGAGGGCGAGGGCTACAAGATCGCCCTGGGCGCGCTGGAGGGCGGGCGCATCGGCATCGCCGCGCAGAGCGTGGGCATGGCCCGCAGCGCGTTCGAGGCGGCGCTGGCGTATTCCAAGGAGCGCGAGAGCTTCGGCACGCCCATCTTCAACCACCAGGCGGTGGGCTTTCGCCTTGCCGACTGCGCGACGCAGATCGAGGCCGCGCGCCAGCTCATCTGGCATGCCGCCGCGCTGCGCGATGCCGGCCGGCCCTGCCTGAAGGAGGCCGCCATGGCCAAGCTCTTCGCCAGCGAAATGGCCGAGCGCGTGTGCAGCGCCGCCATCCAGACGCTGGGCGGCTACGGCGTGGTGAACGACTTTCCGGTCGAGCGCATCTACCGCGACGTGCGCGTGTGCCAGATCTACGAGGGCACAAGCGATGTGCAGAAGATCATCATCCAGAGGGCGCTGGCCTAAGAGCTTTGCTATCGAATGGGTAGCTGTGTGCGCTTATGGGATAAGCGCAGCAGCCCGTTTTGACGCAAAGACGAGCGGCCGGGTACTACCCCGCGCTGTCCCGCCGCCGCAGCACCACGGTGATCTGGCCGTTGGTCTCGATGGTGGCGCGCTCCACCTCGTGCAGCTCCAGGCAGCCGCCCGCGCGCAGGGCCGCGTCCAGGTCTTCGCGGCTCAGCAGTTCGCGGCGCAGCAGGGCGGCGTCCACCTGCCCGTTCTGCACCAGCACCTGGGGCGTGCCGTCCACCCAGCGCGCCAGCCGGCTGGAGCGGTAGGTGAGCTGCGACAGCGCGGAGTGGCAGGCGATGAGCGTGGCGGCGCTGATGAGCCCGCCCACCAGCGAGTTGTCGCCCGCGTTCATGGAGTTCTGCACCGCGTTCGACAGGATCAGCAGCAGGATCAGGTCGAACGGCGCGTACTGCCCCGTCTGGCGCCGGCCCGTGAGTCGCAGGAACGCCAGCAGAAACACGTAGACCACCACGCCCCGCAGGACGAACTCCCACCACGGCACGCTCATTGCAAACATCTCGCATCCCTTTCGGCTGCATCACAGATCGTGGCAGTCTAGGGCCTGTGCACACTATTTTTGCCAGTGCGAAGGCCTCCCCCGCCAGGCCAATCCAGGCGCGTGACGACGCCAAGGCCAAGGCCTTGGCCAGGAACGCAACGACGAGTGGCCTGGCGGGGGTGGTCTTCCCTTCGGGGCGCGATGCCCACGGGCCATCCGCGGCGTTGCCAAGTTTTGCTGGGGTACACCCCAGCTTCGTTTGGCGCCTGGCGCCTGGCCCGTGGGCATCGCAACGCATCTGGCAAACATAGTGTGAACAGGCCCTAAGAACGTGTTCACGATCTCCCAGGGGTGGCGCAGCGGCGTTTGCGGGAGGGGATGCAAGGCGCGGTGCGCAGTGGATAGCTCGGCTATCCACAAGCGTCGCAACGGCGCAGAC
>JAEWPH010000305.1 GCA_023460715.1 Pseudomonadota bacterium | reverse complement strand
GCCAGCCCCAGCGCGCCGGCCAGCAGGGCCAGGCAGAAGGCCGCCACGGCCGGCCACTGGCCGAACTCCCAGAACCCGCCGGCCACCACGCCCAGCACGCTCGCGCCCAGGTAGTAGATGAGCAGGTACAGCGACGACGCATGGCCCTTGGAGTGCCGGGCCACGGCCCCCACCCAGCCGCTGCAGACCGCATGCGAGCCGAAGAACCCCAGCGTGAGCACGCAGATGCCGGCGATCACCCAGCCCAGGTGGCTGGACAGCGTCATCGCCACGCCCGCCGCCATCATGAGCACGCCGCTCAACAGCACCGGGCCCCGGCCCAACCGGTCCGCCAGGCCGCCGGCCACCGGCGACACGCCCATGCCCAGAACGTAGGCGGTGAAGACCAGGCCGATCTCGCTCTGCCCCAGCCCGAAGCCGGGGCCCGACAGCCGAAAGCCGATGGTGTTGAACACCGCCACCAGCGCGCCCACCAGCAGGCAGCCGGCCGCGAACAGCAGGGGCAGCGACGGATCGCGCAGGTGGTCGCGCCAGATGCGCACGTGCTGGGCCGCGCCCGTGCCGGCCGTGCGCACGAAGCGGCGCGACGGCGGCAATAGCAGCAGGAAGCCCAAGGCCACCACCAGCCCCAGCACGCTGAGGGCCGCCAGCGCCGTGCGCCAGCCGTAGGCATCGGTCAGCACGCCCATGATCACGCGCCCGGACATGCCGCCGAAGGCCGTGCCCCCCACGTACAGGCCCATGGCAAAGCCCAGGCCGCGCGCATCGATCTCCTCCGACAGATAAGCCATTGCCACGGCGGGCACCCCGCCCAGCACCACGCCCTCGACGGCGCGGGCGAACAGCAGCAGGTGCCACTGCGGCGCCAGTGCCGCCGCCAGATTGCAGGCGGCGGCCAGCGCCATCGACGCGAACATCAGCCAGCGCCGCCCGACGGACTGCGACAGCGCGCCCGCAAACAGAATGGAGACCGCCAGCAACCCTGTGCTGAGCGACAGCGCCAGGGCGCTCTGCCCGGCGCCAACGCCAAAATGCCGAGCGAACTCCGGCAGCAGCGGCTGCACGCTGTAGAGCAGCGAAAAGGTGGCGAAGCCTGCCAGGAACAGTGCTAGGCTGATGCGCCGGTAGGCCGGCGTGCCTGTGCGCGCGCCGTCCGGCAGGGCCGCGTCGGCGGCCGGTGTGGTCGTTGCCATGGCGTCTCCCCTCCCCCGATGGTTGTTGGGCCGCGATTGTCCGCGCCGCGCCGCGCGGCTGTCCAATGCATCGCGCGGGCGCCGCAGGCAATCCCGATAGACGGAGCGCGCCGCACCCGGCCCGTTAAAATCGCGGGTTCCGGCCTCCAGGGCGCAGGCCCGCGCGGCCGCAGCCTTCGGGGCGCTTTCGACGCACTTCCCGAGCACTCCCTTGTCCTACGCCCCCGAAACCCGGCGCCGCCGCACCTTCGCCATCATTTCCCACCCCGACGCGGGCAAGACCACGCTGACGGAAAAGCTGCTGCTGTTCTCGGGCGCGATCCAGATCGCCGGCGCCGTGAAGGGCCGCAAGGCCAGCCGCCACGCCACATCGGACTGGATGGAGATCGAAAAGCAGCGCGGCATCTCGGTGGCCTCGTCCGTCATGCAGATGGCCTACCGCGACCACGTGGTCAACCTGCTCGACACGCCCGGCCACAAGGACTTCTCGGAAGACACCTACCGGGTGCTTACGGCCGTGGACTCGGCCCTGATGGTGATCGACGCCGCCAACGGCGTGGAAGCGCAGACGCGCCGCCTGATCGAGGTCTGCCGCCAGCGCGACACGCCCATCATCACCTTCGTCAACAAGATGGACCGCGAGGTGCGCGACCCGCTGGACATCATGGACGAGGTGGAACGCGAACTGGGCATGCCCTGCTGCCCCATGACCTGGCCGGTAGGCCAGGGCAAGGCCTTCGGCGGCATCATCAACCTGCGCACGAAGACCATGACGGTCTTCGAGAGCGGCAGCGAGCGCCGCCCACAGGACTTCGAAGCCATTCCCTTGAGCGACGAAGCCACGCTGCGTGCGCGCTTCGGCGCCGAGTTCGACGCCGCACTGGAAAGCATGGAGCTGGCCGTGGGCGCATCGCCCGCGTGGGACCATGAAGCCTTCCTGGCCGGCAAGCTCACGCCCGTGTTCTTCGGCTCCGGCGTGAACAACTTCGGGGTGATGGAGGTGCTGGACGCACTGGTGGACATGGCGCCCTCGCCCGGCCCGCGTGTGAGCACGCTGCAGGTCAACAAGCAGCCCGTGGTCAAGACCATCCAGCCGGAAGACGAAGGCTTCTCCGGCGTGGTCTTCAAAGTACAGGCCAACATGGACGCCAACCACCGCGACCGCATCGCCTTCGTGCGCGTGGCCAGCGGCAAGTACACGCCGGGCATGAAGCTCAAGGTGCAGCGCACCGCCAAGGAACTGCGCCCCACCAGCGTGGTGACCTTCATGTCCCAGCGCCGCGAGGCGGTCGAAGAAGCCTACGCGGGCGACATCATCGGCTTCACCACGCACGGCGGCGTGCAGCTGGGCGACACCATCACCGATGGCGCCAGCCTGCAGTTCACCGGCCTGCCGTTCTTCGCGCCCGAGATGTTCATGACCGTGGTGCTGAAGAACCCGCTGCGCACCAAGCAATTGCAGCAGGGCCTGATGCAGCTGGGCGAAGAAGGCGCCATCCAGGTCTTCAAGCCCGAGGCCGGCG
>JAEWPH010000304.1 GCA_023460715.1 Pseudomonadota bacterium | reverse complement strand
TGGCCTCGCTGGCCTCGCTGGCCTCGCTGGCCTCGCTGGCCTCGCTGGCCTCGCTGGCCTCGCTGGCCTCGCTGGCCTCGCTGGCCTCGCTGGCCTCGCTGGCCTCGCTGGCCTCGCTGGCCTCAGGCAGGTCCACCGGGAGATCGAAGGAGATCTCGTCCTCAGCCGGCTCTACGCTCTCCGTGGCGTCGACCCGATCGCTGTCCTCGGGCGCGGTCGGGGTGCCCTGAGGCCAGTCCGGCAACTCCAGGTCGAAGACAGGTTCTGCGTCTGCTTCGTCCAATGCGGGCGCCGGGGCCAGCTCGGCTTCCAGGGCCTGCGTGAAGGCAGCGAAATCGATGTCTTCCGCGAGCTCGACGTTGGAAGGCTGGGTCTCAGCAGGGTCTGCCGGACGCTCTTCGGCGGACAGCTCCGTATCGGCAAATGCCGGGGGCTCGTCCGTGTCGGGCAGCAGCAGGTCGAACTCCGCCGCAGCCAGGTCGGCAGGCTCTGCAGCAGCAGCGTCCGCCGCCCCATCGTGCCCGTCGGCGGGCGACGCCGGGCCGTCTTCGTCCGTCTGCGCCTGGGCCATCGACGGGGCAGCATCGGCTGCCACCGCACCCGGCACGGCCAGGGGCAGGAAGGCACCGTCGTTGCGCATGGCGTCGGCAGACGCGCGGAAGGCCTGGGCCTGCCAAGCGCTCGCGTCGCCCGCGGCGATGTCGTCAGCCCACCTGCCAAAGGCGCGGAGCATGTCGTCCGACAGCTGCAGGAGTGCCGGCGCCATGGGTTTCTGTTCGGCCAGCCAGGCATTGAGCACCTGCTCCATGGCCCAGGCCGCCTCGCCGAATTCGTTCAGCCCGACCATGCGCGAGCTGCCCTTGAGCGTATGGAAGGCGCGCCGCAGCGTGGTCTGTTCGCTCAGGTTGCCAGGCTCCTCATGCAGGGCCTGCACGGCCGCCAGGCCATGGGCCACGACCTCCCGGGCTTCCTCCAGGAAGATGTCCTGCAGTTCTTCCTCTTCATCCAGTAGATCCGCAGCAGACACGGCGGGCCCAGCTGCGACCGGTGCTGCGGCAGCGGGTGCGGCAGCTTCGAGCGCAACCTCTTTCTCGGAGGGCGAGGCGGGTGCGGGGTCGTCCGTGCCCAGCCCTTCCAACGCTTCCAGCACTTCCGGATCGTGACCGGCCTCCGCCGCGTCCTGCGCCGAGGCAGGGACTGCGGGCGCAAAAGCCTCTGGTTCGACCGAGGGGGCGCCGCGCTCTTCCAGCACGGCATCGATCTCGTGGGGCGCGTCGCCACCGCGGGCGCGCGTGCGGCCCATCAGGATGCGCAATTCGCCCAAGTCCTCGTCATAGACGAAGAGCTTGCGCGCCATGGTGCGCTGGTAGCCCAGCATGTCGATGAGGAAGCCCAGCGCGCCCAGGCTATTGCCCAGCTTCTCGAACACCTGCTGACGCTCTGCCTCGGGCACCTGCTGGATCAGCAGGCGTTCGACCGTGTCGCGCATCCGCACCACCGCCAGCGATGCCTGGTCCAGCCCCAGCACAGAGAGCACGCCGCGCATCTGCGCCAGGCGGCCCGGCACCGGGGTCAGCACGGACAGGTCCGCCGGATCGCGGAAGAACTGGTCCATGGCCTTCTCGGCCTCGGCCAGCGTGGCGCGCAGTTCATCGACGACGCTGCCCATGGTCTGGTGGTCGCTGACGCGGCGGTACAGCTCCTCCATCCAGGGTTCCAGCGGCTCGGGCTGTGCGCCGGCGGTCACGTGGCGCAGGCGGTCGGCCAGGCGGCCTGCACGTTCGGCCATGGTGTCGGGGGCGGAGTCCAGCTCCTCGAACGTGGCCTGCAGGTACAGCACCGACGTGGCGACCTCCATCGCCAACGCGGGGGACGGCGGCTCCCCTGACCGGGTCGTGCTCTCCACCGCCTGGGTCAAGGCCTGAGCCAGGCCGTCGCTGCCCGGATGCAGCTTGTGCAGCGAGTCGCACACCAGGCTGAACTGGTCGGCCGCGGGCTTGAGCTTGTTGCGATCACCGCCGGCCAGCGCGGACCAGGTTTCGGTCGCCGCCGCAATGCGCTTGCGGGCCTGGGCCAGCAGAGCCGGGTCGTACAGGCCGAAGCGCGGCGTCTCGTAGTCCACGGGCTTGAAACGGTCCAGTGCGAACGCCTGGCGGACCGCATGCAGGGCCGGGGCCGCAGCCGCATCGACAGGGCGGGCCTGGGAGCAGAAAAACAGCAGGTCCTGGACCAGCCGGTCCGCGATGGCGCTGTCGCCCTTGGCCAGGGCGGCGTACTGCATCAACACGCGCGAAGCCACCCGCTTGACGTAGACATCCGGGGCCAGCAGGCCGCCAGCGAAGGCTTCGAAGAAGCCCGCACAGATCTTCCAGAAGGCACGGGCCTGGCGCTCGGTCTGCGCCGCAGCGAACGCGAGGGACAGGTCGCGCAGATCGCCCCCGGCTGCCACATCCGCGTTCTTGACGATGCGCAGCACCGCGCTGTCGAGCCGGGCACGGGCTTCGGGACCGTAGGACAGCGGCGCGGCGTTGACCACCAGATCAGGTTCGCGGAACCGCCGCTCCACGGGCCAGAGGTCCGCGGGGTGTACGCGCTCGGCGCCGGTCAGTGCCTGCGCCGCGCGGTACTGGGGGAACAGCGCTACGGGAGAGACCTGCTTGCCCGCCAGCACGCTGTCGAGGTATTCCACCAGGGCAAAGCTGGCGCGCTCGATGACGCCGGCGGCCTCGTCGGAACACAGTTCCGGCCGCTGCACGAACTTCTGCACGGCCGATTCCATGGACCGGAGCACCAAGGCGGGCGCGCCCATGCCGACCATCTCCAGCGCACCGCTGGCCTGGTGCAGTTGCTGGCGCGCGATGCGCAGGGGACCGGCATCCAGCGAAGCCAGGTCGGACTCGCGCGCGATGTCCGCGTCGCGGACGAAGCGGCGCATGGCCTTGACGGCCCCATCCAGCGATTTGCGCAGCTCGTCGAGCACCCACGCGAGCGGCCCCAGGTCCTGTTCGCCCTGGGCCCAATCTCCGCCTGGTGCGTGTGCAGCGTCAAAAGATGACATGAATGCGTCCCCGGCTTACTGGAGCCAGTCCGTTGAGTGAGAGGAAATCGCGTCAGGCAATCTTGAAACGGGACACGGACTGGCGCAGTTCCTCCGCCATGGCCGACAGTTCGCGCACCTGCTGCGCGGTGGTGCGCGTGCCCTCGCCGGTCTGCTCGGTCACCGCGAAGATGTGCTGGATGTTGTCGGCCACTTCGTTGGCCAGCTCGGCTTCGCGCGAGGTCGAGGACGAGATCTGCTCGATCAGGTCGGCCAGGCGGCGGGACACGCGGTCGATTTCCGACAGTGCCGTTCCCGCGCTGTCGGACAGCCGGGCACCTTCCACCACACCCTGCGTGGAACGCTCCATGGCGGCCACCGCATCCTGCGTGTCGGTCTGAATCGCCTTCACCAGCGCCGAGATCTGGCGCGTAGCGTCGGCCGAGCGTTCTGCCAGCCGCTGCACTTCTTCCGCCACCACCGAGAAGCCTCGGCCGGCTTCACCGGCGGACGCGGCCTGGATGGCGGCGTTCAGGGCCAGCACGTTGGTCTGTTCGGTAATGTCGGAGATTAGCTCGGTGATTTCACCGATCTCCTGGGAGGATTCACCCAGGCGCTTGATCCGCTTCGAGGTGTCCTGGATCTGGTCGCGGATGGAGTTCATGCCGCCGATGGCGTTCTGCACGGCCTGCAGGCCCGAGTCGGCGGCCTGCAGCGACTGGCGGGCCACTGCGGCCGATTCCTGTGCCTGCGAGGACACGTCGTTGATGCGGGTGGCCATGTCGAGCACCGAGCGGCCGGTTTCGCGGATCTCCCGCAGCTGTTCGGTAGACGCGGCCAGCAGCTCGGTGGACGTGTTGTCCACCTGCGCCGTCGTCTGGGCCACGCGGGTGGCCGTGTTCTGCACGCTGCCCACCAGCTGGCGCAGCTCTTCCACCGTGTAGTTCACCGAGTCGGCAATGGCGCCGGTGATGTCCTCGGTCACGGTCGCTTCCTGCGTCAGGTCGCCTTCGGCGACGGACTGCAGTTCGTTCATCAGACGCAGAATGGCCGCCTGGTTGGCGTCGTTGATGCGCTTGGCCTCGTGCTCCTGGCGGCGCGCATCCTTCTGCTGCGATTCGGCCGCGGCCTGGCGGCTGCGGCTGTCCTGCAGTTGCACGCGCGAGATGCCCACGCCGCACAGCACCACGAACAGGCCGGCGATGGCCAGCGCTGCCACCTGGCCGGCGCCCAGGCCGGTCTGGGCGGACAGCTTGGTCTGCAGCTCTTCCAGCTGGCGACGCATCGGTTCGCTGTCCGCAATGATGGCGGACTGCGCTTCGCGGGCGGACACCAGGCCCTGCAGGTTGCCCAGGATGGCGCCGGCCTGCACGCGGGTCTGCTCGTAGAGCTTGATCAGGTTCTCGAGCTGTTCACGCGTCTGCGGATCGCGCGTGGGCGCCAGGCGCAGGTCGGGGCTGCCGTCGAGCATGCCCTGTGCGATTTCCTTGAAGGAGTTCAAGTCCTTGCCCAGCAGGAACACGGCCTCGGGGCTGACGCCCTCGGTCGTCTGGAATTCGTTGGCGGACTTGCCGATGCGCTGGGTCAGCATCACCAGCTGGCCGGCCGCCGAGATCTCGGTCGAGGGCGCGTTCTGCTGCAGCTTGAGCGAAGACACGGTTTCCGCGATTTCCAACAGGTCGGACGACTGGCGGTTGATGGTGCGCAGCGCGTCTCCCACCTGGGTCAGGATTTTCTGCTGGCCCATCACCACGGCCGCATTGCGCTCCGCACGCTCCATGAGCGGCGTGACCGCCTCCAGATCCGGCTTGAAGGAGTCGCCCAGGGACTCGACGCCGAGCGCCGCGTCGCCACTGTTCAGGGCGCGCACGTTGCGCGCCAGCACGCCCGAGCTCTCGGTCACGTCCGGGAAGGCCTGCGGGCTGCCCACAAGCGCCTGCGACACCGACTTGGCCAGCCGTTGCGACTGCATCAGGGACTGGCCCGTGGCAGCGAGTTGTTGGGCGGCGCGGTCCGCCTGCTGCAGCACCCAGAACGCGATGGCCGCCAGCACGACCACGCCTACGCCCAGCAGAGTGAGCAGCCGGCGCTGGTGGGCCGCCGCCGTGGCCCGGCCAAGCACAGGCAGCGTGATCAGCTCCTCGTCGACCGTGTCCGTGTCGCCGTACGAAGACGACGCACCGGGATCGCCCTGGACGCTGTTCATCGCGTCGGAGGTGTAGCCCTCACGCAGGGCCGTGTGGCCGTCCAGCGCGCTCATCGCCAGCGGGTCCTGCACGGAGTCCGCACCTGCCGGGGGCTGGTCGGCCTGCGGATCGGCCGGTGCGCGGTTGAACAGCTTTCCAAACGGATTGACGACGGACATGGTGCAGCCTTACAGAAAAACTCAAGCACTGATGCTCAGGAACTCGGGATGCTGGGACAGGGCCTGCAAGTTGATTTCTTGCCAGCGCACACCCTGCGCATCCACATAGTAGGTACCGAAAAAAGACGGGGCGCCCTCATCGGGCGGCTCGGACGAAACGAAGGCATCCGTGCCACGCAGGCCCGCGAGCCGGTCGACCAGCAGCGCGGCATTGACGCCCAGCGCGGCGTTGAAGGCCAGCAGGCTCGCGTCCGCGAACGCCTGTTCCGACCGTGGTGCCGCCTCGCCCAGCAGCGCGGCGAGGTCGATCACGCCGTTCAGCGCGCCGCGCAGATTGGCCACGCCCAGAAACCAGGGCTGGGTATACGGAACCACCTGGACACCCGCCCAGGAGAAGATTTCGCCGGACTGCCCCAGCGGCAGCAGGAAACGGTGCCCGGCCGACTCGACGGCCAGCCAGGACGAAACGGACAAGCCCTCTGCGCGCGCCGCCTGCAATCGGGCGGCAAGACGCGTCTGGAGCTCCCGCAGGGCTTCGCGATTGGCCATGGGTGGAAAGCGGTTCTCAGCCCAGCGCGTCGATCTTGGCCTGCAGCTCTGCAGGATCCACCGGCTTGGTGATGTAGCCTCGCGCGCCCTGGCGCATGCCCCAGACGCGGTCCGTTTCCTGGTTCTTGCTGGTGCACATGATGATCGGCACATCCGCATACTGCGGGTCGCGGGAAATGGCGCGGGTGAGCTGGAACCCGTTCTGCCCCGGCATGACCACGTCCATCAGGATCAGGTCGGGCTTTTCTTCGGACAGGCGGCGGAAGGCTTCTTCGCCGTTCTCTGCCGTGCGCACCTGCATGCCCTTCTTTTGCAGCAAGTCGGTCAGAAACATCAACTCGGTTTTCGAGTCGTCCACGACCAGAACTTTCTGAATCGGCATTACATCGCTCCTTTTTGCACATTGCCGAATTGCTGCACGGCCTGCAGCAACTGGTCTTTGGTAAATGGTTTGGTGAGATATTCCTGGCAGCCCACCATACGGCCGCGGGCCTTGTCGAAAACCCCGTCTTTCGAAGAAAGCATCACGACGGGCGTATCGGCAAAGCGGGCATTGCGTTTAATGATGGCGCAGGTTTGATACCCATCAAGCTTGGGCATCAGGATGTCGCAGAATATCAATTGGGGCTGATAATCATTGACCTTGGCCAACGCATCGAACCCATCGTCGGCCAGAAGCACTTCATGGCCGCCCTGCTTGAGGAAGATCTCTGCGCTGCGGCGGATGGTATTGCTGTCGTCCACCACGAGTACCTTGAAGGTCGCACCGGTCGTAGTCAATTTGTCACTGCTCCTGAAGGAAGAGAAAACCGCGCAGGCAGGTGCTGCGGGTCAGATCTGGACCATCTCGAAGTCTTCCTTGCGCGCGCCGCATTCGGGGCAGGTCCAGTTCATGGGAACCTGCTCCCAGGGCGTCTGGGGCGGAATGCCGTGCTCAGGAGAACCCTGCGCTTCGTCATATATCCAACCGCAAATCAAACACATCCAGGTTTTTGGGTCGGTCACAGCTTAAGGGGCCTTCACATAGAATGCAACGATTGTATCTAGCCATGACAGCGGGATGCTGCTTTCGTGCCACCACCCACCCTGCTGGCACCTCTCCATGACATCAAATACACCCCCCCCTTCTGATACGGCCCCGGTGGCCATCGACGCGGAAGAGGACGCCAGCCCCGTCTGCGTCATGGTGTTCAACGCCAACGACCCGAGCGGCGCCGGCGGGCTGACCGCGGATGCGGTCACCATCGCGTCGGTGGGCGGCCATCCGGTAGCGATCGCCACCGGTGCCTATGCCCGGGACACGGCCGAAGTCTTCGACCACTATGCGATGGACGACGAGGCCGTGGCCGAACAGGCCCGCGCCGTGCTGGAGGACATGCCCGTGCAGGCCATCAAGGTCGGCTTCGTCGGCAGCCCGGAGAACCTCAGCGCCATCGCCGAGATCACGGCCGACTACGCCGAAGTTCCCGTCATCGCCTACATGCCCAACCTGTCGTGGTGGCGCGACGACCTCATCGACCAGTACCTGGACGCCTTCCAGGAGCTGCTGCTGCCGCAGACCTCGGTGTTGGTGGGCAACCACAGCACCCTGCGCCGCTGGCTGCTGCCCGACTGGGCGAGCGACCGCAGCCCCTCCGCGCGGGACATCGCCATGGCCGCGTCCGAACTCGGCGTGCCCTATGTGCTGGTGACCGGCATCCCGGCGCCCGAGCAATTCGTCGAGAACATCCTCGCCTCGCCGCAGTCCGTCCTGGGCAGCGGCAAGTTCGAGCTGTTCGAGGCGACCTTCGCCGGCGCGGGCGATACCTTGTCGGCCGCCCTAGCCGCACTGGTTGCCAGCGGCAGCGACCTGGGCGAGGCCACCAGCGAGGCGCTGACCTACCTGGACCGCTGCCTGGACGCGGGCTTTCGCCCCGGCATGGGCCACATCGTTCCCGACCGCATGTTCTGGGCGCAGCCCGACGAAGACGACGAAGACGATTCCGACGAACCCCCACCCGATCCCACGGCCACCGATGGCTTCGTGATGCCTCCCCATGACACCCAGCACTGACCGCAACATTGCCCTGTTCGAGCGCGCCAAGGCGCTCATCCCCGGCGGCGTGAACTCGCCCGTGCGCGCCTTCAAGGCCGTCGGCGGCACGCCCCGTTTCGTCGAGCGCGCACAAGGCGCCTATTTCTGGGATGCCAACGGCCAGCGCTTCATCGACTACATCGGGTCCTGGGGCCCGATGATCCTGGGCCACGGCCACCCGGCCGTGCTGGAGGCCGTGCAAAAGGCCGCGCTGGAGGGCTTCAGCTTCGGCGCGCCCACCGAGCGCGAGGTGGAACTGGCCGAGGAGATCCTGCGCTTCGTGCCGTCCATGGAGATGATCCGCCTGGTCAGCTCGGGCACCGAGGCCGGCATGAGCGCCATCCGCCTGGCGCGCGGCGCCACGGGGCGCAGCAAGATCATCAAGTTCAACGGCTGCTACCACGGCCATGCCGATGCGCTGCTGGTCAAGGCTGGCTCTGGGCTGGCCACGTTCGGCCATGCGACCAGCGCCGGTGTGCCGCCCGAGGTGGTGCAGCACACGCTGGTGCTCGAATACAACGACATCACCCAGCTCGAGGAGGCCTTCGCGCTGCATGGCCACGAGATCGCGGGCCTGATGATCGAGCCCATCGCCGGCAACATGAACTTCGTGCGCGCCAGCGTGCCCTTCATGCAGCGCTGCCGCGAGCTGTGCACGCAGTACGGCGCCCTGCTGGTGTTCGACGAGGTGATGACCGGCTTCCGCGTCGCCCTGGGCAGCGCGCAGAGCGTCTATGCGAAAGCCATCCCCGGCTTCCAGCCCGACCTCACGGTGCTCGGCAAGGTCATCGGCGGCGGCATGCCGCTGGCGGCCTTCGGCGGCCCGCGGGCCATCATGGAGCAGCTGGCGCCGCTGGGTCCCGTCTACCAGGCCGGCACGCTGTCGGGCAATCCGGTGGCCACGGCCTGCGGTTTGGCGACGCTGCGCGAGATCAGCCGCCCCGGCTTCTACGAGGCACTGGCCGAGCGCACCCGCGCGCTGACGGGCGGGCTGTCGCAGGCCGCGGCCGCCGCAGGCCTCCCGTTCAGCGCCGACAGCGAAGGCGGCATGTTCGGCTTCTTCCTGCTGCCCCAGCTGCCGCAGAACTACCCGCAGGTGCTGGCGACCGACGGCGCACGCTTCAATGCGCTGTTCCACGGTCTGCTCGACCGCGGCGTCTACATCGCGCCCGCGCTGTACGAGGCCGGTTTCGTGAGCGCTGCGCACACGGCCGCGGACATCGAGGAAACGGTGGCCATCGCCGGCGACGTGTTCAAGACGCTCTCAAAGTAAGAGCTGCCAGCGCCCACTGGGCGGGCGCTAGCGGCCTATTTGACTGCCCATCGGCTGCCCTGCCCTTCGCCCGCACCGCCGGCGATGAGCCCAGCCGGCGGCAGCACCCGGCTCAGCCCGGCGTTGCTGCACTGCCGCCGCCCAGGGGCGATTCCGGCTCGGCCGGCGGCAGCGAGAGCAGCCACTGCGCCATCTGCAGCGCCTGCGGCTCGGTGATGTGCGGGTGGCGGGGCATCACGACGCGGCCCCAGGTGCCGACGCTGCCCTCGCGGATCTTGCGCGCCAGGTGGTCGGCGGCCTCGGGCTGGCCGGCGTAGCGGCCCGCGATCTGCCGGAACGACGGCCCCACGTAGTGCCGGTCCATGCCGTGGCAGCGCAGGCAATCGGAGGCCTGCACCCGGCCCAGTCCCTCGGACTGCGCGGGCGCAGCATCCGCACCGGCCACCGACAGCGGCGCCAAGGGCGCGCCAGCCCCCAGCGTGCGCCAGCCCACATTCATCACCCCGAGGACGACCAGCACCACGCACAGCGCCAACGCCCACGCGATCCAGCGGGGGCGCTCCGGCGGCGTGTCGTCGTCGTGATCGTCGCGCAGTGGCACGGGATCAGTGGCGGAAGTGGCGCACGCCGCTGAACACCATGGCTACGCCGCGCTCGTTCGCGGCGTCAATGACTTCCTGGTCGCGCATGGAGCCGCCGGGCTGGATCACGCAGGTCGCACCGGCATCCACCACCACGTCCAGGCCGTCGCGGAACGGGAAGAACGCGTCGCTGGCCACCACCGTGCCCTGCAGCGACAGCTTGGCGTGCTCGGCCTTGATGCTGGCGATGCGGGCCGAATCGAGGCGGCTCATCTGGCCGGCGCCCACACCCATGGTCATGCCGCCCTTGCAGAAGACGATGGCGTTGCTCTTCACGTACTTGGCGACCTTCCAGGCGAAGAGCAGGTCTTCCATTTCTTCGAGCGTGGGCTGCTTCTTCGTGACGACCTTCAGGTCCATCAGCGACAGCTCGTGGTTGTCGGCCGTCTGCAGCAGCATGCCGGAGCCGATGCGCTTGGCGTCCATGGCGTTGCGGCCACGGCTCCAGGCCGTCGTGCCCTGGTGGTCGGGCAGCGCGATCTGCAGCAGGCGCACATTGGTCTTGGGCTTGAAGATTTCCAGCGCCTCGGGCGTGAACGACGGCGCCATCAGCACTTCGACGAACTGCTTGACCACCAGCTGCGCGGCCGCTGCGTCCACCGGGCGGTTGAAGGCGATGATGCCGCCGAAGGCGCTGGTGGGGTCGGTCTGGAAGGCCTTGCCGTAGGCATCGGCCGCGTCCAGGCCCACCGCCACGCCGCAGGGGTTGGCGTGCTTGACGATCACGCAGGCAGCGGCGTCGAAGCTCTTGACGCATTCCCAGGCGGCATCGGCATCGGCGATGTTGTTGTACGAGAGTTCCTTGCCCTGCAGCTGCTCGCCCGTGACGATGGAACCGGGTGCGGGGTACAGGTCACGGTACAGCGCGGCCTGCTGGTGGCTGTTCTCGCCGTAGCGCAGGTCCTGCACCTTGATGAACTGGCCGTTGCTCTGGCCGGGGAAGGGGTTGCGCGTGGGCACGTACTCTTCCGACAGCTTCTCGGCCTCGAACGTGACGGACGAGAGGTAGTCGCTGATCGCGCCGTCGTACTGGGCGATGCGGTTGAACGCGGCCACCGACAGCGCGAAACGCAGCTTGTCGGACAGCTTGCCGCCGGCCTTCAGCTCGCCCAGCACGGCGTCGTACTGGTCGGCAGACGTCACCACGCCCACGTCCTTCCAGTTCTTGGCGGCGCTGCGCACCATGGCCGGGCCGCCGATGTCGATGTTCTCGATGGCGTCAGCCAGCGTGCAGCCCGCCTTGGCGACCGTGGCTTCGAACGGGTAGAGGTTCACCACCAGCAGGTCGATGGTGTCGATGCCGTGTTCCTGGAGCGCGGCCATGTGCTCGGGCAGCTCGCGGCGGGCCAGCAGGCCGCCGTGCACCTTGGGGTGCAGCGTCTTCACGCGGCCGTCGAGCATCTCGGGGAACTGCGTGACCTCGGCCACTTCGGTGACGGGCAGGCCCTTGTCGGCCAGCAGCTTGGCGGTGCCGCCGGTGGACAGCAGGCGGATGCCGAGGGCGTGCAGCGCCTGGGCGAATTCGACGATGCCGGTCTTGTCGGAGACGGAAAGAAGTGCGTTCATGGCAGTGGTGGAGTTTTGAATGAAATCGGTCTGCAGCGCTTATACAGCAAGCGCAAGCAGCTATTACTTATAGAGCAAACAGGTCACAGCAGCTTGTGCTCGACCAGCTTCTTGCGCAGCGTGTTGCGGTTCAGGCCCAGCCATTCGGCGGCGCGGGACTGGTTGTTGTCGGCGTGGCTCATCACCACTTCCAGCAGCGGTTTCTCGACCAGGCGAACCAGCATGTCGTACATGCCGTCCGGCGCCTCGCCGCCCAGATCGCGAAAGTACCCCTGCAGGTTTTCGCGCACGCATTCCTCAATGTGCTTCTTGCTCATGCATCCGTTCCCTCGGGTCCGCGTCGGCGTCGCTGGCAGCGGGCAGCCGGTCCATCGCCGCGCCCAGCGCGTCGAAGTAATCCGCCACCGCCTGCCACTGGGCCGCGCAGTCCTCTATCGTGTTGATGTGTTGCCTGAAATCCTCGCCGCCCGGCAGCGCCCGCACATACCAGGCGATGTGCTTGCGCGCGCTGCGCACGCCGGTCAGCTCGCCGTACAGGCCGTAGTGGTCCTGCAGGTGGTCGAGCAGCAGGCGGCGCACCTCGGCCACCAGGGGCGGCGCCAGGTGCTCGCCGGTGGCGAGGTAGTGGCCGATCTCGCGGAAGATCCACGGACGGCCCTGCGCCGCGCGGCCGATCATGACCGCATCGGCACCTGTGGCGGCCAGGACCGCCTTCGCTTTCTCCGGCGAGGTGATGTCGCCGTTGGCCACCACCGGCACGCCCACCGCGGCCTTGACGGCGGCGATGGTGTCGTATTCGGCATGGCCCTTGTAGCCTTGTTCGCGCGTGCGGCCGTGCACGGTCAGCATCTGGATGCCCAAGCCCTCGAAGGCGCGCGCCAGCTGCACGGCGTTCTTGTGGTCCTGGCTCCAGCCGGTGCGCATCTTGAGCGTGACCGGCACGTTGCGCGGCGCGCAGGCCTCCACCACCGCCCGGGCGATCTCGATGGCCAGCGTCTCGTTCTGCATCAGGGCGGAGCCCGCCCACTTGTTGCAGACCTTCTTGGCCGGGCAGCCCATGTTGATGTCGATGATCTCGGCGCCGCGGTCGATGTTGTAGAGCGCGGCCTCGGCCATCATCGCGGCCTCAGTGCCGGCAATCTGCACGGCGATGGGACCCGGCTCGCCCTCGTGGTTGGCCCGGCGCGAGGTCTTGAGGCTGTTCCACAGGTCCTTGCGCGAGGTGACCATCTCGCTCACCGCATAGCCCGCCCCCAGCGCCTTGCACAGCTGGCGGAAAGGCCGGTCCGTGACGCCCGCCATGGGGGCGACGAACAGACGGTTCGCCAAGGGAATATGGCCGATGTGCATGGGGCGGGGAAGGCAGCGCGTGCTGAAAAAGGAGGCAGGATTGTAGCTGCTCAAATTTTCAGCAGTTGAAATGCCGCACGTTCCGCCGGGCGCTGCCCGCGGGCCGGCGCCTGCCCCGCGGGCGCTCAGAAATACCCGGTCTCGTAGCGCTGCGGATCGGTGCCTGCAGGCAGGCCCGCGCCCCGGGCCACGGGCTCCTCGACCACCACCTGGTTGCGCCCGCCTTCCTTGGCCAGGTACATCGCCGTGTCTGCGCGCGCGAAGAACTCCATCACCGATTCGCCCAGCACGTACTGCGTCACGCCCGTCGACACCGTCACCCGCCCTGGCAGTGGGCCCTCCCAGGCATGCGACTCCACCTGGGCCCGCACGCGTTCGCAGGTGTTGAGCGCCACCAGCAGCGGCGTGCCCGGAAAGATCAATAGAAACTCCTCGCCGCCGTAGCGGCCCAGGATGTCGTCCGCACGCACGTTCTGCTGCACGAGCCGCGCGAAGGTGCGCAGCACCTCGTCGCCCGCCAGGTGGCCGCAGGCGTCGTTGATGCGCTTGAAATGGTCCAGGTCGAGCACGGCCATGCACAGCGGAATGCCGCTCTCGTCCGCGAGTTGCTTCTGCTCCTCCAGCACGGCCAGGATATGGCGGCGGTTGTAGCAGCCGGCCAGGGCGTCGCGCTGGGCGGTCTCCTCGATGGTGCGGATCTGGCGGCTGGTCTGGTGCAGCATCTGGTGCAGCAGCCGCACGCGGCCCATCAGCAGCACGAAGGCCGGCATCGCCAGCGCCAGTGCCAGCCAGTGCAGGGCCTCCAGGCGCAGCAGCGCCGCATTGCGCGCCGCGCCGTAGTGCAGCCCCATCACCGCCGCGTAGCCGACCAGGATGCCTGCGCACAGCACCAGCGCCGCCCGGCGCGACAGCGTCAGCAGCCCGTAGGCCAGGGTGACGAAGAGAAAAGGCGCCAGCAGGATCTGCGTGACCGGCTCCAGGTAGAACACCAGCAGCAGGCAGCCGCAGGCCACGCCCACGATGGGCAGCTTGAGGCGCCGCTCGCTGAACGGCGCATGGCGCCCCGCCCGGAACACGCCCACGAACACCGCCACCGACAGCGCCACGATCGCACCGGCGATGGCCACGGTGCCCCACCCCACCACCCCGAAGGCCCGAAAGGCCAGCAGGCACAGCAGGAACAGCCCCGCCAGCCAGACCGGCGCCCAGCGCCTGCGCGGCCCGCCCATCTCCAGGCCCAGGGCCTTGGCCGCCTGCAGGCGCGAGGCATGCACCTGCAGGGACTCGTCGAAATCGGTGACCCCCTCGCTCAGGGCGAACGCGTCCGTGCTGGCAAAGCGGGGCTGGCCCCACGCCTGCAGCGTCTGGCGCAACTTGGCAAAACTCATCGGTCGCATCCCCGGCTGGCGCCCGGTGCACCGGTCGGCGTGCCCAAGCTGTCCTGTGGTGTTGGTGGCGTGCGGACGCGGCTGCGGTCCGGCACCTCCCGTGCCGTGATCGGCCCCGGACCTTGCCGCCCGCCTGACCCGAGGTTACCGCCCTGTCCACGACCGGGCTTTGACGCGCCTCAACCGGGCGCGCTCCCTGGCGGCCGCACGGGGTGCCGGGCTACAGAAGAGCGGCCCAGGCGCGCACTACACTGCGCTCAGCTATGGAAGTCTGGATGAATCAACTCATGGACGTGCTGGCCCTGCCCCAGTTCGGCCTGAGCACGGTGTTCGTGGTGGCGTTCATCTCCGCCACGCTCTTGCCCCTGGGCTCCGAGCCGGCGGTGTTCGGGCTGATCAAGCTCAGTCCGCATCTGTTCTGGCCGGCCATCCTGGTGGCCACCGCCGGCAATACGCTGGGGGGTGCGCTGAGCTGGTGGATGGGCCTGGGCACGCACAAGGTGGTCGACCATGCCGCGGGGCACCACACCGAGGTGCGGGCCCTGGCGTGGCTGCGCCGTTTCGGGCCGCGCGCGTGCCTGATGAGCTGGCTGCCGGTGGTGGGCGATCCGCTGTGCGCGGTGGCCGGCTGGCTCAAGCTGCCGTTCTGGCCCTGCGTGCTCTACATGGCCATTGGCAAGTTCCTGCGCTACCTGACCATGACGGTCGCCCTGCTCTACCTGTGGCCCGGGGCCATGCCGCACTGAACGAGGGCGGCCGGCCAAGGCGCAACGCCCTGGAAAGCACACTCATCTTTTGATAGCTGCTTGCGCTTACCCATCAAGCGCCAGAGACCGATTTCACCCCAAGGCCTGCGCTGCCGCTGCGGACGCGCGGCGGCGGTGCAGCGCGCCCTCGGCCGTGTACAGTGCCAGGGCCAGCCAGATCAGCGCAAAGCCGGCCAACCGCGCCGGCTCCACCGTCTCGCCAAACAGCCAGATCCCCAACGCGAACTGCAGACTGGGCGAGATGTACTGCAGCACGCCCATGGTGGCCAGCGGAATGCGCCGCGCTCCAGCGGCGAACAGCAGCAGCGGCACGGCGGTCACGGGCCCCGCCGCGGCCAGCCACCCCAGCGTGGCCGCATCCGCCGACGGCCAGGCCGCCTGGCCGGTCCAGGTCCACCAGGCCATCCATGCGACGGCCAACGGGGCCAGCAGCGCGGTCTCGAGCGCCAGGCCTTCCAATGCGCCCAGCACGGCCGTCTTGCGCAGCAGGCCGTAAAAGCCGAAGGTGACGGCCAACGCCAGCGCGATCCACGGCACGTTCCCCGTCTGCACCGCCAGCCACACCACGCCCGCCGCGGCCACAGCCAACGCCACCCACTGCGCGCGGCGCGGCCGCTCGTGCAAGAACACGTAGCCCATGGCCACATTGACCAGGGGCAGGATGAAATAGCCCAGGCTGGCATCCACCACGTGGTGGTTGTGCACGGCCCAGACGTAGATCAGCCAGTTGGCCGACAGCAGCAACGCAGACAGCAGGAAGGCCGCCACCACGCGCGGCTGGCGCCGCAGCTGCGTCACCCAAGCCAGCTGCCCGCGCGCCATCAGCACCACGGCGACGAAGACCATGGACCACAGCGTGCGGTGGGCCACCACCTCCATCGCCGGCACGGCGGCCACCTGGTGGAAGTACACGGGAAACACGCCCCAGGCGACGTAGGCGAGGATGGCGTAGAGGATGCCGGGATGCATGGGCGGGACCTTCAGGGGACGAGTGCCGTCCACTCGGCGGACGCAAAACGTTCCTGTGCCAGCGTGCGGGCCTGCTGCAGCGTGCGCTCGTCCAGCGGCACGGGCGCCAGCGGCGCCTGCGCGGCGAAGGCGGCGGTCATCGCGGCGACCACGCTCTCGCGCGGCAGACCGGTCTGGCTGCGCAGGGGGTCCACGCGCTTCTTGGCACTGGTCGTGCCCTTGTCGGAGAGCTTTTCCTTGCCGATGCGCAGCACCTCCAGCATCTTGTCGGCATCGATGTCGTAGGCCATGGTGACGTGGTGCAGGACCGCGTGGCCCTTGCGCGCCTGGGCCGCGCCACCGATCTTGCCGCCGCTGCTCGTGATGTCGTTCAGCGGCTGGTACCAGGCATCGATGCCCAGCCCCCGCAGCGCGCGGATCACCCACGCATCCAGGTACTCGTACGACTGCTGGAACGACATGCCCGCGACCAGCGTGGACGGCACGCTCAGCGAATAGGTGATGGTGTTGCCCGGCTCGATGAACATCGCGCCGCCGCCGCGAATGCGGCGCACGACGCGGATGCCGTGGCGTTCTGCGCCTTCGGCGTCCACTTCGTTGCGCAGCGACTGGAAGCGGCCGATCACCACCGCGCTTTCCTGCCACTCCCAGAAGCGCAGCGTGGCGGGCCGCTCGCCGGCGCTCACCTGCTGCGTGATGACTTCGTCCAGCGCCATGTGCACGGCGGCAGGCTGGGCAGGCCCCTGGATCAGCTGCCAGGGCTGGGCTGCCCAGCGGGCGTCCCGCTCGGCGGGTGCGGAGGCGGTCGGCGTCGCGTCGCTCATGCCAGGGCCCTCCGCACCACCACGGCCACCGCCTCGGGCGACAGCCCGAACATCTCGGCACCCTCCGGCAGCGCCTGCGCAATCGCCTGGGCGATGCGGCCCTCGTCGGCGTCGGCCGGCAGCCCGGTCAGCGCCGCGTCCATGCACGCCAGCGCCTCGGGCGGCTCTAGGAAGAAGTCGCCACTCAACTGCGCCTGCACGATGCGGCCGTCCACCACCTCCAGATCGACCACCACGAGCTTGCCGCCTGGCACCTTGTATTCCGCATGCATCGCCATTCACTCCTTATGCAGTCACGCCATCACCATCGCCACCCCGCCGCCGTCGCCAGGGCCGCCAACGCGGCAAAGGCACGACGCCATCAAAAAACCCTGCGGGCACGGGGCCGGCAGGGTCATCGCAACCAAACCCCGCAGCCCATGGCGCGGGGCGGGCCGGGCGGTCAGACGTTGAACAGGAAGTTCAGCACGTCGCCGTCCTTCACCACGTATTCCTTGCCTTCGGCGCGCATCTTGCCCGCATCCTTGGCGGCCTGCTCGCCCTTGTAGTGGATGAAGTCGTCGAACGCGATGGTCTGTGCGCGGATGAAGCCGCGCTCGAAGTCGCCGTGGATCACGCCGGCCGCCTGCGGCGCCGTGGCCCCCACGGGCACCGTCCAGGCGCGCACTTCCTTCACGCCGGCGGTGAAGTAGGTCTGCAGGCCCAGCAGCTTGAAGCCGGCGCGGATCAGGCGGTTCAGGCCCGGCTCCTGCAGGCCCAGCTCCTGCAGGAACATGTCGCGGTCCTCGTCGCTCATCTCCGACATCTCGGCTTCGATCTTGGCGCAGATGGCCACGACCGGCGCGCCTTGCGCCTCGGCATAGGCCTTCAGGCTGTCGAGCAGCGGGTTGTTCTCGAAGCCGTCCTCGCTCACGTTGCCCACGAACATCGCCGGCTTGGCGGTGATCAGGCAGAACTGCTTGAGCAGGGGCGCGTCTTCCTTGGACACCGGCACGATGCGTGCGGGCTTGCCCTGGTCGAGCGCAGCCTGGATGGGCGTGAGCAGCGAAACGATCTTGGCGGCGTCCTTGTCGTTGCCCGACTTGGCCGCCTTGCTGTAGCGGTTGAGCGCCTTCTCCACCGTGGCCAGATCGGCCAGGCACAGTTCGGTCTGGATCACTTCGATGTCGGCGATCGGGTCGACCTTGTTGGCCACGTGGATCACGTTGGGGTCTTCGAAGCAGCGCACCACGTTCACGATGGCGTCCGTCTCGCGGATGTGGGCCAGGAACTGGTTGCCCAGGCCTTCGCCCTTGCTGGCGCCCGCCACCAGGCCGGCGATGTCCACGAACTCGACGATGGCCGGCACGATGCGCTCGGGCGTGATGATGTCGGCCAGCTGCTGCAGGCGGGGATCCGGCACCTCGACCACACCGGTGTTGGGCTCGATGGTGCAGAAGGGGTAGTTCTCGGCGGCAATGCCGGCCTTGGTGAGGGCGTTGAAGAGGGTGGACTTGCCGACGTTGGGCAGGCCCACGATGCCGCATTTCAGGCTCATGGCAGGGCTTTCAGGATTCGGGGAAAACCGGCGATTTTACGTGGCTCGCCGGAAAGGGCCGGCACGCGGGCTACTCGAAGCGCAGGTCGGCCGCGACGGGCTGCCCCAAGCGCAGCACCCGGCCGGCGCCTTCGCGCACGATGGCGTTCATGCCGAAGGTGATGGCGCCGTCCAGCCGACGGTCCTGGCGGTAGGTGCGCAGGGTGTCGCCCACCACAGGCGTGCTCTCGGCCGTGGCCGGGTCGATGTCGGGAATGGGGCAGCGCGCGCAGGGCTTGACGTGCTGCAGCTGCACCTCTCCGCCCTCCACGCCGATGTACAGGGTGTCGATGCGGTCCTCGTCGTGCTCGTCCACGCCGGCGAGCACCACGTTCGGGCGAAAGCGCTCGATGCCCACGGGCGCATGGCCGGCGGCCTGCAGCCGGGCGTTGAGCCCATCAATCGAGCCCTGGCTGGCCACCAGCAGCGGAAACCCGTCGGAGAACTGGTTGGGCACCTCCAGGCCGCCGGTCCATGCGGGGCTGGACAGGCGCCGCACCGCCGGATCGAAACGCACCAGGCGGCAGGGCTGGCCCAGGAAGTCGGAGAACCACTGCGCCACCAGAGGGCCCATGTCCCAGGCGGGCACCACGTCGTCCCATACGCGGGCCTGGGCGGGGCCCTCCACCCGGTCCAGCGACAGGTGCAGCGCCAGCATGCCGGGCGCGCGCAGCACCAGGTCGTCGCTGCGCAGCTGGGGCCGCACCAGGGCCATGCGCGGATGCGCGCGCTGGGTCAGGAACACGCCCTCGGCGTCGACCACCATCCAGGCGCGGTCCAGATCCAGGCCGGCCTCGGTCAGCACGGCCTCCTGCACCTCGATGCCTGCGCACGACTTCACCGGGTGGATGAACAGGCGGGCGATCGTGCCGGCAAGGTCGTGGTCGGAGCGGAAGGTCACGCGGAAATCCTCGGAGAAAACGAAAGCAGGCGCAGGCCGGCGAACGCAGGAAAGGAGCGCCGTCCCTGCTCGCCGAACCCGCGATTGTGCCCGCCTGTGGGCCCGCCACCCCGCTTCTACAATCCCGCCATGGCGCAAACCTTTGATGTATGTATCCGCGGTGCCGGTGTGGTGGGCCGCACCCTGGCGCTTTTGCTGGCCCGCGAGCGGCTGCGGGTCGCCCTGGTGGCCGGCCCCCGGGCGCAGTCCCCGTCGGCCGCGCCCGACGTGCGGGCCTACGCGCTCAACGCGGCCTCGCGGGATCTTCTGCAATCCGTGCGGGCGTGGCCCGACGCGGACCACGCCACCGCTGTTCTTCGCATGGAAGTCCACGGCGACCAGGATGGCGCGGTGACGTTCGACGCCGGCCGGCAGGATGCCGAGGCCCTGGCCTGGATCGTCGACGTGCCGGCGCTGGAGTCGCGCCTGGCCGACGCGGTGCGCTTCCAGCCCCAGGTGGAGGTGGTCGACGCGCCCGTGCCCGCCGCGCTGACGGTGGTGTGCGAAGGCCGCGCCAGCCGCACGCGCGAAGAGTTCGGCGTGGAGTTCGATGTCACGCCTTACGGACAGCACGCCATCGCAACCCGGCTGGTCTGCGAACTGCCTCACGGACAGATCGCCCGGCAGTGGTTTCTGCCGGACGGCATCCTGGCGTTCTTGCCCCTCGGCGGCGCCGAAGGGAACTCCGTGGCCGTGGTGTGGTCAGTCTCCCAGGAAAGCGCTCCGCAGAGCATGGCGCTGGATGCCGATGCGTTCGCGCAGCGCCTGCAGGAGGCCAGCCAGAATGCGCTGGGCCGGCTGGAGGTGCAGGGCGAACGCGCCTGCTGGTCCTTGCAGCAGGCCACGGCGCGCCGCTGGTGCGGCGCCATGGCCGAGCAGCCCGCCAAGGGCCCGCAGCGGACCTGGGTGCTGGCCGGCGACGCAGCGCACAACGTGCACCCGCTGGCCGGCCAGGGACTGAACATCGGCTTGGCCGATGCCCAGGCGCTGGCCCGGTCGCTGCGCGAGCGCGACTACTGGCGCAGCATCGGCGATCTGCGGCTGCTGCGGCAGTACGAGCGCGAACGCAAGGCAGCTCTGCTGCCGCTGGGAATGACGATGGACGGGCTGCAGCAGCTGTTCATGCGGCGCGAAGGCGCGCTGCAGTCGCTGCGCAACTGGGGCATGAAGGGATTCGACCTCAGCGGCCCATTCAAGGATTGGGTGGCCCGCCGGGCCATGGGCGTGCGCTGACCGCGCCCGCACTTTGAAGTGAAGAAGACTGGACCGACCGAGTGAACACGTACACCAAGAAGCTCCTCCCCTCCCTGCTGGCCGGCGCCGCGCTGGTGCTGGGCCTGAGCGCCCATGCCCAGGAAGCCGCCATCCGCAAGTCGCTGGCTGAGCGCATTCCCCAGCTGGAGAAGATCGACGAAGTGCAGGCCACGCCCATGAAGGGCCTGTACGAGGTGCGCGTGGGCACCGACGTGTTCTACACCGATGCCAAGGGCAACTACCTGATCCAGGGCGAGCTGATCGACACGCAGGCGCGCCGCAACCTGACCGAGGACCGCATCAACAAGCTGAGTGCGGTGGACTTCTCCGCGCTGCCGCTGAAGGATGCGTTCACCATCGTGCGCGGCGACGGCAAGCGCAAGCTCGCCGTCTTCGAAGATCCCAACTGCGGCTACTGCAAGCGCTTCGAGAAGGACATGCTGAACGTGGACAACGTCACGGTCTACCTGTTCCTCTACCCCATCCTCAGCCCGGACTCGGCCGAGAAGTCGCGCAACATCTGGTGCGCCAAGGACCGCGTGGCCGCGTGGCATGACCAGATGCTGCGCGACAAGACACCGGCGGCGGCCAGCTGCGATACCGCAGCCCTGCAGCGCAACCTGGCCTTCGGCAAGAAGCACAAGATCACCGGCACGCCCACGCTGATCTTCGCCGACGGCTCCCGCGTGCCCGGCGCCATCGGCGCGCAGGAAGTCGAAAAGCGCCTGGCCTCGTCCGCCGGCACCAACTGACGGGTATGGCACGGCGGCCGGCGTAAGGGCCGCCGCAGCGCCGCCCTCTTCTCCCGGCCCCGCCGGCCGCCGCGCCGGCTCCCGCACCGCCACGCTCTGCCGCCCTTGCCGCCATGTCCTCCCTGCGCTCCGCCACAGCCCCTTCCCCGGTCCATTACCGCATCGAGCCGGCGGACCTGCATGCCCATCTGTTCTCGGTGACCCTGACGATCCCGGCCCCCGCGGCGCGCCAGGAGGTCTCGCTGCCGGTGTGGATTCCGGGCAGCTACCTGGTACGGGAGTTCTCCAAGAACCTGCTGGGGCTGCAGGCGCAGCAGGACGGCGCCCCCGTGCCGCTGGCCCAGCTCGACAAGCACCGCTGGCAGGCGCAGTGCCGCAAGGGCCAGCCGCTGGTGCTCACCTACCAGGTGGCGGCCTACGACAACTCCGTGCGCACGGCCTGGCTGGATGCGGCCCGCGGCTTCTTCAACGGCACCAGCCTGTGCCTGCGCGTGCACGGGCGCGAGGACGAAGCCCACCTGCTGGAGATCGTGCGCACGCCGGCCACCAACGGCTGGTCGGTGGCCACCGGCCTGGCGGCGGAGAAGACGAACCGCGCCGGCTTCGGCACCTACCGCGCCGAAAGCTACGACGAGCTGGTGGACTGCCCGGTGGAGATGGGCGCCTTCTGGAGCGTGCGCTTCACGGCCTGCGGCGTGCCCCACCGCCTGGTGGTGGCCGGTGCGGCCCCCTCCTTCGACGGCACCCGGCTACAGGCCGACACGCGCCGCATCTGCGAGGCGCAGATCCGCTTCTGGCACGGTGCGGGCAAGCCGCCGCATGCCAACTACCTCTTTCTGCTGAACGTGGTGGACGACGGCTACGGGGGCCTGGAGCACCGCAACTCCACCGCCCTGATCTGCGGCCGGCGCGACCTGCCCCGCGTGGGCGAGGCCCGCGCACCCGACGGCTACACCACGCTGCTGGGGCTGATCAGCCACGAATACTTCCACACCTGGAACGTCAAGCGCCTGCGCCCCGCCGAGCTGGCCAGCTACGACTACACGCGCGAGAACTACACCGAGCTGCTGTGGTTCTTCGAAGGCTTCACCAGCTACTACGACGACCTGCTGCTGCGCCGCTGCGGCCTGCTGGACAACGGCAGCTACCTGCGCCTGGTCACCAAGACCATCAACCAGGTGCTGCAGACGCCGGGGCGGCATGTGCAGTCGGTGGCGCAGGCCAGCTTCGACGCCTGGGTGAAGTACTACCGCCAGGACGAGAACACGGCGAATGCCACGGTGAGCTACTACACCAAGGGCGCTCTGGTGGCCCTCTGCCTGGACCTCGCGCTGCGCCGCGAAGGCCAGACCTCGCTGGACGACGTGATGCGCGCCTTGTGGGAGCGCACGGGTGCGGCCTCGGGCGTGGGTCCGGTCACGCAGGCCGAGCTGCTGCGCGTGCTACAGGCGCTGTCCGGCCGCGACTGGTCGCGCGAGATCGCGCAGTGGGCGCACGGCACCGACGACCTGCCCCTAGCCGAGCTGCTGGCCGCGCACGGCGTCACGCTGCAGGCGGACGCTCCGCAATGGGCGCAGCGCCTGGGCCTGCGCGTGGGCGAAGGCGCCTCGGTGCAGATCAAGGCCGTGCTGCGTGGCGGTTTGGCCGAGCAGGCCGGCTTCATGGCGGGCGACGAATGGCTGGGCATCGAGACCCCGGGCGAGGCCTGGCGCCTGAGCAAGCTGGAAGACCTGCCGCTGTACGCTGGCAGCGCCACCCAGGTGACCGCCCTGGTGGCGCGCGACCGGCGGCTGCTGCGACTGCCGCTGGCGCTGCAGACGCCGGCGGGTGCGGCGGCCGATACGGTGCGGCTGTCGCTGGCGGACACGGCCCTGGCCGAGCGCTGGCTGTCAAGCACCTGACCGGGGCCTGCGGGCGCCGCGGTGGCGGCTTATAGTCGTTGCTATCCCCAACAACACCAGGAGACACCCGTGGCCTATGAAGTCATCGAGGTCCGCACCGAAGCGGACAAAGTCGGCATCATCACCCTCAACCGCCCCAAGCAGCTGAACGCGCTGAACGACCAGCTCATGAACGAGCTGGGCGAGGCCCTGCGGGCGTTCGACGCGGACGAGCGCATCGGCTGCGTCATCCTCACCGGCAGCGAGAAGGCTTTTGCAGCGGGTGCCGACATCGGGGCCATGGCCAAGTACAGCTTCGCCGATGCCTACAAGGGCGACTACATCACGCGCAACTGGGAGCAGATCCGCAGCATCCGCAAGCCTGTCATCGCCGCCGTGAGCGGCTTCGCGCTGGGCGGCGGCTGCGAGCTGGCGATGATGTGCGACTTCATCATCGCGGCGGACAACGCCAGGTTTGGCCAGCCCGAGATCAAGCTCGGGGTGATCCCCGGGGCCGGCGGCACGCAGCGCCTGCCGCGCGCCGTGGGCAAGTCCAAGGCCATGGACATGGCGCTCACCGGCCGCATGATGGATGCGGCAGAGGCCGAGCACGCCGGGCTGGTCAGCCGCGTCGTGCCGTACGACAAGCTGATGGACGAAGCCCTGGGCGCCGCCATCACCATCGCCGGCTTCTCGCAGATCGCCGTCATGGCGGCCAAGGAGTCGGTCAACCGCGCCTTCGAGGGCAGCCTGAGCGACGGCGTGATGTTCGAGCGCCGCCTGTTCCACGCGCTGTTCGCCACCCAGGACCAGAAGGAAGGCATGGACGCGTTCGTGAACAAGCGGCCGGCCACTTTCACCCACCAGTGATTTTTTGTTCTATAATTTCTGTCTTACGGTCGTATAGCTCAGTTGGTTAGAGCGCAGCATTCATAATGCTGATGTCGGTGGTTCAAGTCCACCTACGACCACCAGACAAAGAAAACCCACAGTGTTCACGCACTGTGGGTTTTTTCTTGGGACCATCGCCTCATGTGTCTGCCCCAGACTCCGCCGCCACCTGATCTATGGTCAAAAGCGGCCCCAGCGCTTGATAGACAAGCGCGTCAAGCTATTATTTTAATAGCGAACAGGGGGAGTGCGGCAACGGCTCCGTGGCCGGGCGCATCCGGCCGGCCTCCTTAGAATCGCGCCTTCAGCCCCTGGATACACACCATGCAACGCTGCTCGCTCCACGCTCTCCATCGCCGCAATGGGCCCCTGGCCTGCTGCGCTGCCGCGCTGCTCGCGCTCGCAACCGCCCTGCCGGCCACCGCCCAGACGGTGGCGCCGCAGGCCGGCACCACGCAGCGCAACTTTCCGCCCGCAGCGCTGCGCGGCACGCTCGTCATCACCGACATCGTGCAGGCGCAACTCAACGGCAAGGCCGTGCGCATGGCGCCGGGCATGCGCCTCTTCAGCGCGGACAACCACCTGCTGGCGCTGCACACCATGGCCGGCCAGCGCCTGCGGGTGAACTATGTGCTGGAGGCCAGCACCGGCATGCTGCTCACCGCCTGGGTGCTCAACAGCAGCGAAGCCGCCGCCAAGCGCGCAGGCGACGACACCATCGAATTCAACTTCAAGACGGAATCGGACAAGCCGAACCTGCGGTGAGCGCCGTCCGGCGCGCGGCCGCGCCCATTGCTGCCCTTCCGTTTCCTTTTCTGTGACGCGCTGCGCCGCAACGCAACGCATTCGCCCGAGAACGCCATGCCCAAGAAAGTCTTCATCAAAACCTTCGGCTGCCAGATGAACGAGTACGACTCGGACAAGATGGCCGATGTGCTCAACGCCGCCCAAGGCTATGAGCCGACCCAGAACGCCGAAGAAGCCGACCTCATCCTGTTCAACACCTGCTCGGTGCGCGAGAAGGCGCAAGAGAAGGTGTTCAGCGACCTCGGGCGCTTCAAGCACCTGAAGGCACGCGGCGTGAAGATCGGCGTGGGCGGATGCGTGGCGAGCCAGGAAGGCGCCGAGATCATCAAGCGCGCGCCTTACGTGGACGTGGTGTTCGGCCCGCAGACCCTGCACCGCCTGCCCGAGCTGCTGAACCAGCGCGAGCGCCTGCAGAAGCCCCAGGTGGACATCAGCTTCCCCGAGATCGAGAAGTTCGACCATCTGCCGCCCGCGCGCGTCGAGGGCGCCAGCGCCTTCGTCTCGATCATGGAAGGCTGCAGCAAATATTGCAGCTACTGCGTGGTGCCCTACACGCGCGGCGAAGAGGTGAGCCGTCCGTTCGACGATGTGCTGGTGGAAGTGGCGGGCCTGGCGGACCAGGGCGTGAAGGAGATCACGCTCCTGGGGCAGAACGTGAACGCCTACCTGGGCAAGATGGGCGGTACGGCCGAGGTGGCCGACTTCGCCCTGCTGCTGGAATACGTGGCCGATATTCCGGGCATCGAACGCATCCGCTACACCACCAGCCACCCCAACGAGTTCACGCCGCGCCTGATCGAGGCGTACGCGCGCATCCCCAAGCTGGTAAGCCACCTGCACCTGCCCGTACAGCACGGCTCGGACCGCATCCTGATGGCCATGAAGCGCGGCTACACGGCCATGGAATACAAGAGTACGGTGCGCAAGCTGCGTGCCATCCGCCCCGACCTGGCGATGAGCAGCGATTTCATCGTGGGATTCCCCGGCGAGACCGAGGACGACTTCCGCAAGATGATGAAGCTCATCGACGATATCCATTTCGACAACAGCTTCAGCTTCATCTTCAGCCCCCGCCCCGGCACGCCCGCCGCCGGCCTGCACGACGACACGCCGCACGACGTGAAGCTGCGCCGCCTGCAGGAGCTGCAGGCCGTCATCAACGGCAACATCAAGTCGATCAGCGACAGCCGCGTGGGCACGGTGCAGCGCATCCTGGTGGAAGGCGCCTCCAAGCGCGACGCCACCGAGCTGATGGGCCGCACCGAGTGCAACCGCGTGGTCAACTTCGTCGGCCAGCCGCGCCTGGTCGGCCAGATGGTCGAAGTGACCATCACCGAAGCCAAGGCCTACACGCTGCGCGGCGAAGTGCGCACGGCCGAATCGGCCCTGGCAGCGGCCTGACCCGGGCAGCCCCGGCACGGCATCCGACATGTCCCGCTTCCACAAGCAAGCCAAAGTCGCCGCGCTCAGCGGCCTGTCCTTCCAGCAATTGCTGCTGCTGGCCTTCCTGCTCATCGCGGGGCTGCTGGGCGCCAGCTCGCTGCGTGCCATCTTCACGCTCGAGCAGCTCATGGTGCAGAGCCGGCGCGGCGCCGCCGAGGCCATCCAGCTCAACACCTCGGCCCAGCAGCTCAATGCCCGCAGCCAGACCCTGGAGCGCGCGGCACGGCAATCGCTGGTGCTGGCCGACGCCCAGCTGCGCCGCCGCTTCGACGAAGGCGCCCGCGAGGCACAAGACATCCTGCAGCGCCTGGAGGCCAACGGCCTGCCGCACGAGCAGGCGGCGCAGTGGCGCACCCATCTGGCGGCGGTGGCCGAACTGGTGGACGGGCCTTCGGCCCTGTCGCTGGAAAACGAGCGCTCCGTCGCCGCGATGTTCCTGGAGATCGACGGGCTCAACGCCGTCATCGCGCAGGAGGTCCAGGACATCAACACCCGCCGCAGCAACACGCTGCAGGACAAGATCGAGGCCAGCCGCCGCGAGGTGACGCACCAGGTGGTCGGCGTGATCGTGCTGGCGCTGGCCCTGGCGCTGCTGCTGGGCATCTGGCTGGCCCGGCCCTTCAAGCGGCTGGAAAGCGCCATCCGCCTCCTGGGCGAGAACGACTTCGCGCAGCCCGTGGATATCGCCGGGCCGGTGGACATCCGGCGCGTGGGCCAGCAGCTCGAATGGCTGCGCGTGCGCCTGCTGGAGCTGGACTCGGACAAGGCGCGCTTTCTGCGCCACGTCTCGCACGAGCTGAAGACACCGCTGGCGTCCATGCGCGAGGGCGTCGCCCTGCTGCAGGACGGCGTGACGGGCGAGCTGTCGGGCGGCCAGCGCGAGGTGGTGAACATCCTGCACCAGAACACATTGCTGCTGCAAAGCGAGATCGAGGCCTTGCTGAGCTTCAACGCCGCGGCGTTCGAGGCCCGCCAGTTGCGCCGCACGCCCACCGACCTGTTGGCGCTGCTGGAAGCGCAGGTCGAAGCCCAGCGCCTGCAGTGGCAGGCCCGCAAGCTGGACGTGCTCGTCGAGGGCAAGCCCGCCGTACTGCAGCTGGACGCGGAGAAGATGGCCTCCGCCGTGGGCAACCTGCTGTCCAACGCGATCCGTTTTTCCCCGCCGGGCGGTACGATTCGCATTGTTTTGTCACACCTGACCGACCGCATTCGGGTCGACTTCATCGACCAGGGGCCGGGAGTCGATGAAAATGACCGATCCCGCATTTTCGAACCCTTCTACCGCGGCGTGCGCCAACCCGAGGACGCAGCGCGCGGTACGGGCATCGGCCTGTCGATCGTCCAGGAATACCTCAGCGCCCATGGCGGCCGGGTGGAACTGGTGACCAACGGGCCGGGCACCCCCTTCCGCATCGAGTTACCCCATGCTGCCTAGTCTTCGCTCGCCGCGCTCCGCGCCCGTTTCCGCCTGCCCGCTGCCGGCCCGTGGTGCGTTTGTGCCTGCCGCCGTGCTGGCCCTGGCCGCCGTGCTGGCAGGCTGCGGCACCGACACCAGCCTGCAGGTGCCCGCCCCCGTCCCGGTGGTGGCCACGCCTGCGCCGGCACCGACCCCTGCGCCGCCTGTTGTGGACGACAAGGAGCCCGAAGACGCCGCACCAGCCGCGTCCGCCGACACCCCTGCCGCCGCCGCACCCCGGCCCTCGCTGGTCAAGCACCTGCTCGTCTATTCCGACCAGGTGGCTGCGCTCGCGCCGCCTGCGCTGGCGGCCGAGATCGCCCGGCTCACGCCCCGACAGGAGGAGTCCGCCCAGCAGCAGCTGGAGCTGGCCCTGGCCCTGGGCCAGACCCGCCTGCCCGCCGACACGGCGCGCGCACTGGGTCTGGTGCAGCGCGCGCTGGCCCAGAAGGACAACGCGCCGCTGGTGCAGTCCTTCGCCCGCCTGCTGGAGAACCGCTACCTGCAGCAGCGCCGCCTGGAAGACCAGATCGACCGGCAGAACAACCAGGTTCGCGACGCACAGCGCCGCAACGATCAGCTGAACGAGCGGCTGGAGGCCATGCGCGCCATCGAGCGCAGCCTGAATGCCCGCCCCGGCGGCCCGGCCAACGGCAAGTCCGTGGTCCCGCCGGCCCCCTGAAATCCCGCCACCGCCACCTGCCATGCCCGCCGCATCCAAGCCCTCAGAGACCCGTGCCAAACCCCACATCCTGGTGGTGGACGACGATGCGGACATGCTGCGGCTGCTGTCGCTGCGGCTGCAGGCGGCGGGCTACGAGATCACGGCCGTGCCGTCGGCCGAAGCCGCGCTCGCCAAGCTGGAGATGCACCGGCCGCAGCTGGTGCTCAGCGATGTGCAGCTGCCGGGCCGCGACGGGCTGGCGCTGTTCGACGAGGTACGGGCGCGCCATCCCTCGCTCCCCGTCATCCTGCTGACGGCCCACGGCACCATTCCCGACGCCGTCGAGGCCACGGCGCGCGGGGTCTTCACCTACCTGACCAAGCCCTACGACGGCAAGGAGCTGATCGAGAAGATCCAGCAGGCCCTGGCGCTGAGCGCACCCGCCACCACGCAGAGCCGCACCAACGAGGCCTGGCGCTCCGACATCGTGAGCCGCTCCAACCGCATGGCCGACGTGCTGGCCGAAGCGCACATGGTGGCCCAGTCGGACGCCAGCGTGCTGCTGCTGGGCGACAGCGGCACCGGCAAGGAGATGCTGGCGCGCGCCATCCACAAGGCCAGCCCGCGCGCCTCGCGGCCCTTCGTCGCCGTCAACTGCGGCGCCATCCCCGAGGCGCTGCTGGAGTCCGAACTCTTCGGCCACATGAAGGGCGCCTTCACCGACGCGGTGAGCAACCACAAGGGCCTGTTCCAGGCCGCCGACGGCGGCACGCTGCTGCTCGACGAGATCGGCGACATGCCGCCCGCGCTGCAGGTCAAGCTGCTGCGCGTGCTGCAGGAGCGCGCCGTGCGGCCCGTGGGCTCCAGCCAGTCGGTGCCCGTCAACGTGCGCATCATCTCGGCCACCCACCGCGACCTGGAGACCGCCATGGCCGCCGGCCAGTTCCGCGAGGATCTGTACTACCGGCTCAACGTGGTCACCCTGTCGTTGCCCACCCTGGCGGATCGGCGGGAGGACATCCCCCTGCTGGCCAACCACTTCCTGGACAGCCTGGCCAAGAAGTACGACAAGCGCTTGTCTGGCTTTTCGCCGGAAGCCCTCAAGGCCCTCACCGCCGCGGCCTGGCCCGGCAACGTGCGCCAGCTGTTCAACGTGGTCGAGCAGGCCTGCGCCCTGTCCACCACGCCGCTGGTGCCTCTGGGGTTAGTGCAGCGGGCGCTGCGCACGCCGTCGGCCCAGGTGCTGAGCTTTTCCGAGGCGCGCCAACGCTTCGAGCGCGAGTACCTGGTGGATCTGCTCAAGATGACGGACGGCAATGTGGCCGATGCCGCCCGCCTGGCCCAGCGCAACCGCACCGAGTTCTACCGGCTGCTGCAGAAGCATGCGTTGACGCCCGGCCACTTCAAGAACGAACCGGGCTCCGGCGACGATGTCGCCGAAGAGCGACAAGAATAAGTCTTTGATTCATATGGATTTTTGCGACCGACCGGGGCAAACGGTCGCAAAACGGCGACAAAAACAGGGGTTTGGGCCCCTTTGGCAGGGCCTGTACAAGCACTTACAGGCGAAAAGCACGCCAAGTGCTTGATTTCAAAGAGCTTTTTCATGCTGGCACAGGGTTTGCCCTATTGATCGCATGACGCAAGCTCCCGCCCTCCTCACTCTCGGTGAAACGGTGTCCCTCTGGACCTCGTTCGGCGTGCGCTTGTCCTTTCACACGACAACAACGCAGTGAGCGAAACATGGAAAAACGCCCTTCCTCCCGCGACGACGTGGTCACTCCCCTGAACACCGTCCGTCCCGTACCCGCAGCGGCCCCGGCTGCCGTGGCGCGGCGCGGCGCCCGCTACCCCCGCCCGGTCGAATCCCGCCGCAGTACGCTGCGCGAAGAACGCCATCCCAACTCGCTGACGGCACCGCCCGTGCACCGCGGCTCCATGCCCGCCCGCCCGTGGCGCGGTTTCTGGAACAGCCTGGGCACGGCTGCGCTGATGCGCCTGACGGGCCGCAGCCGCGGCACCGCCGCGCCGCAGGCCCCGCAAGCCGCCTGGCAGGCCGCCGCCCAGCAGCGCCGCAACGTCTTCCTGGTACTGACGGTGCTGAGCAGCGCGCTGGCCACGGCCCTGTTCGCTGGCGTGCAGCCCAACTACGACAGCGCCTGGCTGGAGTACGGCCAGCTCGCCCTGTTCGCCATGCTGTCCACCTGGGTGGTCACGGGCTTCCTGACCGCCATGATGGGCTTCTGGGTCATGCTTAAGGGCGACGCGCACTCGCTGTCCGCCCGCAGCGTCGATGACCACGAACTGAGCGCCGACGCCCGCACCGCGATCATCATGCCGATCTGCAACGAGGACGTGGCCACGGTGTTCGCCGGGCTGCGCGCCACCTGCGAATCGGTGGCCGCCACCGGCCATGGCAAGACCTTCGACGTGTTCGTGCTGTCCGACAGCTACGACCCCGAGATCGCTGCCGCCGAACGCACCGCCTGGGAAGAGCTGCGCTCGGCCCTGGCCAGCAACCCCAAGCAGCCGCAGGTCGAGGTGTACTACCGCCTGCGCAGCCGCCGCACGCACCGCAAGGCCGGCAACGTGGCCGACTTCTGCCGCCGCTGGGGCAAGGACTACCAGTACATGGTGGTGCTGGACGCCGACAGCGTGATGAGCGGCGAGTGCATCGTGTCCATGGCCAAGCTGATGGAAGCCAATCCCCAGGCCGGCATCATCCAGACCGCCACGCAGGCCATCGGCCACGTGACCCTGCACGCCCGCGCCCAGCAGTTCGCCTCCCGCGTGACGGGCCGCCTGTTCACCCTGGGCATGCAGTACTGGCAGCTGGGCGAGTCCCACTACTGGGGCCACAACGCCATCATCCGCGTGAAGCCCTTCATGGAGCACTGCGCGTTGGCTCCCATCCAGGGCACGGGCGGCATGTCCGGCGGCATCATGAGCCACGACTTCGTCGAAGCAGCCCTGATGCGCCGCGCCGGCTTCCACGTGTGGCTGTGCGCCGACCTGGTGGGCAGCTACGAGCAGCAACCGCCGGACCTGCTGGCCGAGCTGCAGCGTGACCGCCGCTGGTGCCAGGGCAACCTGCAGAACGCCCGCCTGATGGCCGAGCCCGGCATCCACCCCGTGCACCGCGCCATGTTCGTGACCGGCACCATGGCTTATCTGTCGGCCCCCCTGTGGCTGGCCTTCATCACCCTGGGCACCGCCCTGTGGCTGTCGGGTGCCCGCGTGGTGGCCGACTGGAACATCCTGCCGAGCGAGCTGATGGGCCTGTGGGCCTGGACGCTGTCGATGCTGTTCCTGCCCCGCATCCTGGGCGTGGTCGCCGTCTTCATGAAGGGTGAGCAGCAGCAGTACGGCGGTGCCGCCAGCCTGTTCAAGAGTGCCGGCCTGGAAAGCGTGCTGGCCATCCTGCAGGCCCCCATCCGCATGCTGGCGCACTCGCTGTTCGTGCTGGTGGCCCTGACCGGCATCAAGCTGGACTGGAAGTCGCCTCCCCGTGAAGCCGCCGCCGTGCCCTGGACCGATGCGGCCCGCAAGCTGGCACCGATGAGCCTGGTGATCGCCCTGCTGGCCGTCGGCGTCGCCTTCATCGATCCGAGCGCCCTGGTGTGGCTGCTGCCTGTGGGCCTGCCCCTGGCACTGGCCATCCCGCTGACGGTGGTGACCAGCCAGATCGGCCTGGGCGAAGCCGCCAAGTCGGGCAAGCTGCTGCTGATCCCCGAGGAATCGTGGTCGCCCCCGGTGCTGCGCCGCGCCTGGATGCATGCAACCCGCCTGGCCCGCAGCCAGCCGCAGCCCCTGCTCAAGGCCGCGTGACCGGCGCCGGGCCTGGCGCCCGGCCCTCCAACCCAACAGCCCGCTTCTGCGGGCTGTTTGCTTTTCGGAACTGGCGAGGGCGAGATGCCAGGTGGTAAAGACGTGCCGCCAGGGAGGCAGCAGAACCCTCGCGCCCTCCGGTCACCGATGCGGGTTTCCGCAGGTGGCGCCCGCAAAGACGCGGCACGATGCGATGCGCGGCAATGCACAGCGTTGACGCCAAAAGGCGAAAGCCGCCTTCGCAGAATCGGTGGAATCAAAAACAATAGCTGCCAGCGCTTACCCAGCAAGGGATTCAGATAAAAAACACACTGAATCCCAATCAGGACAAGCGCAGGCAGCTATCTTTTTTTCACAGCCCTGCCAGGACCGGCGGGCCGCAGCGCAGGCTTAGAAGCGCGGCATGCCGCCGCCACCGCCCAGGCCGGGGAAGCCGCCCTTCATGCCGCCCATCTTCTTCATCATCTTCATCAGGCCGCCGCCCTTCATCTTCTTCATCATCCCCTGCATCTGGTCGAACTCGTTGAGCAGGCGGTTCACCTCTTGCACCTGCACGCCCGCACCGGCGGCGATGCGCTTCTTGCGCGTGGCCTTGATCAGCTCGGGCTTGCGGCGCTCCAGCGGCGTCATGCTCTGGATGATGCCTTCCTTGCGGCGCACGTCCTTCTCGGCCTTGTCCATGTCCACCTGGCCGGCCTTGGCCGTCAGTTGGGCCGGCAGCTTGTCCATCAGGCTGGACAGGCCGCCCATCTGCTTCATCTGCTGCAGCTGGCCCAGGAAGTCGTTCAGATCGAAGCCGTCGCCGCTCTTGACCTTGGCGGCCAGCTTCTGCGCAGCCTCCATGTCGACACCGGCCGTGACCTGCTCGACCAGCGCCACGATGTCGCCCATGCCCAGGATGCGGCCGGCATGGCGCTCGGCATCGAACACCTCCAGGCCGTCGATTTTCTCGGACACCCCGGCGAACTTGATGGGCGCGCCCGTCACCTGACGCACCGACAGCGCCGCACCGCCGCGCGAATCGCCGTCCAGCTTCGTTAAAACGATGCCGGTGAGCGGCAGCGCCTCCTTGAAGGCCTTGGCGGTGTTGATCGCGTCCTGGCCCTGCATGGCATCGACCACGAACAGCGTCTCGACCGGATTCAGCGCCGCGTGCAGGTCCTTGATTTCCTTCATCAAGGCTTCGTCGATGGCCAGGCGGCCGGCCGTGTCGACCAGCAGCACGTCGAAGTAGTGCTTCTTGGCGTAGTCCAGCGCACCGCGGGCGATGTCCAGCGGCTTCTGGTCGGGCGTGCTGGGGAACCACTCGGCGCCGGCCTGCTTGGTCACCGTCTTGAGCTGCTCGATGGCGGCCGGGCGGTACACGTCGCCCGACACCGTCAGCACCTTCTTCTTGCGCTTCTCGATCAGGTGCTTGGCCAGCTTGGCGGTGGTGGTGGTCTTGCCCGCGCCCTGCAGGCCGGCCATCAGGATGATGGCGGGCGGCTGGGCATTGAGGTTGATGTCGGCAATGCCCTCGCCCATGGTCGCCGCCAGCTCGCGGTTGACGATGGACACCAGCGTCTGGCCGGGCTTGAGGGAACCCAGGACTTCCTGGCCCAGCGCCTTTTCCTTCACGCGGGCGACGAAGTCGCGCACCACGGGCAGGGCCACGTCGGCCTCCAGCAGCGCCATGCGCACTTCGCGCAGCATGTCCTGGACGTTGGACTCGGTGATGCGGGCCTGGCCTCGCATCTCCTTGACGAGTCGCGTGAGTTTTTCGGTAAGAGCGGAGGCCATAGGAGGAATGTTCCGGATGTGCCGGCAGCCGCATGAAGAGGCCGGCCACCTTGCCCGCCGGAGGCGGGCGAAAGGCTAAACTGTGACCCCATGATTTTACCCAGTGCATCCCCGCTCGGCTGGCTTCTGGCGCTGGCAGCGGCAGCCGCCTATGCCGCCCCCGCGGCAGCAGCATCCCGGCTGAGCGCCGAGGGCGGGCGCATCGCACTGCTGCTGGCCTGGGTATTGCACGGCGCCGCCCTGGTCTGGGGCCTGGTCGGCGAGACGCCGCACTTCGGTTTCGCCCCGGCGCTGTCGATGACCGCCTGGCTCGTCCTCACCGCCTACGCCGTCGAGCGCCAGCTGTTTCCCCAGATGCAGGCCCGCTGGGCGCTGGCCGCGCTGGGCGCCGCCGCGGTTCTGCTGGCGCTGGTCTTCCCCGGCCAGCCGCTGCACGTGGCGGCTTCGCCCTGGCTGCCCCTGCATCTGGCGCTGGGCATCGCCTCGTACGGGCTGTTCGCCGCTGCGGTGGTCCACGCCTGGCTCATGACCCGGGCCGAACGGCAGATCCGCCAGGCGGTGGACGCCCACAGCGGCATCCCCCTGCTCACGCTGGAGCGGCTGACCTTCCGCTTCGTCATGGCTGGCTTCGCCGTCCTGTCGGCCACGCTGATCGCCGGCTGGTGGTTCAGCGAGACGCTGTACGGCCGCGCCTGGCATTGGGACCACAAGGCGGTGTTCTCCGTGCTCTCGTGGCTGACCTTCGCGGTCCTGCTCATCGGCCGCTCGCGCTTCGGCTGGCGCGGCCGCAATGCCGTGCGCGTGCTGTACGCCGGCGCGGCGCTGTTGCTGCTGGCGTACGTGGGTTCGCGCTTCGTCATCGAAGTGGTGCTGGGGCGCGCCGCGTGAAGTACCTCGTCCTGCTGGTGGTGCTGGTCATCGCCTATGGCGTCTGGCGCAGCCAGCGCCAGGCCGCCGTGCGGCAAGCCCGCCGCCCCGCCGCTGCGCCGCGGCAACTGCAGACCATGGTCGCCTGCGCCCATTGCGGTGTGCACCTTCCGCAGGCGGACGCCGTGCTTGCCGAGGGCCTGCCCTACTGCAGCGAAGCGCACCGCCGCCTGGGCCCGGCGGCCTGACGGGGCCGCACGCATGCCGTTTCGCCACACCGCTGCGGCGCCAGAGCGCGACGCGCCGTTCCTGCGGCTCTGGAAAGGGTTCCTGACCAGCCGCGCCATGATCGCGCTGGCGCTGCTGCTGCTGCAAGGCCTGGGCGCCGCGCTGAACCAACCCCTCGAGCCCACGCTGCAGACCCTGTGCCTGGTCTACCTGGCCGGCGCGGTGGCGTTGCGCATCCTGGGCCGGCACCGCCCGCCGCCGCCGCAGACCGGGCCGCACTGGCTGCCCACCATCGGCGTGGATCTGCTCTTCATCAGCACCTTGCAGGTGCTGCAGACCGGCGTGATGAATTTCACGCCCCTGTTCGGCCTGCCCATCCTGATGGCGGGCGTGCTGGGCAGCCTCACGCTGGCGTTCGGAACGACCGCCGCGGTCACGCTGCTGCTGCTGGCATGGACCTGGTGGCGCGGTGAGGTCGGCGGGCTGGACGCCACATCGCAGTACCTGCAGGCCGCGCTGACGGGCACCGGCTATTTCATCGTCGCCTACCTGGTGCACCAGCTGTCGGCGCGGCTGATCAGCGAGCAGCAGGTGTCCGAGCAGAGCCAGATGGAAGCCCGCGTCCAGGAGGACGTGAGCGCGCTGGTGATGCAGAACCTGGCCGACGGCGTCCTCGTGGTGGACGAGCACGACATCGTGCGCATCGCCAACCCGGCAGCCCTGCGGCTGCTCAGCCACAGCACTCTGCCGGCCGCGCCGTTCCCGCTGCTGCACATACCGGGCGGAGCCCCCTTGCTCACGATGGCGCAGCGAACCTTCCGCCTGGAGCATGCCCAGTCCGCGGACATCGACCTCCTGCCCGGAGAGCAGGCCGCGCAGGGCCTGCACGTGCGCACCTGGCTGACCTCCACCCGCGGCGAGGCGGCACATGCCGGCAGCGAAGCGCTGTGCGTGATGTTCCTGCACGACCTGCGCGAAATGCAGGCGCGCCTGCGCACCGAAAAGCTCGCCGCCATGGGCCGCATGTCGGCCGCCGTGGCGCACGAGATCCGCAACCCGCTGGCGGCCATCATGCAGGCCAATGCCCTGCTGGAAGAAGACCTGACGGACCCGGCGCAGCAGCGCCTGGCGCGCATGGTGCAGCAGAACGCCGAGCGGCTGTCGCGCATCGCGGAAGAAGTGCTGGACATCGCCCGTGTGCAGCACCAGATCAGCCACGCCCCCTCCGCCAGCGTGCCCCTGGACGCCGCCGTGGCCCAGGTGTGCGAGGACTGGCAGTCGCACGACCCGGCCCGGCGCGTGCTCCAGCGCACATTGACAGCGGGCGATGCCGCCGTGGAATTCGAGGCCGAGCATCTGCGACGCGTGCTCGTCAACCTGCTGGACAACGCCGTGCGCTACAAGGGCGAGGGCGTGGACTCCCTGTGCGTGAGCACGCAGGTCGACGCCGACGGCCAGGCCACGCTGCAGGTCTGGAGCGATGGGGCACCGCTGGACAAGTCGGTGGAGCGTCACCTGTTCGAACCCTTCTTCTCGTCCGAGAGCCGCTCCAGCGGCCTGGGCCTGTATATCTGCCGCGAGCTGTGCCAACGGCACGGCGCCTCCATCGGCTACCAGCGGCGCAGCCGCCTCCTGGCCCGGGGGGAGACGAGCGGCAACGCCTTCACGGTGAGTTTTCGCCGCGCTCTGCGGCCCGGTGACTCGCTGTCGCTGTTTGACACAATCATGGTCTGACCGTGAAATCCACCATGAACGCCGCCCCCGCCTCCATCCTCGTCGTGGACGACGAGCCCGACCTGCGCACGCTGTATGAACTCACGCTGCTGCGCGAAGGCTACCGCGTGGAAACCGCCGCCAGCGTGACCGAAGCCCGGGAGGTCCTCCAGGCCCAGCGTTTCGAGGCGGTCATCACCGACATGCGGTTGCCGGACGGCTTCGGCATGGAGCTGCTGCAGGATCTGCGCGACCAGCAACGGCGCGAGCGCTGCGTGGTCATGACCGCCTACGGGTCGGCGGAGAACGCCGTCGAGGCGCTGCGCGCCGGCGCCTTCGACTACCTCACCAAGCCGGTCGATCTCAAGCAGTTCCGCGCCGTGGTGGCGTCCGCCATCCAGGGAGCAGGCGGCGTGGTATGGGCATCGCCGCCTGCGCGGGCCGAAGGTACGTCCGTCCGCGCCGCGCAGCCAGTGCCCGACGCGGCGACGGACAACCCGGCCCTGCAACGGCTGGTCGGCCCATCGGAGGCCATGCGCAACGTCAAGCAACGCATCGCCAAGGTGGCCCGGAGCATGGCGCCGGTGCTGATCCGGGGCGAGTCCGGTACGGGCAAGGAACTGGTGGCCCGCGCGCTGCACGCCTGCAGCCAGCGCGGTGACCGGCCGTTCGTGGCGGTCAATTGCGGCGCCATTCCGGAAAGCCTGCTGGAGGCCGAGTTCTTCGGCGCGCGCAAAGGCTCGTACACCGGCGCGGTGCAGGACCGCGACGGCTATTTCCAGGCGGCCCGGGGCGGCACGCTGTTTCTCGACGAGATCGGCGACCTGCCGCTGGCCATGCAGTCCAAGCTGCTGCGCGCCATCCAGGAGCGCAGCGTGCGCCCGCTCGGCTCCGTGCAGGAAGAAATGATCGATGTGCGCATCGTCAGCGCCACGCACCGCGATCTGGCCGCCGACGTGCAGGCCGGCCGGTTCCGGCAGGATCTCTATTACCGCCTCAACGTCATCGAACTGCTGATCCCGGCCCTTAGGGAACGGCGCGAAGACCTGCCGGCCCTGTGCGAGGCTTTGTTGCTGCGCATCGGCCAGGAGTCCGGCGTGCCCGTGCCCCGCCTGAGCGCGTCGGCACTGGCCTGCATCGCGCAGCACCCGCTGCCCGGCAACGTGCGCGAGCTGGAAAACCTGCTGCACCGCGCGGTTGCTCTCAGCGACGCCGGCGAACTGCAGGTAGACCCGCCACCCGCGGCCGCGGGAGCAGACCCGGCGAACGCGTCCCCGAACCCGGCAGCCTCTGCGCCCGCCGAAGAGCCGCTCGCCGCCCCCCCGCTTGCCCCGGCGGGATCGGCAGAGCCTGCCGCCGCACAGCCATTGCCCAGCGATCTGCAGGGCTGGCTGGACCTGCAGGAGAAGGACATCCTTGTGCGCGCCTTGCGCGAGACCGGCTTCAACCGCACGGCCACTGCGGCACGGCTGGGCATCAGCCTGCGCCAGATCCGCTACCGTATCGCCCGCCTCGGCATCGCCACGCCGCAGGGCGGCGACTCCCATGACGACGAAACCTGATCCCACCGGCGACACGCAAGGCGCATGGGACGGCGGGCGCTACCTACCGGCCCGCTACCTGGCATCACCCAACTTCGGCCCCCGACCAGCGGGCGCCGCGGTGGACCTGATCGTAGTGCACTCGATCAGCCTGCCCCCGGGCGAGTACGGCACGGGCTGCGTCCAGCAGCTCTTCACCAACCGCCTGGATTGGGATGCCCACCCCTACTTCCAGAGCATCCGGGGCCTGCAGGTATCCGCCCACTTCTTCGTCACACGCGAGGGCGTCGTCTGGCAGTTCGTGGATTGCGATCAGCGTGCGTGGCATGCCGGCCCCTCCAGCTACCGTGGGCGAGAGAATTGCAACAACGATTCCATCGGCATCGAACTGGAAGGCCTGGAGGGCCAGTGCTTCGAGGAAGCGCAGTACGCGTCCCTCACCGCCTTGTGCCAGGACATCGCCTTGCGCTACCCGATCGCGCACATCGCCGGTCACGAAGATATCGCCCCAGGACGCAAGCAGGACCCGGGGGCCGGCTTTCGCTGGGACCGGTTGCGAGATGGATTGGGCTGGCCTGTGGCGCGTTTCCCACGCCGCCGCTGAGCGGGGCCGAGCGGCCTGAAAAAAAGCGGGGCCGTCCCGGCATGAACGGCCTGCAGATCGCGTATCCTCGCCGGCCCGGCCGGTTTTGCGACACCAGAATCCGCCGATCCGCTGCGGTCTGTCCGTACGGATTCATCTGGTTGCAAGCGCTTCACCCGCTTCGCGCGGTACACTACCTGTAGTGCCTTGCGGTCGCCACACACCCCATATATAGTGTGCTCCGGCTTCCAGCCGGCCCATCTTCCTTGCAGATCGGCACCCGTCCCGCCGACCTGCCCCCCCGACAGCCCACAGAGAGGAAAACCCATGCAAGCTGCGCCCCATCTTTCGTCCGCCGACGCCGCTCAGCGCCCCGTCCAGCCCGCTTCCCCCGCCGAAGCCGCCGACTCCGCTGAGACGCTCACCCACTACCAGATCATCCGCCGCAACGGCGCAGTGGTGCCCTTCGAGCCCCAGAAGATCGCCGTCGCCCTGATGAAAGCCTTCCTCGCAGTGCATGGCACCCAGGGGGCGGCTTCGGCCAGCGTGCGCGAGACGGTGGACGCCCTCACCCAGGGCGTGGTCCGGGCGCTGATGCGCTCGCGTCCCAATGGCGGCACCTTCCATATCGAAGACGTGCAGGACCACGTCGAGCTGGGCCTGATGCGCGGCGAGCACCACGAAGTGGCGCGCGCCTACGTCCTCTACCGCGAACGCCGCACGCAGGAGCGTACGCACCACCAGGAGCAGCTGGCCCCGGCCACGCCCGCCCTGCACGTGATCGACAACGGCCAGCGCGTACAACTCGACATCCTGCGCCTGCACGGCCTCATCGAATCCGCGTGCTCCAACCTGGGTGCCGACATCAAGGCCGGTCCCATCGTCACCGAGACGATGCGCAACCTCTACGACGGCGTGCCCATGGACGAGGTCTACAAGGCCTCCATCCTGGCCGCGCGCACGCTGATCGAAAAGGACCCCGACTACACCTACGCCACCGCACGCCTGCTGCTGCACACCATCGTGCGCGAAGTGCTGGGCCGCGACGTCGTCCCCGCCGACATGGGCGCCGCCTATGCCGCCTATTTCCCTGAATTCATTCAGAAGGGTGTGGACAACGAACTGCTCGACCCGCGGCTGCTGCAGATGTACGACCTGCACAAGCTCGGCGCGGCACTGAAGGCCGAGCGGGACCAGCAGTTCGATTACCTGGGTCTGCAGACGCTGTACGACCGCTACTTCCTGCACGTGCGCAAGACGCGCATCGAACTGCCGCAGGCTTTCTTCATGCGCGTGGCCATGGGCCTGGCGTTGAACGAGGTGGATCGCGAAGCCCGCGCCATCGAGTTCTATGAAGTGCTGTCGTCGTTCGACTTCATGTCGTCCACGCCCACCCTGTTCAACAGCGGCACGCTGCGCTCGCAGCTCTCCAGCTGCTACCTGACCACGGTGCCCGACGACCTGGACGGCATCTATGAATCGATCAAGGAAAACGCCCTGCTCTCCAAGTTTGCCGGCGGCCTGGGCAACGACTGGACGCGCGTGCGCGCTCTGGGCTCCCACATCAAGGGCACCAACGGCGAATCGCAGGGCGTGGTGCCCTTCCTGAAGGTGGTCAACGACACCGCCGTGGCGGTGAACCAGGGCGGCAAGCGCAAGGGCGCCGTGTGTACCTACCTGGAAACCTGGCATCTGGACATCGAGGAGTTCCTGGAGCTGCGTAAGAACACCGGCGATGACCGCCGCCGCACGCACGACATGAACACGGCCAACTGGATCCCCGACCTGTTCATGCGCCGCGTGATGGAAAAGGGCACCTGGACGCTGTTCTCGCCCTCCAACGTGCCCGACCTGCACGACCTGTTCGGCGCCGACTTCGAGAAGGCGTACGTGGCCTACGAGGAAAAGGCCGCACGCGGCGAAATCAAGCCCTCGCGCACCATCCAGGCCACCGACCTGTGGCGCAAGATCCTGACGATGCTGTTCGAGACCGGCCACCCCTGGATCACGTTCAAGGACGCCTGCAATGTGCGCTCGCCCCAGCAGCACGCCGGCGTGGTGCACTCGTCCAACCTTTGCACGGAAATCACGCTCAATACCAGCGACACGGAAACGGCTGTCTGCAACCTGGGTTCCGTGAACCTCATGCGCCACCTCAAGGACGGCGCCAACGGCAAGGAACTGGACCACGCCAAGCTGCGCAAGACCATCTCGGTGGCCATGCGCATGCTCGACAACGTCATCGACATCAATTACTACGCCGTCGAAAAGGCCCGCGCCTCCAACATGCGCCATCGTCCGGTGGGCCTGGGCCTCATGGCCTTCCAGGACAGCCTGTACGAACTGCGCATTCCCTACGCCTCCCAGGCGGCAGTGGAATTCGCCGACCAGTCGATGGAAGCCATCTGCTACTACGCCTACTGGGCTTCGACCGAACTGGCCAAGGAACGCGGCAAGTACGACAGCTACACCGGTTCGCTGTGGGACCGCGGCATCCTGCCGTTCGACACGCTGGACCTGCTGGAAAAAGCCCGCGGCGGCTTCGTCGAAGTGGACCGTTCTTCCACGCTGGACTGGGATGCCCTGCGCAAGAAGATCGCGCAGGACGGCATGCGCAACTCCAACTGCGTGGCCATCGCGCCCACCGCCACCATCTCCAACATCGTCGGTGTGGACGCGTCCATCGAACCCTCATTCGGCAACCTGTCCGTGAAGTCCAACCTGTCGGGCGAGTTCACCGTGATCAACGGCTACCTGGTCCGTGATCTGAAGCGCCTGGGCCTGTGGGACGATGTGATGGTCATGGACCTCAAGCACTTCAAGGGCTCGCTCCATGCCATCGACCGCGTGCCGCACGACGTCAAGGCGCTGTACTCCACCGCCTTCGAAGTCGCTCCCTCATGGCTGGTGGAAGCCGCGTCGCGCCGCCAGAAGTGGATCGACCAGGCCCAGAGCCTGAACATCTACATGGCCGGCGCATCGGGCAAGAAGCTCGACGATACCTACAAGCTCGCCTGGGTGCGCGGCCTCAAGACCACGTACTACCTGCGCACGCAAAGCGCCACCCACGTGGAGATGAGCACCGTGAACACGCGCCAGCTCAACTCCGTTTCCTCCGGCAGCGACGCCGGCGGCGTGAGTGCGGCGCCTGCACAGCCAGTGGCTGCAGCAGCCCCCGCGACCGATGTGCGCTTCACGCCCATCGAAGACCAGACCTGCGAAGCCTGCCAGTGACAACACGCCTGCGAAGGACGAAGAGGTGCACACCTCTTCGTGCCTTTTAGCATGTGCTGTAGAGCAACAAAACACGGCAGCACCTTGCCTCAGCGCTTTTCATTTTGCAGCGCTGCTTTCATAATCCGATCACGGGAAAACCTATGCTGACCTGGGACGAAGAAGTCAAGCCCTCATCGCAAAAACCAACGGACGGCGGTTTGTCCAACAACCGCCAGGCGGACGTTCCGCCGGCGTCTTTTCAAGGCGCTGCACTGCAACCCGTTTCCGGCTCCGCCACCGACGCTTCCGCTACGCCGGCCGCTGCACAGCATCGCCGCGTGAATGCCGCCGACAAGCGCATCATCAACGGCCAGACCGACGTCAATCAGCTCGTTCCCTTCAAGTACAAGTGGGCCTGGGAGAAGTACCTGGCCACCTGCGCCAACCACTGGATGCCGCAGGAAGTGAACATGACGCGCGACATCGCGTTGTGGAAGGACCCGAACGGCCTGACCGAAGACGAGCGCCGCATCGTCAAGCGCAACCTCGGCTTCTTCGTGACGGCGGATTCGCTCGCGGCCAACAACATCGTGCTGGGCACGTACCGCCACATCACCGCCCCCGAGTGCCGCCAGTTCCTGCTGCGCCAGGCCTTCGAGGAGGCGATCCACACGCACGCCTACCAGTACATCGTCGAGTCGCTCGGCCTCGACGAGAGCGAGATCTTCAACGCCTACAACGAGGTCGCGTCGATCCGCAACAAGGATGAATTCCTGATCCCCTTCATCGAGGCGATCATGGACCCGGACTTCAAGACCGGTACGCCGGAGACCGACCAGACGCTGCTCAAGTCCCTGATCGTCTTTGCGTGCCTGATGGAAGGCCTGTTCTTCTACGTCGGCTTCACGCAGATCCTGGCGCTGGGCCGCCAGAACAAGATGACCGGCGCTGCAGAGCAGTACCAGTACATCCTTCGCGACGAGTCGATGCACTGCAACTTCGGCATCGACCTGATCAATCAGCTCAAACTTGAGAACCCGCACCTGTGGACCGCGGAGTTCAAGGAAGAGATCAAGGCCCTGTTCATGAAGGCGGTCGAACTGGAGTACCAGTACGCCGAAGACACCATGCCCCGCGGCGTCCTGGGCATGAATGCATCCATGTTCAAGGGCTACCTGCGCTACATCGCCAACCGGCGCGCCACGCAGATCGGTCTCGAAGCCCTCTTCCCGAATGAAGAGAACCCCTTCCCCTGGATGAGCGAAATGATCGATTTGAAGAAGGAGCGCAACTTCTTCGAAACCCGCGTCATCGAGTACCAATCCGGCGGCGCGCTGTCCTGGGATTAAGACCCCAGCATTCCAGGCCATGCATCTTTCACCACGCTCCTCAACGGGTCTTGCACGCAGACCTCTGCGGCGGAGCGTTTCCGCATTCATGGGGATGGGGTCACCCATCCCCATGGATCATTTCGTGCCCAATGCAGGCATGAAGTGCTCTTTGCAAATTGAACCAAGGAGAAAATGATGGCAACTGCGAAAAAAACCGCCGTGAAGAAGGCTGCCCCCGCCAAGAAGGCTGTGGCAGCAAAGAAGGCCGCTCCCGCCAAGAAGGCCGTAGTAGCGAAGAAGGCAGCACCGGCCAAGAAGGCCGCGGCACCTGCAAAGAAGGCCGCTCCCGCCAAGAAGGCCGTAGCAGCGAAGAAGGCAGCGCCGGCTAAGAAGGCCGCAGCACCTGCAAAGAAGGCCGCTCCCGCCAAGAAGGCCGTAGCAGCGAAGAAGGCAGCACCGGCCAAGAAGGCTGCAGCACCTGCAAAGAAGGCCGCTGCGCCTGCCAAGAAGGCTGCTGCTCCGGCGAAGAAGGCTGCCGCACCCGCTGCCAAGAAGCCTGCCCCCAAGAAGGCGGCCAAGGCGCCTGCTGCGGCCCCGGCCCCTGCAGCACAGACCACGCTGAACCCCCAGGCCGCCTGGCCGTTCCCCACGGGCGGCAAGCCGTAAGGCTCGGACTGGCTTCAGTCATCGACCCGGTGCATGCACCGGGTTTTTTTATGCCTGGGCCCCGCCTACCCAGGCGGGATCCAAAGCACAAGCTCAGACAGGCTGTGGAAAATCCAGACGGTAGTTTTGTGGTCCACGCTGGGCGATCTTCAGCGCGCCCAGACGGTTGCCCAGCTCCGCGCAGCGCGCCAGCGACCATCCCCGCTCCAGGCCGAAGAGCAGCGCACCCCGCCAAGCGTCACCGCAGCCGGTGGGGTCCACCACCTGGGCCGGCACCGCGGGTGGTACGCGGGTGGCGATGCCCAGCTCCCAGACGTCGCAGCCCTCCGCCCCGAGGGTGACGACCAGTCCCCGCACCTTGCGCGACAGCTCTGCCAAGCTCCAACCCGTGCGTTCGCACAGCATCTTGCCTTCGTAGTCGTTCACCGTGACCCAATCGGCCTGCTCGACGAAGCGCGAGAGCTCTTCGCCGTTGAACATCGGCAGCCCCTGGCCCGGATCGAACACGAACGGAATGCCCGCGGCGGCGAACTGCGCCGCGTGCTGCACCATGGCATCGCGCCCGTCGGGTGCCACGATGCCCAGCTTCACCTCCGGCGCCGCTTCCACGCGGTTGCTATGGGCCTGCATCATGGCTCCCGGGTGGAAGGCGGTGATCTGGTTGTTGTCGCGGTCCGTCATGATCAGCGCCTGCGCCGTGAACGTGTCTTCCACCCGTCCCACATGGCGCGTATCGATGCCCAGATCCTGCAGGCGCTGCAGGTAGTCCGCACCGTCGGTGCCGAGCGTGGCCATGGGCAGCGGATCGCCGCCCAGCAACTTGAGGCTGTAGGCGATGTTGCCGGCACAGCCCCCAAAGTCACGCCGCAGCGATGGGACGAGGAAGGACACATTGAGGATGTGCAACTGCTCCGGCAGGATCTGCTCCGCGAAGCGGCCCTCGAAGGTCATGATGGTGTCGAAAGCCAGGGAACCACAAATCAGAACGGCCATACAGGTAGAGGTAGTGCGTTGAAAGGAATGAACGGATCGGTGAAAAGGTCAGCACCGTGGGCTGGCCGGAACCATGCGACCGAAGCGCGGACAGACCTCCATGCAGCCATGGTGCAGGTAGCCACCGGACGATGAACCATCCAGCGCTCCAACCTGGAATGCCGACAGGGGCAGCGGGTCCGACGCCTTCACGGATAGAACGCCAGCAGGCGATAGCCCGCCACGCGGCTGCCGACGTCTGCCACGTTGAGCGAAAACGCACCGGACCACTCGCCCCGGGCTGACAACTCGCGCGGTGCGGCGATCTCGCCCGCCTGCAGCACCTTGCGCAGCAGGGGCTGGTCTTGCGCGTCCGTCAGCGTCAGTTCGACGGCGGGCATGGCGACGGCTGTGTCGGCGTTGTTGTTCTTAATGGTCATCGACAGCAGATAGGTGTCCGTGCGCCCGCGGGTGAACGAAGAGCTGTCGATCACTACGTCCGCGATGCGTCGCGGCGGCGCCAGGCTGCATTGCCACGGCCCGCAAAGCACCTCCAGCGTGCCGCGCAGGCCAGGATGGCGCGCAGCAAGCGCGTCGCGCTCGCGCACCGCGACCTGTGAGAGCAGCAATGCTGCCAGCACCAGCACGCACAGGGCCAGCACGCCCCGCGTGGTGGGGCTGCTCCAGAACGCCTGGCGGCGTGCGGTCCGCACAAAACTGGGTTCATCCGCGCCGGGCGCCTCCGGGCCATCGTCGTCGCCCAGGTGGGAGACCGCCTCTTCGGCCGCATGCGGACCCCGCTGTGGCAGGGGCAAGCGGGGGGATGCCGCGGCGGCACCGAGAGCCGCGGGAAGGGAATCACCTTCCTGTTCCGAGTCGTCGTTCGCTTGCGCAGCAGAGTCGGCGCTCGGAGCAATCAAGAGTCCGGGACGGATTCCGGCTTCAGGGCCCGGCAGCTCCGGCGGCGGCACATCGGACAACACCGGCAGCGGCCGCTCGACCTCCGGCGTCTGTACCGGCACCTCCAGTTCCAGGTCCTCCGGCCATTCCGAATCGCGCAGTTGCGCAAAAGGCAGCTCATAGCCAGCCGGCTCCGGCGTAGCGGAGGTAGCGGATCCCGGCGAGGCGCCAGAAGACATGGCACTGCTGCCGTGCGAAAGCTCAGGCGCTACATCCGTGTGCGGCACCGCAGGCGCGCGTGTCGTCCAGCCATAGGGCGACTGGGGTTCCAGCGACCACCCCTGGGCGCCGCCCACTCCCGCAGAGGTGCTCGTCGCCAGAAAAGGGGGCACCTCAACGGACGGACGACCGGTCGTGTTCGTTTGCGCCATGACACCGGGAAGGCTTGGGTCCGGGCGGCCCCGTGCGCCAGGCTCTGCATCAGACCATCCCACGGGCGCCCCGTCCCTTTCGACAGGCACGACCGGCGACGGGGGGGCAGAGCTGAAGGGTGCTGGCGGGGCCGACGACGGCGTCCGTGCGCTGCCCCACACCCGGACGGGCGCCGCAGGCGGGGTGGCGCTGCCTTCAGCAGAGCCGGTGCGCAGCCCGTCGAATCGCATCTCCGGAAGGAGCTGCGCCGTCTCGATCACGACCAGATGAGCGGCCGCGTCGAAGACGTCCTTGCATTGACCACAGCGCACCCATCCATCGGAGATCCGCAACTGGTCGGCCACGACCTTGAAGGTCGTGCCGCAGGAGGGGCAGCGTGTGATCTGGCTCATCGGCTGTGGATTGTAGGTGCCTGGTCAGGCACCGGACCACGCCCCTCAACGCCTGGCCGTCATCAGAATCCAGCCATCCTCGGCGTCCGCCACCTCCAGCGCCAGCCAAGGCGCGTAGGCGTCCTTCAGTTCCTGGGCCTGCCGCTCAAGAATGCCGGCCAGCACCAGGTGGCCCCCTGGCGCCACATGCGCGCACAGCAGCGGCGCCAGCACCTTCAGCGGGGTGGCCAGGATATTGGCCAGCACCGTTTCATAAACGCCTTGGGCGCGGTCCGGCAGGCCGGCGTGCAACTGCACGCTGTTGGCTTCGGCGTTCTGCAGCGTGGACTCCACCGCCGCAGGATCGATGTCGACCGCGTCGATCTCGACCGCACCGAACTTCGCAGCGCCGATAGCCAGGATGCCAGAGCCACAGCCGTAGTCGAGCACGCGGCCCAGGCCTGCGGCACCACCGGCCTCGGCACCCTGGCGCGCGATCCAGCGCAGGCACATGCGGGTCGTGGGATGGGTGCCGGTTCCGAACGCCAGCCCCGGGTCGAGCCGGATGCTGCGGGTCGCGGCCGCAGGCAGGTCATGCCAGGTCGGCACGATCCAGAAATCGGGCGTGATGTCGACCGGTGCGAACTGCGACTGCGTCAGACGGACCCAGTCCTGGTCCTGCACCGCCGCGATGCCGAGCGTGCGGCAGCCCTCGAAGAAATCCTGCGCCTCCAGCAGGGTCCGGGCTTCCTGCGCCGCCGCTTCGGCAGGGAACAGCGCGACCATGCGGCTGCGCTGCCAGCCCTCCTTGGGCGGCGGCATGCCGGGTTCGCCAAACAGCGCCTGCTCGGCGTCGGTCTGCGCGTCCGCGTCTTCCACCGAAACGCTCAGCGCCTCCAGTGCCTCCAGCGCATCGCTCAGGGACTCCACCCGGTCCTCGGGGCACAACAGGCTCAGCTCAAACATGGGCACACCCTCTTTCTTCCACGCAAAAAATGAAAATGCCGGCATCCGTCGCCAGATGCCAGCATGCCGCGATCATCGCCGTACAGCGATCAACGCTTGTGGTGCGACAGCCACTCTTCCAGGTAATGGATGTTGGTGCCGCCGGCCATGAACTTGGCGTCGACCATCAGCTCGCGATGCAGCGGCACGTTCGTGTTGATGCCTTCGATCACCGTCTCGGACAGGGCGGTGCGCATGCGCGCCAGGGCCTCCTCGCGGGTGTCGCCGTGCACGATGATCTTGCCGATCATCGAGTCGTAGTTCGGCGGCACGTAGTAGTTCGTATAGGCATGCGAGTCCACACGCACGCCCGGGCCACCCGGCGCATGCCACATGGTGATGCGGCCGGGCGATGGGATGAACTTGTACGGGTCTTCGGCGTTCACGCGGCACTCGATGGCGTGGCCGCGGATCTCGATCTGGCGCTGCGTGAACGGCAGCTTCTCGCCGGCGGCGACCATGATCTGCGTCTTCACGATGTCCACGCCGGTGATCAGCTCGGTCACCGGGTGCTCGACCTGCACGCGCGTGTTCATCTCGATGAAGTAGAACTCGCCGTTCTCGTACAGGAACTCGAACGTGCCCGCACCGCGGTAGCCGATCTTCTTGCACGCGGCCACACAGCGCTCGCCGATCTTCTCGATCAGCTTGCGTGGAATGCCCGGCGCCGGCGCCTCTTCGATCACCTTCTGGTGGCGGCGCTGCATGGAGCAGTCGCGCTCGCCCAGGTACACGGCATTGCGGTGCTTGTCGGCCAGCACCTGGATCTCGATGTGGCGCGGGTTCTGGAGGAACTTCTCCATGTATACGGCAGGATTGCCGAATGCGGCGCCCGCCTCGGCCTTGGTCATCTGCACCGCATTGACCAGAGCAGCCTCGGTATGGACCACGCGCATGCCGCGCCCACCACCGCCGCCTGCGGCCTTGATGATGACGGGATAGCCGACGGTCTTGGCGATGCGGCGGATCTGCACCGGATCGTCAGGCAGTTCGCCGTCCGAGCCGGGCACGCAGGGCACGCCCGCACGGATCATGGCCTGCTTGGCAGACACCTTGTCACCCATGGTGCGGATCGAATCGGGCGTCGGCCCGATGAACTGGAAGCCACTCTTCTCCACCCGTTCGGCGAAATCGGCGTTCTCGGACAGGAATCCGTAGCCGGGGTGGATGGCCTCGGCATCCGTCACCTCGGCGGCAGAAATGATGGCCGGCATGTTGAGGTAGGACAGCGGCGAAGGCGCGGGGCCGATGCACACGGCCTCTTCCGCCAGCTTGACGTACTTGGCGTCTCGATCGGCTTCGGAATAGACCATCACCGCCTTGACGCCCAGCTCGCGGCACGCGCGCTGGATACGCAGGGCGATTTCGCCGCGGTTGGCGACAAGAATCTTTTTAAACATAGGCTGCCTCGCGGCTCATCGCTCGCGCGCTGGCGCCTGCCAGGGCGCGGCGCAACGCCTTGCCGGGGGCAAGAGCGCCGCGGCAGGCGACGAGAATCTTGGTAAACATGGGCTGTCCCGCAGCCCCGCCAGCTTGCGCGCGGGCGCTAGGCAGGGCGATCTGGTTCGCACTGCCTGCGGCTACGGCGCCGCGGGGGGCGACGAGAATCGGGGTGAACATAAATGTCCGGGTTCGCTGCAGGCAGGGGCGATGCACGCCGATGCCGCCGCAGCGGCGCCTCACTCGATGATGAACAGCGGCTGGCCGTATTCGACGGCCTGGCCGTTCTCACCCAGGATACGGGTCACGGTGCCGGACTTGTCGGCCTCGATCTCATTGAGGATCTTCATCGCCTCGATGATGCAGATGGTGTCGCCTTCCTTGACCTGGCTGCCGACCTCGACGAAGGACTTGGCACCCGGGCTCGAAGCGCGATAGAACGTGCCGACCATCGGCGACTTGACCACATGGCCCGTCACCTGGGCTGCGGCAGGTGCCTCGGCAGCCGCTGCTGCGGGCGCCGCCGCTGGTGCGGCCGCCGCCACGGGTGCGGGCACGGGGGCCCCCACGTATTGCTGAACGACAGCGCCCCCACTCTTGACGATGCGGACCTTGCCTTCGGCTTCGGTGATTTCGAGTTCTGAGACGTTCGACTCGGACACCAGATCGATCAGGGTCTTGAGTTTGCGCAAATCCATGGGAGCTCCAACGGCGAAAAACGGAATAGGGCGCGAATTTACTCCAATTTCCACCTAATTCCATGAATCCAATGCAATTTCCATCATCTCGCTCATGGAAATGCAATGAGCTAGCCGAGCTGCACCCATTGCTGCAGATCCTGGGGTGTCACCTGGCCCATTTTACGGTGCAAGATGCGCCCATCTGCACCGAACAACACCGTAAACGGCAGCCCGCCGCTCAGATTGCCCAAGTTCCGCCCAAGGTCGGTACCCGTCAGCCCCCCAAGCACCACCGGAAAATCAAGCGACATCCGCTCCAGGAACTTGCGCACTGCAGAGGGTTGATCGAGAGCCAGGCCCATCACTTGCCAGCCTTTGGCAGACTTTTCGCGGTAGAAGCTGTTGAGTAGCGGGAGCTCTTCCACGCAGGGCGGGCACCATGTGGCCCAGAAGTTCACCAGGAGGGGCTTGCCTTGGAAACTGCGCATCGGCACCTCTTCCCCGGCCAGCCCCTTGAATGACGCATCCCACCACGCCTGCTCCGCGCCGTCCATCACGGCGTGGGGTTTCAGGCGCTGCCAGGCGAGGCCGGCCCCCGCCAGTGCGGCCACCCCGCCCACGCCGGCCATGAGCCAGCGGCGGCGGGAAGGAGCGCCCGGCACTGGCGCGGCGCTTGCAGAGGCCGGAGAGTCGGACGGCGGAGAAGGAGGCACGGAAGACGTCATGGGGAAGCAGGAAGATCAGTGGCGTCCAGCGACTGCAGCAACCGCTGCACCGCCGCCGCATCGCCACGCGGTACGCGGCCGCGGGCATCGGGACGCAAGGCGCCGCGCAGGTCGTCCAGATCGTAGATCATGAGGTGCACGCCGATCATCTCGGCCAGTTCGGGCGACCGGCTGCTCAGGCTCAGGGCCTCGACGGGCTCGCCCCGAAAGCCGGTGACGGTGCGGGGCTCGTAATCCACGCGGTGGTCGATGAGCGCGATTTCGGCGGACTTCGGATCGTCGCAGAACAACTGCAGGTAGATATCGGACAGGCGCGTCGCCGTCCCGTGCCAGACAGCGCCGGCCAGGTAGGGGCGGAACGCCGCCATGCGGTCCATCCACACCAGCGCCAGTTGCCGCAAAGCGCGCAATTCAGCGGGCTGCGTATCGGCGCAGAACAGGCCAATGTATTCGCGCACCGCATCCTCGACGAGGTCGTTGTCGGGCAAGGCGGTGCGGGCCGGCAGGCCGAGTTGCTTGACCGCGCGGCGCTTGGCGGGGCCCCACTCCAGGCCCTCCTCCACGACCAGGCGGGCGGCGGCGTTGGCGATCTCGGTGGCGAGTGCGTTTTCCATGGCGATGGTCCGGAAAGGAACCCGACACCCGGCGGGCGTCGTAGCCGCATTGTGGCGCGAACGCCCGGCCATCCCCTTGACGGCGCAGTGACAACGCACGGGCGGCAAGGGCATTGGCCCCTCGAAACTACCAATTCGATAGCACCAGGCGCTTATGGAACGGGCGTTACAAGGCTATTGAGCTAAAAACGTAGAATCGCCGCCCATGCATATTCATATTCTGGGCATCTGCGGAACGTTCATGGGCGGCCTGGCGGCGCTGGCGCGCGAGGCGGGCCACCGGGTCACGGGCTGCGATGCGGGCGTGTACCCGCCCATGAGCGACCAGTTGCGCGCACTGGGCATCGAACTCATCGAGGGCTATGGCGCCGACCAGATGGCGCTGCGGCCCGATCTGTTCGTGATCGGCAACGTGGTGAGCCGCGCGCGGCTGGCCGACGGCAGCCCCAAGTTTCCGCTGATGGAGGCCATCCTGGACGCCGGCGCGCCCTACACCAGCGGTCCGCAATGGCTGTCCGAGCATGTGCTGCAGGGACGGCACGTGCTGGCGGTGGCCGGCACGCACGGCAAGACGACCACGACGTCGATGTTGGCCTGGGTGCTGGAATGCGCCGGCCTGCAGCCGGGCTTTTTGGTAGGGGGCGTGCCGCTGGACTTCGGCGTCTCCGCCCGGCTGGGCGCGGCGCAGCGCCCAGTGCCGGGCACGGGTCCGCAGGGCAGCGCGCCGGTGTTCGTGATCGAGGCGGACGAATACGACACGGCCTTCTTCGACAAGCGCAGCAAGTTCGTGCACTACCGCCCGCGCACGGCCGTGCTGAACAACCTGGAGTTCGACCACGCGGACATCTTCGACGACCTGGCCGCCATCGAGCGGCAGTTCCACCATCTGGTGCGCACCGTGCCGCCGTCTGGCCGCGTGGTGGTCAACGGGGTGGAAGAGAGCCTGACGCGCGTGCTGCACGCCGGCTGCTGGAGCGAAGTGGCCAGCTTTGGCGCTGCCGTCAGCGACTTCACCGCCCGGGGCGAGCCCCATGCCTTTGACATTCTGTACCGCGATCAGCCCGTCGCCCGCCTGGAGTGGAGCCTGAGCGGCGTGCACAACCAGCTCAACGCGCTGGCGGCCATCGCAGCGGCGCACCACGTGGGCGTGGCGCCGGTGCAGGCCGCCGAGGCGCTGTCGCGCTTCCAGAACGTGAAGCGCCGGATGGAGCTGCGCGGCACGGTGCACGGCATCGCCGTGTACGACGACTTCGCCCACCACCCGACGGCCCTGCGCACCACGCTTGACGGCCTGCGCCGGCGCATCGGCCCCGGCGCGCGCATCCTGGCCGCGTTCGAGCCGCGCAGCAACACGATGAAGCTGGGCACCATGAAGTCGCAGTTGCCCTGGGCGCTGGAATCCGCCGACCTGGCTTTCTGCCATACCGCAGGACTGGACTGGGACGCCGCGGCCGCCCTGGCGCCGATGGGCGAGCGCGCCCGCACGGCCGACAACGTGGGAGCGCTGGTAGGGCAGATCGTGCAGGCCGCCCAGCCTGGCGACCACGTGGTGTGCATGAGCAATGGCAGCTTCGGCGGCATCCATGCCCAGCTGCTGGATGCGCTATCAAAAAAATAGCTGCCTGCGCTTATCTGGCCTGAACTGCCGGCCAATTTGGCTTGAATCTTCGTTCTGGCGATCGTGCCTGTCAGGGCGGGCTGCCCCAAAGCATCACCAGCTTAGAACGTCACTACCTTAGAACGTCACCGCCATCGCCGGCACGTCCACCCGCACGGTGGGCCGCGCCAACGCCGCACTGGTGGCGCGCGCAAAGGCGGTGAACCAGGTCGCGTCGGACAGCAGCTGCGGACCGGCCGCATGCGCCACGGTCAGTACCTTGTCGGCCAGCAGCACCTTGCCGCTGGCGCGCAGCGGCTCGCATTCCAGGCGGATGAACTCGTCATCCAGCCAGCGGCGCGCCGCCTCGTGCGCCATGGGCTCGGCGCCCTGCAAGTCCATGCGGAACTCCTGCTGGGGACCGAGCGTGACGGAGACTTGGCTTGGCATGGGTCGTGGCCTTTCTCTTGGGAGGTATGCGCGTATGCGAAGAAGGCAGCTTACACCGCCCTCCTCGCCGCGCTTCTCGGGGTTTTCAGCGGGCGCGGCGGGCCGTGATGGAGGCGGACAGATCGGCCAGCGCGGCCAGCGAGTCGTCCCAACCCAGGCAGGCGTCGGTGATGCTCTTGCCGTACTCCAGCGCACAGGCCTGGTCCTTGCCGGGCGTGAACTTCTGCGCACCCGCGTTCAGGTGGCTCTCGATCATCACGCCGAACACGCAGTGCGAGCCGCCGGCGATCTGGCCGGCGATGTCGCGGGCCACGTCGCGTTGCTTCTCATGCTGCTTGCTGCTGTTGGCATGGCTGCAGTCCACCATCAGCGTGGCGGGCAGGCCGGCCTTTTCTAGGTCCGCGCAGGCGGCCTGCACGCTGTCCGCGTCGTAGTTGGGCGCCTTGCCACCGCGCAGGATGACGTGGCAGTCCTTGTTGCCGCTGGTGTTGACGATGGCCACCTGGCCGTTCTTGTGCACCGACAGGAAGTGGTGGCCGCGCCCGGCCGACTGGATGGCGTCCGTGGCGATGCGGATGTTGCCGTCCGTGCCGTTCTTGAAACCGATGGGCGCCGACAGGCCCGAGGCCAGCTCGCGGTGCACCTGGCTCTCCGTCGTACGCGCACCGATGGCGCCCCAGCTGATGAGGTCGCCGATGTACTGGGGCGAGATCACGTCCAGGAATTCGCTGCCGGCCGGCACGCCCAGGCGGTTGATGTCGATGAGCAGCTGGCGCGCGATGCGCAGGCCTTCGTCGATGCGGTAGGTCTCGTCGAGGTAGGGGTCGTTGATCAGACCCTTCCAGCCGACCGTGGTGCGGGGCTTCTCGAAGTACACGCGCATCACGATCTCCAGCGTGTCCTTGTACTGCTCGCGCACGGCCTTCAGGCGGCGGGCGTACTCCACGGCGGCGGCCGGGTCGTGGATGGAGCAGGGGCCGATCACCACCAGCAGCCGGTCGTCCTCGCGGGCCATGATGCGGTGGATGGTCTGGCGCGTCTGGGTGATGAGGGATTCGACCGCCGTCCCGTGGATGGGGAAGAAGCGGATCAGATGTTCGGGAGGCGGCAACACTGTGATGTCCTTGATGCGTTCGTCGTCGGTCTGGCTGGTTTTCTCGACGTCGCGGTACCAGGCATCGCTGGAGGGATGGGCGGGGGCCTTCATGGGTTGCGTCCTCGTGGGTGGATGAATCAGGAAAGGGAGAGCGGAAAAACAAAAAACCGCCGGGCTTTTCAGCTTCGGCGGTTTCTTAGAGAAGGGGGCTCGGGTCTGGGTGCGCGCTTACCTCTCATCCGCCAGGGACAGAGAAGTAAAACCAAAAGTAGAACGCGCTACGGACTTGCATGCGAGCCAATGTAGCACGTCTTGCGCGTTGCAACATCCCGCAGCGTTGCGGCCGAGCGACAGGTCATGGACTGCGACGCCACCATGCGCGCAGCCGTCCTATCCAGGACGCACTGCCGCGGCGGGGGGCCGGAGGTGCGGCGCGGGAGAGCGGCGCGCCTTGCGTCTGCGCGCCATGCTCGTACATCTCCAGCAGCAGCAGCGCCTCGCCCACCGCGCGCCAGGCCACCAGCTCGAACGTGTCGAAACGCGCGCGCTCGGCACTGCTGCGGCGCTCCAGCGCGCCCTGCCACGCGGCGATCGCATCGCGCAGTTCGCGCAACGTACCTTGGTACACGCCAAGTTCGTACATGGCATGCCATGCCGAGCCCAGGCTGGTGAGAAATCGCTGGTGCTCGCGGGCGCAGGCGGCGAGCTGCTCCACGCTGTGCAGGATGGCAGGGGGATCGCTGCGCCGGCGGCGCATGCGCACTGCGGTCTCGATGTGCTGCGACAGGGCGACAAGGCTGTCGCGCAATTGGCGGGACTCTTCGTCCGCCAGCCCCTCGCGCAGGAACCGGCTGATGTCGTCGAACGACTGGGCGCTGTGCAGCAGGCGGGAGGTCAGCGGTCCGTGCATGCAGCGCATTGTGCGCCGGCCCGGCCGGGGCGGCCTGCCGGCAGGCTGCCTCGACCGCGAAGGCCGAGACTCAGGCCGTGCCGCCCACGGTCAGGCCTTCGATGCGCAGCGTGGGCTGGCCCACGCCCACGGGCACGCTCTGGCCCTCCTTGCCGCACGTGCCGACGCCGCTGTCCAGCGCCATGTCGTTGCCGATCATGGTGACCTTCTTCAGCGACTCCGGCCCGCTGCCGACGATGGTGGCGCCCTTGACGGGGTAGAGGATCTTGCCGTTCTCGACCCAGTAGGCCTCGCTGGCCGAGAAGACGAACTTGCCGCTGGTGATGTCCACCTGCCCGCCGCCGAAGTTGGTGGCGTAGAGGCCGCGCTTCATGCTCGCCACGATCTCTTTCGGGTCCTTGTCGCCGCCCAGCATGTAGGTATTGGTCATGCGCGGCATGGGAATGTGCGCATAGCTCTCGCGCCGGCCGTTGCCGGTGGGCTTCACGCCCATCAGCCGGGCGTTCATGGCGTCCTGGATGTAGCCCTTGAGGATGCCGTCCTCGATCAGCACGTTGCGCTGGCTGGCCTGGCCTTCGTCGTCCACGTTGAGCGAGCCGCGGCGGTCGGCGATGGTGCCGTCATCCAGCACGGTGACGCCCTTGGCGGCCACGCGCTCGCCGATGCGGCCGCTGAACGCGCTGGAGCCCTTGCGGTTGAAGTCGCCCTCCAGCCCGTGGCCGATGGCCTCGTGCAGCAGCACGCCGGGCCAGCCCGGGCCGAGCACCACGGTCATCTCGCCGGCGGGCGCCGGGCGCGACTCCAGGTTGACCAGCGCGGCGTTGACGGCGTCGTCCACGTACTGGTTGATCTGGGCATCGTCGAAGTAGTCGAGCCCGAAGCGGCCGCCGCCGCCGGAGGATCCGACCTCGCGCCGGCCGTTCTGCTCGGCGATGACGGTGATCGACAGACGCACCAGCGGGCGCACGTCGGCGGCCAGAGTGCCGTCGGCGCGCGCGACCAGCACCACGTCGTATTCGCTGGCCAGGCCGGCCATGACCTGGGCAACGCGCGGGTCCTTGGCGCGGGCACGCTGCTCGGCCTTTTCCAGCAGCGCCACCTTGGCGGTGCTGTCCAGCGTGGCAATGGGGTCGATGCCGCGGTAGAGCGAGCGGCTGCTTGCTATCTTTTGGGGAGCTACCCGCGCTTTGCCAGGCTGGGCCGAGGCAGAAATCGACCGCACAGTGCGGGCCGCATCCAGCAGCGAGGCCAGGGAGATGTCATCGGAATAGGCAAACGCCGTCTTCTCGCCGCTCACCGCGCGCACGCCCACGCCCTGGTCGATGCTGAACGAGCCGGTCTTGACGATGCCCTCTTCCAGGCTCCAGCCTTCGCTGCGCGTGTACTGGAAGTACAGGTCGGCGTCGTCGACGCGGTGCGCGCGGATCTCCGCCAGGGCGCGCGTCAGATGGGATTCGTCCAGACCGAAAGGCTCCAGCAGGAGCTGACGGGCAATGGCCAAACGTTCGATGGTGGGTTCGCGGGAGATCATGCGCCCGATTGTAGGCAGCCGGCCATGCCCCCGTGCCCGGCGCGGGTGCCCCTGCCGCAGGGCCGTACGGGAGCGGGCCTACAGCGCCTGACGGGGGGCGTCCGGGGCCTGGCGCTGCGCCCGGGCCACCGACATGAGCACGCCCAGCGCCAGCCCCAGCGTGACCATGGCCGTGCCGCCGTAGCTCACGAACGGCAGCGGCACGCCGACCACGGGCAGGATGCCGCTGACCATGCCCATGTTCACGAAGGCGTAGGTGAAGAAGATCATGGACACCGCGCCCGCCATCAGCCGCCCGAACAACGTGGCCGAGCCCATGGCGATGGCCAGGCCGCGCCACACCAGCAGCAGGAAGCACACGATCAGAAAGAGGTTGCCGGCCAGACCGAACTCTTCGGAGTAGGCAGCGAAGATGAAGTCGGTGGTGCGCTCGGGGATGAACTCCAGATGCGTCTGCGTGCCGGCCATGAAGCCCTTGCCCCAGAAGCCGCCCGAGCCGATGGCGATCATGCCCTGGATGATGTGGAAGCCCTTGCCCAGGGGATCGCGCGTCGGGTCCAGCAGCGTGCAGATGCGCTGCTGCTGGTAGTCGTGGAGCACCGGCCAGCGCACGCCGTCGGCGCACAGCTGGGGCTCAAACCAGACGATCAGGATGATGCCGACCGCGCCGATGACCACCGGCGGCACTACCAGCTTCCATGGCAGGCCGGCGAAGAAGATGACCGACAGGCCCGCCGCCAGCACCAGCAGCGACGTCCCCAGGTCAGGCTGCTTCATGATCAGGCCCACGGGCAGCGCCAGCAGCGCGCCGGCGGCCACGAAGTCGAGCGGGCGCAGTTGGCCTTCGCGCTTCTGGAACCACCACGCCAGCATCAGCGGCATGGCGATCTTGAGGATCTCGCTGGGCTGGATCGTGATGCCGAGGTTGATCCAGCGCTGCGCCCCCTTCTTGGTGATGCCGAACAGCGCCACGGCGATCAGCAGCGCCACGCCCACCGTGTACAGCGGCACCGCCAGCATCATCAGCCGCTGCGGCGGGATCTGCGCCACCACGAACAGGATGGCCGCCGCCAGCAGCATGTTGCGGCCGTGGTCGTAGAAACGCGTGCCGTGGTCGTAGCCGGACGAATACATCGCCACCAGTCCGATCGACGCCAGCAGCCCCAGCATGACCAGCAGCATCCAGTCGAAGCCGCGGAAGAACGGCAGGATGCGCTGCAGCAGGGAGGGCTTGTCGAATACGGCGGAAGACATGGGGCGCGATTATCGGGCGCACGGACCGCGCCGGCACACGGCGGGGCCAAAGGGGCGCGAGACCGGCAAGGCAGAATGGGCTGCACGCCCCGTCCCGGCCCCGCGTCCTCTCGCCTCTTCCCCACCATGACCCAGACCACCCACCTGCTCTACCTGCACGGCTTCCGCTCCTCGCCCCAGTCGGCCAAGGCCCGGCTGATGGCCGACCACGTGGCCACGCGGCATCCCGGCGTGCACTTCTGGTGCCCGCAGCTGCCGCCCTCCCCGCGGGAGGCGATGGCCCTGGTGGCGGCCGGCATCGCCGACTGGCCGCGCGCGGCCATGGCGGTGGTGGGCTCGTCCCTGGGCGGCTACTACGCCAGCTGGGTCGCGCAGCGGCAAGCCTGCCCCAGCGTGCTGCTCAACCCGGCTGTGGACCCGGCGCGCGATCTGGAGCGCTACATCGGCGAGCAGACGGCTTGGCACGACCCGGCGCAGCACTTCTACTTCCGCCCCGAATACATCGCCGAGCTGCGCGCGCTGGACGTGCGCGGCCGCGCCCCGGCGGCGCCGGAGCTGGCCGTCATCGCCAAGGGCGACGAATTGCTGGACTGGCGCGAAATGGCCGCGCGTTACGCCGACGCGCAGCAGCGGCTGCTGGAGGGCGGAGACCACGCCCTCAGCGCCTTCCCCGATCACATCGACGAGGTGGCGCGCTTCTGCGGGCTGGGAGGCGGCCCGGACGGCGCGGCCACGGACCGGGCCCAGGCCGCGTAGTCCCGCGGATACGCGATGCGGTAGCGCTCGGTGTGGAAGGCCTCTTCGTCGGCCAGGCCCAGCAGCCGCGTGCTGGCCAGCACGGCTTCGATGATGCGCGGCTCGGGCGAGTAGTGCAGCAGCCGGCGCGCCGCGGGGTACAGCGTGGCGGCGTTGGCCGCGGTGACGGGCGTGGTCGTGACCCAGGCGAACGCGGCGGCGTCGCGGAAGAAGGTGGTCTCCCGCGCCACCTGCTCGGCGGTGTCGCCCTGGTACTGCGGGGCCCGCTGCGGCGCCGGGCGGTACAGGCCGCTCACCCGCTCGTAGTCGTGCGCCAGCCAGGCGCCCCAGGCCAGCACGGTCAGGCCGGCCACGGCAACGGCGGCCCGCAGCGCAGGCCCCAGCGACGGCAGATGGGGCCGCCACAGCACCCACAGCGCCAGGCCGGTGGCCAGCTGGAAGGGGCCGTACCACAGGGGAAATTCCAGCAGGCTGTGCACGCCGATCACGGCCAGCACCCCCCACGCCAGCTGGCGCAGCGGATCGGTCTCGGCCCAGGGGCGGCTGCGCAGCACCCACCACAGCACGGCACCGCAGAAGGCCAGCGCCACCGGCAGGCCGAGTTCCACGGCAAGGTGCAGCGGCAGGTTGTGCGCGTTGTCCACCAGCACGCAGAAGCGCTCGCCGGGGAACAGCGTGGCGTAGTGGGCGTAGTCCAGCTCGCCCCAGCCCCAGCCGGTCCAGGGCTTCTGGGCGATCAGGTGCAACATGTTGGGCCAGAGCACCGAGCGCGTGCCGCAGCGCTCGCCGCCGCCCAGGCGGTCGAACAGGCCGTCCATGGCAACGCCCGTCCACTGCTCCAGCAGGTGCGGCAACGCCCAGGCGGCGCCCAGGTACAGCAGCACGCCCGCGCCGGCCAGCCCCAGCGGCAGCCAGCCCATGGAGCGGCGCCACAGGATCAGCAGCACCAGCAGCACGCCCCACTCCAATGCCCCCGTGCGGGAAGCAGTCGCGGCGGCGCAGGCGGCGATGGGCACCAGCGCCCAGGGCGTGAGAAAGCCCGACAGGCGCACCAGCCAGTCGCTGACCCGCCCTGTGCGCACCCTGCCGCCGGGCAGCAACGGCTGCCCCTGCGTGCAGGCCGCCGCGCGGCCCACCCACCACACCAGCGCCCACAGGCCCAGCGCCATCAGGGTGGCCTGCTGGTTGCGCTGGCGCAGGTTGCCCAGCGCCTCGCCGATGGAGGCCGGATACACCCAGGGCGCCCAACCCAGGTCGCCGCGGAAGAACTGCAGCAGCCCGATGCACGCGCCCACCACGGCCCCCAGCAGCAGGCCGGCGGCCAGGGCCACGGCAGGCTGGGTGGAGGAAGCCGCCTGCCCCCGGCCCGCGCCCTGCCCGGCCCGCACCCATGCCAGCGCCGCCAGCAGCCAGGCACAGCCGCCCGCGACCATCAACGGCCAGAAGTTGGACAGCGGGGCCTGCGTGCGCGCGAAGAGAAAAGGCAGCGCCACGGCCAGCAGCGAAGCAAAAACGTTGAAGGCGGACATCGAAGGGGCAGCAGGGGCGCCGCGGGGGGTGCGGACGGGCGGACACCGGCCTGGAGGGGCGGCGGCGGGAAAGGGCTCGATCATAGGGGGCGCAGGCTCCGGCCGAAATATGAAACAAAATCGGCCGCATCGCCCGTGGGTATTGCGCAAGCAGCTATCCAATCAATAGCATTGCTTTTTATTGCCGCCGCCCGCTGCACGACAACGCCCCCGCTCCGGCCACCCGGGCGGCCCATGGGACAATGCCGGCCATGCATGCATTGTTTGAAGAAGCCGGCAAATTCCTGGCCGGCCGTATCCTCTCCGAGGCCGAAAGCTCCGCACAGATCGAGCTGGATTCCGGCAAGCGCGTCAAGGTCAAGGGCGCCCACATCCTGCTGAAGTTCGAGAAGCCCGCGCCCGCCGATCTGGTGCGCGAGGCGCAGTCCGTGGCCGCCGAGATCGAGCTGCCGCTGGCCTGGGAATTCGCCCCCGAGGAAGAGTTCGGCTTTGCCGACCTGGCACGCGACTACTTCTCCGCCAACGCCACGCTGGCCCAGCAGGCCGGCGCGCTGTTTGCGCTCTACGAGGCGCCGCATTACTTCCGCCGCGCCGGCAAGGGCCGCTTCAAGAAGGCCCCGGCCGAGATCCTGCAGCAGGCGCTGGCCGCCATCGAGAAGAAAAAGGCCATCCTGGCGCAGATCGACGAATGGGCCGCCGCCCTGGGCCGGGGCGAATGCCCGCAGCCGATCCGCGAGCAGCTCTACAAGATCCTGTTCAAGCCCGACAAGAACGCGCCCGAATACAAGGCCGTGGTGGAAGCCAGCCGCGCCACGCACAAGGCGCCGCTCGACCTGCTGCAGCAGGCCGGCGCCATCGACTCGCCCTACCAGTTCCACTGGAAGCGTTTCCTGTTCGAGAACTTCCCCAAGGGCACGGGCTTCCCCGCCGTCACCGCGCCGCAGCCGCCCGAGGACCTGCCGCTTGCGCCCGTGCAGGCGTATTCCATCGACGATTCGCAGACGACGGAAATCGACGATGCGCTGTCCGTGCAAGGCCTGGGCACCGGCACCGTCACACTCGGCATCCACATCGCCGCGCCGGGCCTGGCCATCGTGCCGGGCACACCGCTCGACCAGCTGGGCCGCAACCGCCTGTCCACGGTCTACATGCCCGGCTACAAGATCACCATGCTGCCCGACGAGGTGGTGCGCATCTACACGCTGGACGAAGGCCGCGCCAACCCGGCCGTGTCGCTCTACGTGACGATCAACGAAGAGACTTTGGAGATCACCGGCACCGAAACCAAGCTGGAGCGCGTGCCCGTGGCCGTGAACCTGCGCCACGACCAGCTCGACCACATCGTGACCGAGGAATGGCTGAGCGACCCCTCGGTTCAGGTCCAGAACACGCCCCAGCCCTTGCTGGAACGGCGCGAGCAGCTCTCCTTTTTGCATCGCCTCGCCAAGAGCCTCAAGGCCCAGCGCGAAGTGGTGCGCGGCAAGCCCGAGACCTTCAACCGGCCGGACTACAACTTCCGCCTCGCCGGCAACGACGGCGCCGAGCCCACGGGCCGCGAGACGGTGTCCATCACCACGCGCAAGCGCGGCGCGCCGCTCGACCTGATCGTGGCCGAGGCCGCCATCGTCGCCAACAGCACCTGGGGCCAGTTGCTGGCCGAGCACGGCGTGCCGGGCATCTACCGCAGCCAGGCCAGCCTGGCGCCCGGCGTGAAGGTGCGCATGGGCACCAAGGCGCTGCCGCACGCCGGCATCGGCGTGAAGAGCTACGCCTGGGCCACCTCGCCGCTGCGCCGCTATGTCGATCTGGTGAACCAGTGGCAGATCATTGCCTGCGTGCGCCACGGTAAGACGGCCGCGCTGGCCGCGCCGTTCAAGCCCAAGGACGCCGACCTGTTTTCCATCATCAGCAGCTTCGACGGCGCCTACAGCGCCTACAACGGCTACCAGGCCGGCATGGAACGCTTCTGGACGCTGCAGTACCTGCAGCAAAACGAGATCACAGAGATCGAGGCCACCGTGTTCAAGGAAGGCCCCGGGGGCAGCTTCCTGGTGCGCGCCGATGCCCTGCCCCTGGTGCTGCCCGTGCTGGGCGCGCAGAACCTGCCGCGCGGCGCGCGGGTGCGCGTGAAGCTGGGCGAGATCGACGAGATCACGCTCGACATCAGCGGCACGGTGCTGGAGCGCCTGGACGACCCGCAGGATGCCAGCGATGACGGCCCGGTGGACGAGCCCGAGGGCGACGACGACGAGGCCGTGGCCGGCCCCATCGCCATTGCCGTGGACGTGAACGAGGCGGAGGCCGCCGGCACCGATAATCGGGCGCCGTGAACACACACCTCCACGCCCCCCGTCCCCTGTGGCTGCTGCGCCCCGCCGGCGCCGGCCGCCCTGCTGGAGCGGCCCGGCGATGAAGCTGCCGGCCCTCTTTCGCCGCATTGGCGCGCTGCAGTGGGCCCTCACGGCCTCGGTGGCCGTGCACGCCGTGCTGCTGTCGGTGCGTTTCATCGATCCGGAGAGCTTCAACCGGGTCTTCCAGGACACGCCCCTGGAGGTGATCCTGGTGAACGCCAAGTCCAACGAGCGCCCGGACAAGGCCCAGGCCATCGCCCAGACCTCGCTGGCCGGCGGCGGCGAAGCGGCCCAGGGCCGCGCCACCAGCCCCCTGCCCTACTCCGCCATCACGGCCGTGGGCGATGATTTCGAGGAAATGCAGCGCAAGATGGACGCCATGCTGGAGCAGCAGAACCAGATGCTCGCCCAGCTGCGCAAGCAACTGGCCAGCATGCCGGTGCCCGATCCGCGCCCGACCAGCCAGGCCACCGAGGCGCAGACGCAGGAAGAAAAGCGCCGCCAGCTGGTCAAGCTGCTGGCCGAGATCGAAAAGCGCATCAACGAAGAGAACGCCCGCCCGCGCAAGCGCTACATCAGCCCGGCCACGCGCGAAGAGGCCTATGCCGTGTACTACGACGCGCTGCGCCGCAAGATCGAGGACAAGGGCACCGAGAACTTTCCCGAGCAGGCCGGCAAGAAGCTCTACGGCGAGCTGACCATGATCGTCACCGTGAACCACGACGGCCGCGTGCTCACCACCGAGGTCGTCCAGGGATCGGGCAACAGCCTGCTGGACCGCCGCGCGGAGGCCATCGCCCGCGCGGCCGGCCCGTTCGGCACCTTCGACAAGGCGATGCGCGCCAAGGCCGACCAGATCGCCGTGGTCTCGCGCTTCAAGTTCACCCGAGACCAGACGCTGGAGACGACGGTGAGATGACGACCCGCGGCGTGCGCCGGCCCCCGCCGCCTGCGCGGGGACCGCACCGCAGGCCGCGCCCCGGCACCCGAACGCGCACACGCACGCACGCAGCCCCTGACTGTTTCCCTTTCCCCATGACTGCTTCGACCGCCGCCCCTGCCAGCTACTGCGTGATGGGCAACCCCATCGCGCACAGCCGCTCGCCCTGGATCCACGCACGCTTTGCCGAGCTGACCGGCCAGGCCCTGGTGTACGAACGCCGCCTCGTGCCGGTGGACGGCTTCGCCGCTGCGCTGCACGACTTTGCCGGCGCTGGCGGGCGCGGCTGCAACGTCACCGTGCCGTTCAAGCTCGAAGCCGCGGAGCGCGCCACCGAACGCAGCGAGCGCGTGCAGCTGGCCGGCGCCGCCAACACGCTGGTCTTCGGCAGCGACGGCGCCATCACGGCCGACAACACCGACGGCCTGGGCCTGGTGGCCGACATCACGCGCAACGCCCAGGTGCCGCTGACCGGGCGCGACGTGCTGCTGGTGGGCGCGGGCGGCGCGGCGGCCGGCGTGCTCGGGCCGCTGCTGTACGAGCGCCCCCGCCGCATCGTGGTGACCAACCGCACGCACGCACGCGCCGAAGCCCTGGTGCACAGCCATGCCGGCCTGGCGACGCTACAAAAAGTAGAGCTGCTTGCGCTTGATATACAAGCGCTGGAGGGCGATTTCGATGTGATCATCAACGCCACGGCCAGCAGCCTGGCGGGCGGCGGCGTTCCGGTGCCTGCCCGGGTGCTGCGCCCCGGCAGTCTGGCCTACGACATGATGTACGGCCCCGCGGCCCAGGGCTTTCTGGACTGGGCGCGCCAGCACGGCGCCGTGGCGCGCGACGGGCTCGGCATGCTGGTGGAGCAGGCGGCCGAGGCCTTCGCGCTGTGGCGCGGCGTGCGTCCGCCCTCCGCGCAGGTGCTGGCAGAGCTGCGGGCCGCCATCGCGGCAGGCCAGTGACGGCTGGCACGTACAGGACGGACACACGATGAAAGCCCTGCTGCGCTGGATCGGATTGGGTCTGCTGGCCTTCGTGGCGCTGCAGCTGTTCTTCGTGGGCCGCATCGCGCTCATGGCGGTGGTGGCCCCTGAATCGACGAGCTTCCAGCGCTCCGAGGCCTGGGCCCAGATCGCCGACCGCGGCGGCGTGCGCTGGCGCCAGGAGTGGGTGGCCTACGGCGAGATCGCCGACACGCTCAAGCGTGCGGTGATCGCCTCCGAGGACGACGGCTTCGTCAACCACGACGGTGTGGACTGGAACGCCATCGAGGCCGCCTGGGAGAAGAATGCGCGCGCCGAGGCCCAGTTCCAGAAGCGCCAGGACGCCGCGCCCGCCCGTGCGGTGCGGCCGGCCAAGATCGTGGGCGGCTCCACCATCACCCAGCAGCTGGCCAAAAACCTGCTGCTGTCGGGCGAGCGCACGCTGCTGCGCAAGGGGCAGGAGTTCGTTCTCACGCTGGCGCTGGAGCACCTGCTGAGCAAGCAGCGCATCCTGGAGATCTACCTCAATAGCGTGGAATGGGGCGACGGCGTGTTCGGAGCCGAGGCAGCGGCCCAGCACTACTTCCGCAAGAGCGCTGCGCGCCTGAGCGCGGCCGAGGCGGCCCGCCTGGCGGTGATGCTGCCGCAGCCCAAGCGGTTCGAGAAAACGCCGGGCTCCGCCTACCTCTCGGGGCGCGCCCGGGTCATCATGGGCCGGATGGGGTCGGCGGAACTACCCTGAGCGACCGCTGGCGACCGCACGGAGCGGCACCGCCGCTCAGAGCGGTGTCTCTACCACCGCCTCAGCTGGCGCTGAAGTCGGGACGGCGCTTCTCCATGAAGGCCGTGAACGCCTCGCGCGCAGCAGGCTCGCGCAGCATGCGGCCGAAGCTCTCGCCCTCTTCCGCCATGCGTTCGAGCACGGCCGACTGCGAGGACTTCTTCATCAGGCGCTTGGTCTCCACCAGCGAACTCAGCGGCTTGCCGGCCAGCTTGCGGGCCTGGGTCTGGGCCACCATGTTGCATTCGGTGGGCGGCACGACGCGGTTGACCAGGCCCACCTCCAGCGCCGCCTCGGCCATGAAGGGCTCGCCCAGCAGCAGCGCCTCGGCGGCGCGGTGGTAGCCCAGCAGCTGCGGCGCCAGCAGGCTGGAGGCCGCCTCAGGGCACAGGCCCAGGTTCACGAAGGGCATGGAGAACGCGGCGTTGTCGCCCGCGTAAACCAGGTCGCAATGGAACAGCAGGGTGGTGCCGATGCCCACGGCCGGGCCGCACACGGCGGCGATGACGGGCTTGGGAAAGGTGGCGATGCCGCGCAGGAAACGAAACACCGGCGAATCCGGCGTGGAGGGCGGTAGCTCCAGAAAGTCGCCGATGTCGTTGCCGGCACTGAAGATCGCCACATCGCCCTGCAGCACCACGACGCGCACGGCGTTGTCCTGCGCCGCAGCGTCGAACGCATCGGCCAGGGCAGAGTACATCGCGCGGGTGATCGAATTCTTCTTCTCGACGCGGTTGAAGGTGATGGTGGCCACGCCGTGTTCGGTGTGGACCAGGATGTCCTGGTGGGCTTCGGTCATGGGGACTCCGTTGAGAAGGGTCTGAAATGATAGGACGGCGGGCGCATGCTGCCCCCCGGCGCCCGCTATTCCTTGTAGTACACGATCTGGTGGCTGCTGGCCAGCAGGGTGCCGGCCTGGTTCCACAGCTGCGCCGTCTGGTCGAAGAAGCCGTTGCGGAACTCCTGCGCGCGCGCCTGTCCCAGCACATGGCCCGTGCCGGTGGCCTGCAATTGGGCACTGCTGGCGTGGAAGTACACGGTGATGGACACGGTGCCCGCGGGCACGCGCCGCGCACGGCGCAGCCACACGCGCGGGAAGAACACATCCGCCAGCGCAGCCAGCGCGCAGAAATCGAGCGGGCGCGGAGGATCGTCGCGCATCCACAGCTGCGTCAGGCTGCTTTCGCCGCGATCGTCCCACTCCTCGGGCAGGCCGCCGGACACCAGACGCATGTCGTAGCGGTTGAGCCACTCCACGCTGAAGTTCCTGGCGCCCTTCTGCAGGGTGTCCGGCGCTGGGGCGGCAGGCATGGGCGTATCCGCCAGGCTCCAGGTCTCGCGCCGCGCAGCGGTGACCACCGTGGCCGTGGTCGTGACCACCGGGGCGCCGTCCGCGCCCGGCTGCAGGATGGACAGCGTCCAGTGCTGGGTGGAGCGGTTGGTGCGTACCGGCGTGGCCTGCAACGTGAACGGGCCTTCGGCCAATGCGCCCGCGTAATTCACCGTGAGCGACAGCGGCTCACCCAGCCGGTCCGGTTGCTGCATCACCGCCTGCAGCAAGGTGGCCGCGGTGATGCCGCCGAACGGCCCCACCATGTTCCAGTAGGCCGGCGTGGTGCGGCCGGCATAGGTGCCGGGCGCCGACGGTGTGATCGCCAGCGCTTCGTCCAGGGGGTGCAAGGATTCGGTCATGTGAACGAGTGTGCCGTGGTTCTCGAACGGGTGCCGTCGTGCCCGGGACTCTGCGCTGCGAAGGGCATGGCTGGACTTCGCCAGCAGACGCCGTGGAACGGGCTTCGCCCGGCCACTGGCGTCGTCTCCCTTCCCATCGCGCAGCGATGAGAGAAGGGGGAAGGCGCGCAGCGCCTCAGGGGGTTGTTCTCAAACCCTTTCGAAGATGCCCGCCGCGCCCTGCCCCATGCCCACGCACATGGTGACCATGCCGCGCTTGAGGTTGTGGCGGCGCAGCGCATGCACGACCGTGGCGGCGCGGATGGCGCCGGTGGCGCCCAGCGGGTGGCCCAGGGCGATGGCGCCGCCCATGGGATTCACCTTGGCCGGGTCCAGGCCCAGTTGCCGCACCACCGCCAGCGATTGGGCGGCAAAGGCCTCGTTCAGCTCGAACCAGTCGATGTCGTCCTGCTGCAGGCCGGCATAGCGGAGCGCGGCGGGAATGGCTTCGATGGGGCCGATGCCCATGATGGACGGCGGCACGCCTTTGCTGGCAAAGCTCACGAAGCGGGCCAGCGGCGTGAGGCCGAAGCGCTTCACGGCCGCTTCGCTCGCCAGGATCAGCGCGCCCGCGCCGTCGCTGGTCTGCGAGCTGTTGCCGGCGGTGACCGAACCGCGCGCCGCGAACACGGTCTTGAGCTTGGCCAGGCCTTCCAAGCTGGTGTCGGGCCGGGCGCCTTCGTCGAGCGTGACGGTACGCGTCTTGGCGATGCTCTCGCCCGTCTCCAGGTCGGCCGTGCGGTCGGTCACTTCGATGGGCGTGATCTCGTCGGTGAACTCGCCGGCCTGCTGCGCCTTGAGGGCACGCTGGTGCGACTGCAGGGCAAAGGCGTCCTGGTCTTCGCGGCTCACTTTCCACTGCTGCGCCACCTTCTCGGCCGTGAGGCCCATGCCGTAGGCGATACCCACGTCGCCGTCCTTGGCGAAGATGCTGGGCGAGAGGGACGGCGTGTTGCCCATCATGGGCACCATGCTCATGCTCTCCACGCCGGCGGCGATCATCACGTCGGCCTCGCCCACGCGGATGCGGTCGGCGGCCATCTGCACGGCCGACAGACCTGACGCGCAGAAACGGTTGACGGTGATGCCGCCCACGCTGGTGGGTAGCCCCGCCAGCACCGCGCCGATGCGCGCCACGTTCAGGCCTTGCGCGCCCTCGGGAATGGCGCAGCCGCAGATGATGTCCTCGATGGAGGCCGGGTCCAGCCCGGGCACCTGGGCCAGCGCCGCCTTGAGGGTGGTCGCCAGCAGATCGTCCGGGCGGGTGTTGCGGAAGTAGCCGCGGTGCGACTTGCCGATGGGCGTGCGCGTGGCGGCGACGATGTAGGCGTCCTGCATTTGTTTGGGCATGGAGAAGGCTCCTTCAGTCAATCGATCGATCGGTCTCGCGATCGGTGAGTCAATGGGTGGGATTCGATTCGGTCGTTGGCTTGCCGGGGCGGTTGGACGGCACCCAGGCCCAGGTGAATTCGCACTCCACCGGCTCTGCGCCGGTTTCGTCCGTCACGGTGACCTGGATCTGCATCTCGCCCTTGGTTTCCGCCTGCATGGCCGCGCGCTGCGCATCGGTCAGCACCGCCACGGCGCGCAGCGCACCGTTGGCGCGCTTGCGGAAAGCCATCTTCATGTCCTTGGCCAGCGGAGTGCAGTCGTCGCGCACGTTCAGGCCCACCACCATGCCGGTGGCCGTCTCGGCCAGCAGGTTCATCGCCGAGGCATGGATGCCGCCGATGTGGTTGCGCACCCGCGGCTCGTTGCGCAGGTGCACTTCCACGCGGTGGGGCGACATCTCGGTGAACTCCACACCGGCCGTTCGGGTGAACGGCACGGCGCGGCGCAGCACCAGGTTGCGCACCCAGGGGCGCAGGAACTTCGGGAATTCGTCCACCTGCTCCAGCTGCAATTGCAGCCGGTTGGGCGCGAAGGCGCTGTCCGGGATCGTGGTCATGCGGGCGGCCAATCAGTTGCGCAGCGGCTTGCCGGTGTTCAGCATGCCCAGGATGCGTTCCTGCGTCTTGGGATGCTGGATCAGCGCGCAGAAGGCCTTGCGCTCCAGCGCCATCAGGTATTCCTCGCTCACCAGCGTGCCGGCATCGACATCGCCACCGCAGACGATCTCGGCAATCAGCGTGGCGATGTGCTGGTCGTGGTCGCTGATGAAGCCGCCGTCGCGCATGTTCACCAGCGAGCCGCGGATGGTGGCGATGCCGCTGCGGCCGGCCACCGGGAACAGGCGCTTGTTCGGCGCGCGCCAGCCGCTGGCCGCCAGGGCCTTGGCCTCGTTCAGCGCGACGAACAGCACCTCGTCCTTGTGCGGCACGACGATGTCGCTCTCCAGCAGGTAGCCCAGCTTGCGCGATTCGAGCGCGCTGGTGCCCACCTTGGCCATCGCGGCGGCCGTGAAGCCCTCGGTCAGGAAGGGCAGGAGGTCCTTGCCCGTGGAAGCCGCGGCATTCTCGGCCGCGCGGCGGGCGATATAGGTCAGCCCGCCCGCGCCGGGCACCAGGCCCACGCCCACTTCGACCAGGCCGATGTAGCTTTCCATGTGCGCGACGCGCCGGGCCGAATACACGGCCAGCTCGCAACCGCCGCCCAGCGCCATGCCGTGGATGGCCGAGATGACCGGCACCTGGGCGTAGCGCAGGCGCAGCATCAGGTTCTGCAGCTCCTGTTCCACGCTTTCGATGGCAGAGATGCCGGCTACGACAAAGGCGGGCATGGTGGCGGCCAGATCGGCCCCCACGCTGAAGGGCGCATCGCCGGACCAGATCACCAGGCCGTCGTATTCGCGTTCGGCGGTGTCGATGGCTTCGATCAGGCCCTCCATCACGTCGGGGCTGATCGCGTGCATCTTGCTCTTGATGCTGGCGATGAGGATCCGGCTACCGGAGGGACCTGCATCCTTGTCGAGCGTCCAGGTGCGCAGCGCGTCGGACTCGGCCACCGTGGTGCCGGCCGTGCGCCAGTCGGGCAGATTCGTTTCGCCCAAGAGCCGCTCGGGGAAATGCTGGCGCCCGTACACGGGCAGTTGCCGGCGCGGCACGAACTTCGACTTCGACGCGCTCCACGAGCCCTCGGCCGTATGCACGCCGCCGGCCTCGGCCACGGGGCCCTTGAACACCCACTCGGGCAGCGGCGCCTTGCTGAGCGCCTTGCCAGCGTCGATGTCCTCCTGGATCATCTTCGCCACCTCGAGCCAGCCGGCCTCCTGCCACAGCTCGAACGGGCCCTGCTTCATGCCGAAGCCCCAGCGCATGGCCTGGTCCACGTCGCGGGCGTTGTCGGCAATGGTGGCCAAGTGCACGGCAGCGTAGTGGAAGCTGTTGCGCAGAATGGCCCAGAGGAAGCGGCCCTGCGCGCCCTCTGCGTTGCGCAGCAGCTTCAGGCGCTCGGCGGCGGGCTTCTTGAGCATGCGGCCATAGACCTCGTCGGCCTTCTGGCCGCCGGGCACGTAGTCGCCTTCCGCCAGGTCGAAGCGCAGGATGTCGCGGCCCACTTTCTTGTAGAAGCCGGCCTTGGACTTCTGACCCAGGTGCTTCATCTCGATGAGTTTGTTCAGCACCTCGGGCGTACCGAAGCTGCCGTAGAACGGGTCGGTTTCCTCGCTCAGGTTGTCCTGCAGCGTCTTGATGACGTGGGCCATCGTGTCCAGCCCCACCACGTCGGCTGTGCGGAACGTGCCGCTGCTGGCGCGCCCCAGCTTCTTGCCCGTGAGATCGTCCACCACGTCGAAGGTCAGGCCGAAGTTCTCCACCTCCTTCATCGTCGCCAGCATGCCGGCGATGCCGACGCGGTTGGCGATGAAGTTGGGTGTGTCGTGCGCACGCACGACGCCCTTGCCGAGGCCGCTGGTCACGAAGGCTTCCAATTGGTCGAGCACTTCCGGCTTGGTCGTGGGCGTGTCGATCAATTCAACCAGCGTCATGTAGCGCGGCGGGTTGAAGAAGTGGATGCCGCAGAAGCGCGGCTTGATCGCATCGGGCAGCGCCTCGGAGAGCTTGGTGATCGACAGGCCCGAGGTGTTGGATGCCACGATGGCGTGCTTGGCGACGAAGGGCGCGATCTTCTTGTAGAGATCGAGCTTCCAGTCCATGCGCTCGGCGATGGCCTCGATGATGAGGTCGCACCCGCGCAGCTGGTCCAGATGCTCTTCGTAGTTGGCCTGATCGATCAGGGCGGCGTCTTCGGCCACGCCCAGCGGCGCAGGCTTGAGCTTCTTCAGGCCTTCGATGGCCTTGGTGACGATGCCGTTCTTCAGGCCTTCCTTGGCAGGCAGGTCGAACAGCACCACGGGCACCTTCACGTTGGCGAGGTGGGCCGCGATCTGCGCGCCCATCACGCCCGCGCCGAGCACGGCGACTTTCTTCACTTGGAATCGGGACATGGTTGGTTTCTTGTGAATGGTTGGGGGCAGCCGCTCTTACTGCACGCGCTGCCAGACCTGCGTGCGCCAGAAAGGCCCCAGGTAGCCGCGCACCTCCAGCTTGGCGCCGCCGTCGATGGGCGTGAAGCTGGCGCGGTATTCCTTGCCGTTCTCGGGGTCGAGGATCTTGCCGCCCTCCCACACGTCCTTGCCTTCGGCCTTCTTGCCGCCGCGGATGATCTCCAGCCCGGCGATGGGCTGGCCCTTGCGGTCATCCGTGCATTCGGTGCACACGGCATCGGGCTTGGTGTCCTTCTTGAGCGACTTCTCGATGCGCCCGGTGAGCGCACCGCCGGCCTCCGACACCCGGATCTCGGCCTTGGCCTCGCCGGTCTTGTCGTCGATGCTGCGCCAGGTGCCCACAGGCGACACCTGGGCCCAGACGGGGGCGGAAATTGCTACACAAAATATAGCTACCAGCGCTTTATTCATAAGGACTCCAGGTCAAAAAGGCTTGAAACGATGGGACAGTGAGGCGGCCACCGGTCAGGCCAGGGCGGCGTCGGTGTCCATCAGCGGCTTGGCCCCGGCGCGCGCGGTGCGCATCAGCGTGGCCGTTTCGGGGAACAGCTTGGCGAAGTAGAACCGCGCCGTCTGCAGCTTGGCGACGTAGAACGGGTCGGTGTTGCCGGCCGCGATCTCGCGCAGCGCCACCTGGGCCATGCGGGCGAACAGGTAGCCGAACACCAGGTGGCCGGCTACGCGCAGGTAATCGACCGCGGCAGCGCCCACTTCATCGGGGTTCTGGAAGCCCTTGAAACCGATCTCGGTGGTGAACTTGGTCATCTGCTCACCCAGGTAGGCGATGGGGTTGATGAACTCGGCCATCTTCTCGTTCACGCCCTCCTCCGCCACCAGCTGGCCCACCAGCTTGCCGAACTTCTTGAGCGTGGCGCCGTTGTTGCCCAGCACCTTGCGGCCCAGCAGGTCCAGCGACTGGATGGTGTTGGTGCCCTCGTAGATCATGTTGATGCGGTTGTCCCGCACGAACTGCTCCATGCCCCATTCCTTGATGAAGCCGTGGCCGCCGAAGACCTGCATGCAGGCGTTGGTGCTGATGTGGCCGTTGTCGGTGATGAAGGCCTTGACGATGGGCGTCAGCAGCGCGACCAGTTCGTCGGAGTCCTTGCGCACCTTCTCGTCGGGGTGGCTGTGCGCCTTGTCCAGCAGCAGCGTGCAGTAGATCTGCAGCGCACGGGCGCCTTCGGCATACGCCTTGGCGGTGAGCAGCATCTTGCGCACGTCGGGGTGCACGATGATGGGATCGGCGTCCTTGTCCTTGGCCTTGGTGCCCGACAGGCTGCGCATCTGGATGCGGTCCTTGGCGTAGGCCAGCGCGTTCTGGTAGGCCACTTCGGTCAGGCCCAGCGACTGGTTGCCCACGCCCAGGCGCGCAGCGTTCATCATCACGAACATGGCGGCCAGGCCCTTGTGCGGCTGGCCCACCAGCGTGCCGATCGCGCCGTCGATCGATATCTGCGCCGTGGCATTGCCGTGGATGCCCATCTTGTGCTCCAGCCCGGTGCAGTAGATGGGGTTGCGCTCGCCCAGGGAGCCGTCGGCGTTGACCTGGTACTTCGGCACCACGAACAGGCTGATGCCCTTGCTGCCCTTGGGCGCGTCCGGCAGGCGGGCCAGCACCAGGTGCACGATGTTCTCGGTGAAATCGTGCTCGCCCGCGCTGATGAAGATCTTGTTGCCGGTGAGCTTGTAAGTGCCCTCGGGCGCGCCGGCGACGGGCTCGGCCTTGGTGCGCAGCAGGCCCAGGTCGGTGCCGCAGTGCGGCTCGGTCAGGCACATGGTGCCGGTCCACTCGCCGCTGGTCAGCTTGGGCAGGTACAGCTTCTTCTGCTCGGGCGTGCCGTGGGCGTGCAGGGCCTCATAGGCGCCGTGCGACAGGCCGGGGTACATCGTCCAGGCCTGGTTGGCGCTGTTGAGCATTTCGTACAGGCACTGGTTCAGCACGAAAGGCAGGCCCTGGCCGCCGTATTCCGGGTCGCACGACAGCGCCGCCCAGCCGCCTTCGACGTACTGCGCGTAGGCGTCCTTGAAGCCCTTGGGCGTGGCCACTTCGTGCGTGGCCTTGTCCAGGGTGCAGCCTTCTTCGTCACCGCTCATGTTGAGCGGAAACGCCACGCCGGCGGCGAACTTGCCAGCCTCTTCCAGCACGGCGTTGATGGTGTCGGCATCCACTTCGGCATGCACAGGCATGGCCTTGAACTCGTCCGTCACGTTGAACACTTCGTGCAGCACGAATTGCAGGTCGCGCAGGGGCGGCGTGTAGGTAGGCATCGTTGGCTCCAGATGTATGAGAAGAATGGTTGGCGAAGCGGAAAAGGAAAAGGAAACGGAGGGCGATTCAGCCCTGGGCCGGCACAGCTGCGCCGTAGCGGGCCAGGATGTTGTCGAAGCCGGCGTTGGCGCGGTCGATGGAGCCCGGGGTCTGCAGGAAGCGCGCCTCGTAGTGCAGCGCGAGGATGAGCCCATGGATCTCGAACAGCATCTGCTCGGGATTCACGTCGGCGCGCAGCTCGCCCTGCTCCATGCACTGCTCGATGGCGCGCTTCATCGCGGCCAGCCAGGTGCGCACCGAGCTCGCAAGCGCATCCCGCACCGGGCCGTCGCGGTCGTCGAACTCCACGGCCCCGCTGATGTAGATGCAGCCCGAGTCGATCTCGATCGAGGTCCGCTTCATCCAGTTGCCGAACAGGGCCCGCAACCGGGCCACGCCGCGCTCGGCCGCCAGCGCTGGGTAGAAGACCTCCTGCTCGAAGCGCACGTGGTATTCGCGGACCACGGAGATCTGCAGCTCCTCGCGCGAACCGAAATGGGCGAACACGCCGGACTTGCTCATGCCCGTCACATCGGCGAGGGCGCCGATGGACAAGCCCTCCAGCCCGATGTGGGTGGCCAGGCCGAGGGCGGCCTCGACGATGACCGCCTTGGTCTGCTGCCCCTTTTGCAGGGCACGTCCATCGCGGGCGGCGGACCGAACGGGCTTGATGGGAGTGGGTGAGGCCGGCATGGTGGAAATAAAACGAACGATCGTTCTATTTTGCATGATTTCTGGCGCCCACCGCCAGCCCTTTACACGCCGCAGGGGCATTGGCGGGAAAACCCTAAGAACGTGTTTACGATCTAAAAGCGGCGGGCAGGAAATGCACGCCCCGCAGTCTGGCGCAGCAACATGTCTGCCGCGCTACCGGGCATGGGCAGGTCGCGCAAGCCGTCGGCCCGTGTGTCGGCTCCCAGGGTACGCTGTCGATGCGCGGGGTGCAGAACGTTGAACGCGGACGGGAGCGCGTGGCCGGCCCGGAAAGCTGTCGCGCGGCCGACCAAGCCCTATGGCTACCGACCGCCACGCACGCACGGGCTCGCAGGTCAGTGCGCCGTGTGCTTCAGAGCAGAAGACCCAGCGTCGCGTCGAGATGCTCGCTCGGCGAGCGCCGGAAACCCGAGCGGGCGTAACGCTGGAGGCGTCCGCGCAGCACATCGCACACGGCGGCCGCGCGCACCTGGGCGTCGACGGTGGGGGTGGACGAGCCCGCAGCCTCTGCGGCGGGGCGCAGGCATTGGCGCAGGCTGGCCTCGATCTTGTCGAAGAACTGGTTCATCCGCTGCTGCAGGCGCTCGTTTTCCAGCACCAGCGCGTCGCCGATCATGACGCGAACCATGCCCGGATTGCGCTCGCCGAACTGCAGCACCATGGCGGCGATGCGCGCTGCACGCTGCGCACCGTCGGCCGCGCTGCCTTGTTCCGAAATCTGGTTCACCAGCGTGAAGATGCTGTGCTCGATGAAGTCGATCAGCCCTTCGAACATCTGCGCCTTGCTGGCGAAGTGCCGGTACAGCGCCGCCTCGCTCACCGACAGGCGTGCCGCCAGTGCCGCCGTGGTGATGCGCTCGGCGCCGGGCTGCTCCAGCATGGATGCAAGGGCCTGCAGGATCTGCATGCGGCGCTCGCCGGGCTTGGGTCGCTTGCGCACCGCCGGCGCGGCATCGGACACGGCGGCAGGCACATCGGAGTCGGGTTCGGAGCGGAATTCAGGCATGGGCAACAGATGTGTGCAATTGATTCTCGCACACCGCTTCGGCACGACTTTTCGCAGCGCCGGCGGCCTATCGGTCACCCTCCTCGGAGCTGCTCAGGCCGCCGCAAACTGCACCCGTACCAACAGGCCGCGCCCGTGCGCCCCGGCCTCCAGCCGCAGCGTGGCGCTGTGCACGTGGGCGATCTCGTCTGCGATGGCCAGTCCGAGACCGGTGCCCTCTCCTTCGGCGCCCGGCACGCGGTAGAAGCGCTGCATCACCCGCGCGCACTCGCTCTCTGGAATGCCCGGACCGTCATCCTCCACCTCCAGGTAAGAGCCCTGGCCTCCGGCCGGCAGGGCCGCCGTCCCGCAGCGCAGCGTGAGGGTGCCGCCCGGCGGCGTGTACTTGATGGCGTTGTCCACGAGGTTGGACAGCAGTTCGCGCAGCAGCCAGCCGTGGCCTGCGACCCGGGCCGGCGCAACCTCCAGCCCCAGATCCAGGCCCTTGGCGGTGGCCGCGTCCAGGAATGCCTCCAGCAGGCTCTCGCACAGCGCCTTCAGATCGACGCTCTCGGAGGGTTGCGCCTCCAGGCTGCGGGCATCGGCGCGCGAGAGCGCCAGGAGCTGGTGCGCCAGCTTGGAGGTGCGCCGCGTCGCATGCCGCAGTTTCTCGACCTGCTCCGCTTCCAATACGATAGCACCATGCGCTTTATCCATAAGCGCTGGAGGCGGATCTGACTGCAACCCTCCGCTTTGACCCCAAGCGCGGGCTGCCTGGGCCTGGAGCGCCCACGCCTCCACCTGGGCCTGCAGGCCGGCCAGCGGCGTGCGCAGCTGGTGCGCCGCATCGGCCACGAAGCGACGCTGCCCCTCGGCCTGCGCGTTCACCAGCGCAAAGAGGCGGTTGAGCGAGTTCACCAGCGGCCGGACTTCTGCGGGCGACGCCGCTTCGTCGATGGGGCTGAGATCGCGCGGCGAACGGCGCTCCACCGCGGCAGCCAAGTCGACCAGCGGCTTGAACGCGCGCCGTACCGCCCAGTGGATGGCCAGCGCCGCAGCGGCCACGAGCACCAGGTTGGGCAGCAGCACGCGCAGGGCCATCTGCTTGCCCCACTGCTGGCGGGGATCGGATCCGTCGGCCAGCGCCACCACCAGATCGCCCGCGCCGGTGCGGCTGCGCTGCACGGCCACCCGGTAGGTCACGCTGTCGTATTCGATGCTGTGGAACTCGGGCTCGTGCGTGGTGGGCGTGGCGCTCTGGATCCAATCGTCACCGAGCAGCACCCGGCCCGACAGGTCCTGCACGCTGAATCCCGAGAAGCCCGCGTTCTGCCGGAGAAACTCCTCCACCGGCGGGGCCAGCAGCAGCAAGGGCGGGCCGTCGTCCGTCATGGACGGCGCCAGCAGCGAATCCGCCAGGGCGGGGAGCAGCCGCATCAGGCGCTGGTCATGGCGGCTGGCGGCCTCGTCGGCGGAACGGTAGTCGATCCACGCGCCGCCCAGCGCCAGCAGGCACAGCGGCAGCACCAGCAGCAGCAGCAGGCGGTTGCGGAGATCGGAGGTCATGGGCGCATGCGTGGGCCTGCCGCCGTCGCCCGCCAAAACACGGCGGTGCCGGCAGCGACGCTGCAGGCCGGCCCGCAGCCCCCCTCAGCCACGTGGCACCTGCAACTCCAGCCGGTACCCGAATCCGCGGATGGAGCGCAAGGCCACACCGTACGGCTCCAGCTTGCTGCGCAGGCGGGAGACATACACCTCGACGGCATTGGGCGTGATCTCCTTGTCCCAGCCGGTGAGGGCCTGCAGCAGCTTTTCCTTGCTGGCGGGCTTGGGCGCATTGATGAGCAGGTATTCGAGCACGGTCCATTCCCGCGGGCCCAGTTCGATCAACTGGCGCAAGGGCTCGCCGCTGCGCTCGCCTGCGGTGGTGCGTACGCTGACGCTGCGGTTGGCGGTGTCCAGCTCCAGCGGCCCGAAGCCCAGCACGGCCGTGGTGGCGGCCTGCGAGCGCCGCAGGAGGGCCCGGAGCCGCGCCAGCAGCTCGGGCAGCTCATAGGGCTTGACCATGTAGTCGTCTGCGCCCAGGTCCAGGCCCTGGACGCGGTCGTGCAAGGCGTCGCGCGCCGTGAGGATCAGCACCGGCATGGCCGGGTTGGCCATGTCGGGCAGGCGCAGGCGCTTGGTGAGTTCCAGGCCGTCCATGCCGGGCAGGCCGATGTCGATGACCGCCGCGTCGAACGACTCGGCGCGCAACACCTCTTCGGCGCGCTCGCCGCTGCCCACCCAGTCCACGGCATAGCCGGCATCCGAGAGGCCCAGCTTGATGCCGCTGGCCAGCATCACATCGTCTTCGACCAGAAGGAGGCGCATGGGAAAGTCGCTCGCCGCAAAAAGCGCGTACGGCTGCTTGATGCCGCTACGTCAAGGCGCCAGCACGCGTCGGAAATGCCGGGACCCTAACTGCGCGCGCACACGCATCACCGGCGAAGAAGCGCCAGCGCCTTCCCGTTCCAAAGCGCCGCACGGTTGGGACATGGATGGCCTTCAGTGGCTGCGGATCATCGTGCCGTAGGCCTGGTCCGTCAGGATTTCCAGCAGCATGGCGTGCGGGACGCGGCCGTCGATGATGTGCACGGCGTTCACGCCGGCCTTGGCGGCATCCAGCGCGCCGGCAATCTTGGGCAGCATGCCGCCGGAGATGGTGCCATCGGCGAACAGGCCGTCGATCTCGCGCGCCGTCAGGTCGGTCAGCAGTTCGCCGGCCTTGTTCAGCACACCGGGTGTGTTGGTCAACAACACCAGCTTCTCGGCCTGCAGCACGGTGGCCAGCTTGCTTGCCACCACGTCGGCGTTGATGTTGTAGCTCTCGTTGTTCTCGCCGAAGCCGATGGGGCTGATGACGGGAATGAAGGCATCGTCCTGCAACGCCTTCACCACGCTGGGATCGATCGCGACGATGTCGCCCACCTGCCCGATGTCGTGCTCGATGGATGGGTCCTTGTTATCCAGCATCTTGAGCTTCTGCGCGCGGATCAGCCCGCCATCGCGCCCCGTCAGACCCACGGCCTTGCCGCCAGCCTGGTGGATCAGACCCACGATGTCCTGCTGCACCTCACCCGCCAGCACCCATTCCACGACTTCCATCGTCTCGGCATCGGTCACGCGCATGCCCTGGATGAACTCGCCCTTCTTGCCCAGACGGTTCAGCGCCGTCTCGATCTGCGGGCCGCCGCCATGCACCACCACCGGGTTCATGCCCACCAGCTTGAGCAGCACCACGTCCTCCGCGAAGTCGGCCTGCAAGGCAGGGTCCGTCATGGCATTGCCGCCGTACTTGATCACCATGGTTTTGCCATGGAACTTGCGGATGTAGGGCAGCGCCTGGGCGAGGATTTCCGCCTTGGCGCGGGGGGCGATGGAAGACAGATCGGGCTCGATGGTCGTGGACATGGCGTTGGACGTTCCAGAAGCAAAAACTCGGCGGATTGTAGAGGGCCCAGCCCTCACATCCGCAGCCAGCCGGGGACCTTGAAGCGGATGATCATCAGATAGGCAGACACGTAGGCTACGGCAAAAGCGACGCAGCAGAGGAACAGGATGAGCGTGTTGTTCCAGAACAGCACGGCGGGTACCACAGATGTCGCCGCAAACATCCACAGGTAAGGCGAGGTGCGGTTGTTGCGTGCCAGCAGTTCGCGGACCTCGTCCTCCTCCAGAGCGACACGCACGATCCGCCGAAAGATCAGTTGGTGGAGATGCAGCGCGTCCGCCGTCCCCGGAGACTGCCCTCGAACCAGCTTGCGGTAGATGGAGAAGAAGGTTTCGCCGACAGGGTAGATCAGCAACAGCACGGGAAACCAGGGCGAAACCGTCGGGTGGCGCTGCACGAGCAGGACACAGCCGACGGCGATGATCAGGCCCCAGACATAAGCCCCACCGTCACCCGCGAACACCTTACCGTGCGGATAATTCCAAAGCAGGAAGCCGGCCGTTGCTCCCGCCAGGCAAACCAGAACGGCGGCCAGTTGCCGGTCGCCCAACTGCAGCGCCACGTGCGCCAAGGCCATGCTGATGAGCAGCGCCACTACCCCAGCCAGACCGTTGTAGCCGTCGATCAGGTTGAACGCGTGAGGTAGACCCGTGATGGCCAGCACGGCGAAAGCGAACGCCACCCACGGACTGGCCTGCAGCCAGGCGTCCACCGGCCCGAAGCCGACACGATTGGCTTGTAGGCCCAGCAGAATGCACAGTAGCGCCGCGGACAGGGCGGTTAGCGACAGGCGGACCTTGGCCGGGATCTTCTGCGTTACATCTTCGGCCAGACCGACGGCCACGGCAGGTACCATGCAAGCCATACCGACGATGGCGACCCAAGCCGATACATTCACGTTCAGGCGCAGGCCAAAAGATGAGGACGCCAGCAGAAAGGCGCAGCACGTTCCCGCGAAAATACCAAGCCCGCCGATCCGCGGCACGTGGCCGCGGTGAAAACGCTGCGGCATGTCCTGCCGGTAGCGGCGAGCATGGCGACGCGCAACACGAGTGATGAGGAAGGTCGTGAGTGCTGAGACAAATAAGCTCAGGACAAGAAGAGCAATCATGCGGTCGTTGTTGGAGCAGCGGCGAGCTGCCTTTTTAGTAGATATGTGACGGGCTATCACCGCTCACAGCGGGTTTCTGTCCACACGGGATCGCTACACAAATTAGATCATGACAAATTCGCAAAAAAAACACGAAAGTGTCACGATATCCGTCGTCAGTCACCAACAACAAAGCCTAATTCTGCCTTTGCTGGAGCAGCTCGAGCGGCTGTGCGGCTCTCTGGTGGACAAGGTAATAGTCACGGTGAATGTCCCGGAGCCTCCCCTCATTTCTGCCCGGAGTTGGACGATCCCGGTCCAGATCGTTACCAACAAGGTCCCCAAGGGGTTTGGGGCCAACCACAATGCCGCGTTCACCCATTGCACCTCTCCGTGGTTTTTGGTGCTCAACCCTGACGTCCGCCTGGAGGCCGACGTGCTCGGCCCTCTTTTAGCGTCCGCCGCAGAGGATGACGGACTGCTCGCGCCCCGTGTACGCGAGCCTGGAAAGACGTCCCCCGAGCCGCACCGCGCCCTCTTAACCCCCCTGGAAATCCTGCAGCGGCGACGCGCCGGCTACCGGCCGCCTGCCCGCCCAGCATGGATCGCAGGTCTTTTCATGCTTTTCCGCGCAAAAGCCTTCCGCCAAATAGAAGGCTTCGACCCGCGCTTTTTCATGTACGGCGAGGATTTCGACATCTGCGCTCGCGTGCAACTCGCCGGCTGGCACTTGAATGTCCGCGAGGGCATGAGCGTCCTGCACGAGGCGCAACGCGACAGCCACCGCAACAGCAGACATCTCTACTGGCACCTCAGCAGCTTGGCGAGGGTATGGCTGTCACACGCGTTTTGGCGGTTTCGGGCGATACGCGGCCAGTGACGACTCAGCTGCCCTGCGGAGCAGCCGCAGGCTCCAGCGTATGCTTGCGGCGGCCCCTATCAGGACTCAGCCGCTTCGAGCAGATCCTGCGTCAGGGGCCTAACCTCCCCTCAAACGAATCTCAGGTGTGGACAACCTCTTGAGAATCGACAGCTAGTGGCCGGGGCGTGCTGACGCACCCATCTCAAACGCCAGCACCTTGACTTCCAGGTCAGCCTGCGCCGTGGCGATTAGATCTCGGTACTGCGTGTTCTGCACACCCCATAGTGAGGAATGAAGATCTTCGTGATGCCCCACCAGAAACGGCAGCGTTGTCACCACCCGCAATTGCCGGCTGCTCTGAAGGTGGCGATCAATCGTATTGACATCTGCATCTCGGTTGGTCTCATCCCATGTCGAAAGCAGACGCAGAGCCGATCGCGCGTAGACGTTGTGCACCATACTGATCATGCGATCGACCATCACGAAGGTCACTCCGTCTCGACGCTCCACATTGAGCACTTGCGTGTCCGGATGCAGTAGTGCAATCAGGCCCACAAACACATCCCAATGGCCTTCTCTTTCAACTAAGTAGGCGTCTACAACCGCCTTGCGCTCAGCGTAGTCATGCGGAAAAAGAACATCGTCCTCCATGACTTCCAGGCGCGGCCAATGAGCGTCTAAAGCCCTCTGAGCCAAGTACTTGTAGCTCAGCGCGCATCCTACCCAGCCGGGGCTGTATCTCAAACCATCGAACACTTCAACAGCAGGTGGACGCACCTGCAGAAATGCATTGCGTCGCTTCGGCGTCTCAGGCAGGCTCAAGGCAAGGGTATTGCCGGGCAAAGGTGTCTGCGCAGTCAGCGCCATCCACTGTGCATGGCTGATCATTCGCAATGCATACAGGGCCCGGAACAACATGAAACGGAAGTGGCGATCTGACTTAATCATCACTTCTGGGAGAGCCTCGGCACCGCTCGTCTGCACGCTGTCCAGCGCATCCTGCACAGCGTCAGCCAGCGCATTCGTGTCACCGATCGGGACAAAACGGACCGCGGACGCCAAGTGTTCATGCTCTGCCATGTCCACGCTGGTTTCAGACACGACAGGAATTCCGAGCGAAAGGCATTCGTAGATACGGGTCGTCTCAAGCAACGCGCCTTCGTAGTAGTGGATGTTGACGACCACGCGTGCGCCCGCCAAGGCCCGATGCAACGCCGGACCAAAAAGGTTGCCCTCCACCCGGACGTCAAATCTCGAACGCAGAGCCGCCAACATTTCCTGCCGACGAGGCGCATTTATGTCGCCGTAGAACAGAACATCGTAAGTTGAGTCTGGCAGCACAAGCTCACTTGCCGCCGTGGCGGCCTGCAAGTACTCGCCATATCCGGGAAATCCGCCGATCGGGACCAGAAAGGTATGAGGGTAAGAGATTCCCTTTTGCTCAAGAAATGCCAAATTAGTTTGCGCGTAGTCAAAAACAGCAAGAGAACTCTCCAGAACCGCCAAGTACTCAGCCGTAAACCAGCGAGAACTGACAGATTGCTCCATCTGAAATGCAATGCGCTTCTCTCCTGGAGGCAGTCGATTGAACATCTGCGGGCAAACCACAATGTATAGATCAAGATCGAATTTCTGCGGTGACTCTGTGCTAATTGCTACCTCGAGGCCGGCCTCTTCTAACGCTCGGGCAAGAATGTGGGCCACAAACAAGGTGTGCTGCGTCGCCATCACTCCGACCGTGCGAGCACTTGCCACATTCCTTGCTTGTTGACTCCGAGCATTTTCATTGCGAATGTTCTGCGCGCGCGTCGCAAGTCCGCGAATGTCGCCACGGGCGAGATATCTCAGGACATTGCGTGATCGTTTCAGGAAAGAGACGACTCCCCAATCTCGCGCAACTTGTCCGGCTCTACGAAGGCTTGACGTCATACGCCAACTGCGAGAAGCATAAATCTCGGAAATGGTGCGACGTGCACGGTCCAGTTCTCCGGAGGCTTCCGTCCATTTCGCGGTGATCATTTCCAGTTGCTGTACTGTTGCAACAAGCTTTTCATGCCCGTCGTCCAACATCGATTGCAGGTTTGCGGCCTGGGTGTGTGCAAGCGCTTTCTGCTTGGCCAGTTCGGCATGCGCCAGCGCTTCCTGCTTGGCCAGTTCGGCGTGCGCCAGCGCTTGCTGCCTAGTCAACTCGCCCTGCAATTCCAGAATTCGTCGGTCCTGCTGCTCTATCCAACGGTGGCGTTGTTCACCCGCTTGGCGTTCACGAGCCTCGCTTTCACTCACGTCACGGACTACGGTTTGCAGATTAAGAATTTCCGCACGATGCTCGAACCGCCCACCCAGTGAGGAGAAGAGTAATTGTGCATGTCCTTGGGCATCCGGCTGGCACAACTCAAGGAGTTCTTGCGGCTGTTGAGCGCCTATTAACAGCACACCAAGCCCATTACTATGCTTGAAGTGGCAAGAGGGGTACCGCGGCGCAAGTTCTCTCCAGAGTTGGTGCACCCCGAAGTCGTCACGGTACACATTGGAGTCATGGAAAAGAACAACTCCCGTTTCCGACATCTTGGGCAACCATGTCTCAAAGTCATGGCGAACAGCTTCATAGGTGTGGAGTCCATCAATATGGAGCAGGTCCACAGAGCCATTGGCAAACAGCGGTAACGCATCGTCGAACAGCATCCGGAGCAGCGTTGAAAAGCCGGAATAGGGGGCATCGTGGGCCTGTCTGAGCGTCTGGTAAATGGTCTCTCCATATGCTCCAGCGTGAACATCACCTTCCCACGTATCTATGGCAAACGCCTGGGTAGGCAACTCCAGTTGCCGAATGGCTTGGCAAAAGGCGAGATAGGAAATACCGGAATAGGCCCCCAGTTCCACCAAAGTGCGTGGGCGCATCACAGACGTCAGCCAAAACGCGAAGGGGATGTGGCCTGCCCAGGGGGCGGGCGAGGAAAGATGACGCGGCTCCCACAGGGCAGGCGGTGTCAGAAAGGTCATATGGTCAAGCCGTAGTTAGGGGGCGAAAACATTACTCAGCTGCGAGGGTCGTCAGTTCTATGCGTGCCATAGGAATGCCCACGAGCCCCCCTGATGCGCTGGTGGACTCGGATCGGAAGGTCAGCGCATCGAAAATCCATTGATGCTGAACATGATCCTGCTGGGTACCATCCGCGATAGCAACTGTGATGCTGTAGTCGCCCACTGGCAACCGGGGCATTTGGAAGTGAAAAGCTGCTTTGAGTACTTGTCCCTGTCTACACGTAGCAGGATCACGCTCGTAGGCAAGATAGGTGTTATCACCAAAAAGTGCCTGTCCCAAGCGATCCTTAACGACAAACCCAACGATAGGGCTTTTTAATAGTTGAAGGGCCGTGGCTTCTACCTCGAGCACGACGTTTTCCCCACCCACGGCCCAAGCCAATGCACGTCCCTCGACATCGCACAGTTGGACACGAGTGACCTTGCTTCCCCCCACGCCAAACGACGGCGCGTCGGGCGCAAATTCGAACAGACGCAAATCATTGCGAAGATTTGTGGAGTTCAGATAAGGCAGACGCTGGTCTGACAATGCTTGCATAGGCGCCTGAGCGGGGCGTAGAGCAGGTACTGCGGCATCTTGCGGCGCCGCAGTGTACCCAGTGTCACTCGGAGCATCCGGATGCTCACTTTGCTGCGCCTCATAGAAAGCTTGCAGATAGTGCTCGCATATCTCTTTGGGACTGCCCTGCTCGTGCACAGCACCTTGGTTTAACCAAATCGCATGATTGCATAAACCTTTGACGGCGGCGGTGTCATGGCTGACAAATAAAACCGTACCATGCTGCATGAAATCGCGCAAGAATCGCATGCACTTTTGAGTGAAGAATGCATCCCCCACTGCCAATGCTTCATCGATAATCAAAATATCTGCATCCACGTGGGCAATCACCGCAAAAGCAAGGCGCACCATCATCCCGCTCGAGTAGGTCTTAACCGGCTGATCCATAAAATCGCCGATGGCCGCAAATGCCTCAATTTCAGCAAACTTAGCGCGGGTTTTTTCTTCGCTTTGCCCCAAAACACCGGCGTTAAAGAATACATTCTCACGACCCGTGAACTCAGGATTAAATCCTGACCCTAGTTCCAGCAACGCTGCCACCCGGCCCTGCACTTCAATGCGCCCGTGAGTAGGATGCAATGTGCCGCAAATCATCTGCAGCAAAGTGGACTTGCCAGACCCGTTGCGCCCAATAATTCCGACCGTCTGCCCCTTTTTTACAGTGAAGGAAACATCGCGCAATGCCCAAAATTCACGGTAGTAGTTGTTTAATGGCAGGCCTAGCAATCTGCGCAACCGAGGCACAATGAATTGTCTTAACCGGTGCCCAGGGGATGCATAGATCTGAAAGCACTTCTTGAGCCCTTCTACCCTGATTGCGAAGTCGTTGTCTTCAACAGGATCACAGGACATCAGCGAACCCCTTGCGTGTTTTTTGGAACCAAGCAAATCCCAGCCAAGCAACAAACATCGCGGCGGCGCTATAGATTAAGAGCCCCCAAAAATCAGGTAGAACGCCCCATACCAATACCGCGCGGGCCTGTTCAATAATGAACGTTAGAGGATTCAGCTGCATCCACGGCTGTAACGACGCCGGCAGTGCATCTACTGGAAAGAAAACCGGCGAGAGAAACAAAAGCACCGAAGTGACCAGCAATATGGTCTGACTCACATCGCGCACAAACACACCCAGTGACGCCAACATCCATGCCAAGCCCAATGTCAGCGCTTGGAGAGGCAAAACAACCAGCGGCAAAAGCAATGCGGTCCACGGCACCGCACCATTGAAAAGCCACTGAGCCAACAATAGCACCACCACACTAACGGCGGCATGAAAAGTAGCTGCCAGCAACTGAACGACTGGTAGCACCTCCAATGGAAAAACCACCTTCTTCACATAGTTGACGTTTCCCAAAATCAACTGGGGCGCGCGATTAAGCACCTCCGCGAATAAGGCGTGGACAATCAAGCCCGCGAACAGCACCACTGCAAATTGGCCCTTGCTTTCGCCATGACTCCCCCATCGAGCTTGGAAAACCACAGAAAAAACAAAGGTATAAATAGCGAGCATGAAAATGGGATTGAGTAAGGACCACATCAAACCCATCACGGAGCCCTGATACCTCCCTACAATTTCCCGGCGCGTCATGCGACCAATCAACTGCCGATTAACCCAGACCGATGTAATCATACCGAACAGGGTTGCATTCGGTTCCGAATGTGGATTCATAAATCAATACAGCTCTGCATTTTCCAATTTAACAGCAGCCCGATCCTTGTCAGACAGAACAGGTAGAGCAAATGCCTCCGGCCATTTAATCCCAACAGAGGGGTCATCCCAAGCGATAGCACGCTCATACTGCGGAGCATAATAGCTTGTCGTCTTGTATAAGAAATCCGCAATGTCGCTCAAAACCAAGAAACCATGCGCAAAGCCAGGCGGAACCCAGAGCTGACGTTGATTTTCTTCTGTTAATTCTGCGCCGATCCATTGACCGAAGGTCGGCGAACTCCTTCGAATGTCTACTGCCACATCGAACACCGCCCCGCGCGTGACCCGCACGAGCTTGCCCTGTGCCTGCTCCAACTGGTAGTGCAGCCCGCGCAGCACGCCCTTCGTGGAACGGGAATGGTTGTCCTGCACGAATTCGATGTGCTGCCCCACGGCCTCGTCGAACACGCGCTGGTTGAAGCTCTCCATGAAGAAGCCGCGGTCGTCACCGAAGACCTTCGGCTCCAGGATCAGCACGCCGTCGAGCTTGGTTTGCGTGACCTTCATCCGTGGTACTCCTCGCGCAGCAGGCGCATCAGGTATTGGCCGTAGCCGTTCTTCTTCAGAGGTGCGGCGAGCTTCTCGACCTGGGCGGCGTCGATGAACCCGGCGCGCCAAGCGATTTCTTCTGGACAGGCGATCTTCAGTCCCTGGCGTTGCTCCAACGTGGCAATAAACTGACCAGCCTCCAGGAGGCTTTCGTGCGTGCCCGTATCCAGCCAGGCATAGCCACGCTTCATGATTTGCACGTTGAGGCGACCCTGGTCCAGGTAGGCTTGATTCACCGCCGTGATCTCCAGTTCGCCGCGGGCGCTGGGCCTGACGGATTTGGCAATGTCCACGACCTGCTGGTCGTAGAAATACAGGCCGGTGACGGCGTAGTTGCTCCTCGGTTCCGTTGGCTTTTCCTCCACGCTCACCGCGCGGCCGGACGCGTCGAAGGCGACCACGCCATAGCGTTCAGGGTCGTGCACGTGATAAGCGAAGACCGTAGCGCCGCTGGGTTGCGCATCGGCGGCACCCAGCAGTTGCTGCAGGTCGTGGCCGTAGAAGATGTTGTCGCCCAACACCAGAGCGCTCGGTGCCCCATCCAGGAACTGCTCGCCGATAAGGAAGGCCTGGGCCAGCCCGTCGGGGCTGGGCTGCACGGCGTACTGCAGATTCATTCCCCACTGGCTGCCGTCACCCAGCAATTGCTGGAACCGCGGCGTGTCCCGCGGCGTGCTGATGATCAACACATCGCGGATCCCACCAAGCATCAGCGTGCTCAGGGGGTAATAGATCATGGGCTTGTCGTAGACCGGCAACAGTTGCTTGCTGATGGCCAGCGTGGCCGGGTGCAGGCGCGTGCCGGACCCGCCGGCCAGAATGATGCCCTTGCGTCGTGTGGTCTGTGATGTCATTTTTTTGCGCTCGTCGGGCTATGTCACATCGTCTCGCGCAGCATGCGCGCGACGCCTTCTTCCCAGTGCGGCAAGTGCAGGCCAAAGGCGGCCTGCAGCTTATGGGTATCCAGCCGGGAGTTCGCCGGTCGCCTGGCTGGCGTCGGGAACGCACTGGTCGGTACCGCCTTGACCGCCTCCGGACCGGCCTTAAGTTGCACCCCCAGGGCCTGCGCGGCCGCTAGGACAAAACGCGCATAGCCGTGCCAAGTGGTCTCGCCACCGGCCACCGCGTGGTACAGCCCATGCTTGGACGGATCTTCCTGCGCGGCACGGATCGCGTGGGCGGTGATGTCGGCCAGCAATTCTGCCCCGGTAGGGGCTCCATATTGATCGTCGATCACCGTCAGGCTGTCGCGCTCCTTGGCCAGGCGCAGCATGGTCTTGGCGAAATTGCCGCCCCTTGCCGCATAGACCCAGCTCGTGCGAAAGATCAGGTGCCGGCTGCAATGCTGAGCGATCAGTTGCTCGCCCTCCAGCTTCGTCTGGCCATAGACGCTGAGCGGGCCGGTAGGGTCCGATTCCTGCCTAGGCGTCGTGCCACTGCCGTCGAAGACGTAGTCAGTGGAGTAATGGACCATCAACGCGCCCAGCTCCTCGGCCACCTGGGCCACGGCACCGGGTGTGGTCGCGTTAAGCTTGCGCGCCAATTCCACCTCGGTTTCTGCCTTGTCCACCGCAGTGTGCGCAGCAGCATTGACGATCACGTCAGGGCGCAATCGCCGCACCGTGTCGGCCACCTCGTCAGGCTGGCTGAAGTCAGCAGAGTAATCGGTGCTGTCGTGATCGAGCGCAACGAGTTCGCCCAGCGGAGCGAGGCTTCGCTGCAGTTCCCAGCCGACCTGTCCGCCTTTGCCCAGTAACAGCAGCTTCATGCCGCAGCCTTGCTCTCGTCGTACTGTTTTTCGACCCACTCGCGGTAGGCGCCACTTTGCACGTTGTGCACCCAATCGCCATGGGAGAGATACCACTGCACCGTCTTGCGAATTCCGGACTCAAATGTCTCCGCAGGCTTCCATCCGAGTTCGCGCTCGAGCTTGCGGGCATCGATGGCGTAACGACGGTCGTGGCCGGGACGGTCGGTCACGTAGGTGATCTGTTCTTTGTAGGGCTTGCCGTCGGCGCGGGGGCTCAGCTCGTCGAGGAGCGCGCACACCGTGTGCACGATTTCAATGTTGGGCTTCTCGTTCCAGCCACCCACGTTGTAGGTTTCGCCCAGTTTCCCTGCCTCCAGTACCCGGCGAATGGCGCTGCAGTGGTCCTTCACGTACAGCCAGTCGCGGATCTGCATGCCGTCGCCATACACGGGCAGATTCTTGCCCGCCAACGCGTTGACGATCATCAGCGGGATGAGTTTTTCGGGGAAGTGGAACGGCCCGTAGTTGTTGGAGCAGTTGGTCGTGAGCACTGGCAGGCCGTAAGTATGGTGCCAGGCGCGCACGAGGTGGTCGCTGGCGGCCTTGCTCGCCGAATAAGGACTGTTGGGTTCGTAGGTGTTGTCTTCGGTGAAGGCAGGATCGTCCTTGGACAGGGATCCGTAGACCTCGTCCGTGGAAACATGCAGGAACCGGAACGCTGCCTTGCTCTCGTGTGGCAGACCGGCCCAATAGGCCCGCACGGCCTCCAGCAGGCGGAACGTGCCCAGCACGTTCGTCTGGATGAAGTCTTCCGGCCCGTGAATGGACCGGTCCACATGCGACTCCGCAGCGAAGTTCACCACCGCACGGGGCTGGTGCTCGGACAGAAGCCGCGTCAGCAGTTCGCTGTCGCCGATGTCCCCCTGCACGAAGATATGGCGCGCATCCCCTTCCAGCGAAGACAGGGTCTCCAGGTTGCCAGCATAGGTCAGCTTGTCGAGATTGATGACAGGCTCATCGCTGGCAGCGAGCCAGTCCAGAACGAAGTTGGCGCCGATGAAGCCGGCGCCGCCGGTGACCAGAATCATGGGATGCGTAATTTGGAGCGCGCGCAAGCGCGGAACCGGCGATTATGTAACGCAAACCTGTAACACTGCCGTAAGCAGACGAGAGAACTGCGTCAGACATCGCCGATTCCTGAATTAGGGCTTTGCACCTAAAACTTCCTGAAAGTTTGCTCTTTATGCAGTTTTTCCGCCAGCAGGGTTGAATTTGCATGCTGCGGAATATGTGCTGAAGTGATCAGCACAATCTGTTCGGACGGCTGGCGCACAGCGACAGCGCTTGCCGGAAGTCGTCAGGGATCGCCCGTCGAGAGCAGCCCCGGTGCTGCACCGCAGCATGGCAGTCTGGGGGCTGTGGAGTAGAGTCGGCTACGAGACCGACCACTCACCCAACGAGACAAGGGGAGGCAGCACATGGCGAAAAAGCCGCCGCGGCGCACGGCCGAACGCATTCTGGAAGCCAGCCAGGAGCTGTTCAATCGCTTTGGCGAACCCAACGTCTCCACCTCGGCCATTTCGGCCGAGCTGCACATCAGCCCCGGCAATCTCTACTACCACTATCCCGCCAAGGACGAACTCGTGAATGCGCTGTTCGGCCGGTACGAGCAATCGATCAACGCGCTGCTGGCCACTGCGGACGACGTGAACGACATCGAGGATGCTTGGTTCTTCATGCGCACGCTGTTCGAGCTGATCTGGCAGTACCGTTTCCTGTACCGCGATCTCAACGACCTGCTGTCCAAAAACCGCCGCCTGGAGACACAGTTCCAGGCCGTGCTGCAGAACAAGACCCGCGCAGTGCATGCCATGCTCGATGCCCTGCGGCGCGCCGACGCATTGCACATGCCCACCGAAGAGGTTCACCCCACCGCGACCAGCATGGTGGTCGTACTCACCTATTGGCTCAACTTCGAGTACGTGCGCGCCCCCCGGCACGCCCTGGAGCCCGGCAACGCCCAGGCCGCGCTCCTGCGCGGTGCACGCCATGTCCTCAGCCTGCTCATGCCCTACCTGGACGAAGGGCAGCAGGCCCATCTGGCGGTGCTGTCGCAGGCCTATGCGACCGCCGCGCCCGCGGTGTGAGGGCGGGATGCCGCATCGCCCCACTGACAGCCCTGCGCCACCGGACCTTTCCTGGGCGCCCTTTCCCCACACGGACCGCTATCCGTTCACGCCGCAGGAGGTGGCTGCGCATTGGCACCTCCTGCATGCCGGAGATGCGGAGCCCCTGCCGCAGGACCCGGCCGTGCTGCAGGCGTGGGCCCTGTTCCACAGCGGCCATTTCGCCGGGGCCGAGCAGGCGGGCCTGGCTGCCGGCGGCGCGGGCCTGACGGTGGCCAACAAGGCGGCCATCATCCATGCCCACTACCTGGAGCCCAGCGAGGCCGCACGGCTGGCCCGTCTTTCGATGGCGGCGGAGCGCGCCGCCCGGCAGGCGGAGGACGACCCCGGCAACGCCAATGCATGGTTCTGGCATGCCTATGCGCTGGGCCGATACAGCCAGGGCATCAGCGTGGCCAAGGCCCTGGCGCAAGGGCTGGGCATGGCCGTGCGCGACACCCTGCAGCGCGTGATCGACCTGTCTCCGCGGCATGCCGATGCCCGGCTGGCGCTGGGCGCATTCCATGCCGAGGTGATCGACAAGGTGGGGGATCTGGTCGGCCAAATGACCTTCGGAGCGCACCGCGCACAGGGCCTGCGGTACTTCCAGGAGGCGCTGGAGCTTCACCCCGCCACCGTCATCGGCAAGATCGAATATGCCAATGCCCTGCTCATGCTCGGAGGGGATGCGCACATGCCCGAGGCCACCCGACTGTATGAAGCCGCCGCCCGCGCCAAGCCGATCGACGCGCTGGAGCATCTGGCCGTCGCGCTCGCACAGCAGGAGCTGGAAGGCTGAGCAGCCGGGTTGTCCCGCCGCCGTCCGGAGCAGGACTTTCAGGCAGGCACGGGGGCGAGCCGGCGGGAGGCGATTTCCAGCAGACCGTCGAAGATCAGGTTCTCCACCAGTTGAAAGGGCCGCGTCATGCTCGGGGCCATCTTCCAACCCGCGCCCCCGGTCATCATGCAGACCGGCTCCATGCCGCAATGCTGTCTCAGGTGCTGGTACATGCGCTCCACCGCGCCTGCGATGGCGTACGTGCCGCCGCTGGTCAGGGCGTCGCTGGTGTTGGTGGGGAACAGCCGGACCTCGCCGGTCGGCACATGCAGCCCGGCCGTGCCGGTTTCAAGCGCGCGCAGCATGATGCCGTGGCCCGGCAAGATCAGCCCGCCCATGAAGCGTCCCTCGGCGTCGATCGCCTCCACCGTGACCGCCGTGCCCACCATCACCACGATGAGCGGCCGCGCCGGTCCCTGCGTCAGCATACGGTGGCGTGCACCGATCATGGCCACCCAGCGGTCCGACCCCAGGCGGGACGGATGGTCGTAGCCATTGACGAGGCCGGCCTCCTGGGCCGACGACACCACCCACTGGGCCGGCACGTCCCACAGCTCCATCTGTTCGACCACGCGGCGCTTGGCCGCATCGCCGGCCACCACGCAGCCCAGCATGCGCGTGGGCGCCGGCAGCCCCGCCCAGGCCCCTTCTGCCAGGCGATCAATATGGTCGAGGAATTCGGCGCCATGGGCCCGCACGGAGGCCCCGGGTTGCGGTGCGTCGAACAGCGCCCACTTCAGGCGCGTGTTGCCCACGTCGATGGCCAGGAAAGTCATGCGGCGGATTATCCCGAGTTTTCCGGCGCGCCCCGGCGGTCAGAGTGCAATGCGTGACAGCCCTGCCAGCGCGATGCCGCCCCCATCAGCAGCGGCAGCGGGACGTGGGGGCTTATCTGACAGGCGCCCTGCTCCGGCTTCGCTACAGTGGTTGCTCGACGTTTTCAAGAAGCCACCACAGGAGCACATGCCATGGGTCTTTTCCATTTCGTCAAGGAAGCGGGCGAAAAGCTGTTCGGCCACGGCCGCGATGCCGCAGCAGCCACGCCAGCGACGCCCGCCGCACCAGCCCCTTCGCAGGAGGAGCTGAACGCCAAGGCCGGCCAGGCCATTGCCGCCTACATCGCCACCCAGAACCTCGGTGTGCGCGACGTGCAGGTCACGTTCGACGGCCCGGCCGGCAATGTCACGGTGCGGGGCGAAGCGCCCGACCAGGCCGCCAAGGAGAAGGTCACGCTGTGCTGCGGCAACGTGGCCCACGTAACCAGCGTGGACAACCAGATGAGCGTGGCCCAGGAGGAACCTGAGGCCCAGTACCACGACGTGATCCGTGGCGACACGCTCTCTGCCCTGGCCAAGAAGTACTACGGCAACGCGAACAAGTACCCCGCGATCTTCGAGGCCAATCAACCCATGCTGACGCATCCCGACAAGATCTATCCGGGCCAGAAGTTGCGCATTCCGCGGCTGTGACTGGGTGGACGACGAGGCCGCCGAGGGTCGGGAGCCGCGTCGTCAAAGTGCTGCGCCTGGTATTCGGGCGTTGCGTCGGCGTTTGGCCAAGGCGGCCTTCGCTGCCGCGGTGTCAGGGGCGTAGGATGACGGTCGGCCGCCTGTCAACCTTGGCGCCATGGCAGGCCACGGAAGCGCCAGCCACCGCGGCGGTTGCGATGACCTTCCTCGTCGGCGTCGCCTTCGAAGCCTTCCAGGATGTTGTAGGCCGACAGCCCCAGCTCGGTGGCACGCCGCGCGGCCGCTACGGAGCGCACGCCGCTGCGGCACAGCAGCACGGCCTTGCCGTCCGGTGGCACGGCGGCGCGGAGGGCGTTGTCAAAGCCGGGGTTGAGGGCCATGCCCGGCCAGTGCTTCCAGGGCACGGCGACCGCCCCCGGCACGAATCCCACCCAGTCGCGCTCGGCATCGGTGCGCACGTCCACCAGCACGGCCTCACCGGACTGCAGCCATTGCCACGCCAGTTGCGGCGTCACATCGCCCGCATAGCCTTCGGCGGGGCGCACGGTGTCTGGGATCGCAGCGGGGGTGGGTGTGGATGGGGTCGTCATGGGGCCATTCTGGCAGAAGCGCCATGGTGAAGGTCTCGCGCTTCAAAGCGCATTCCAGCCTCATGGGCCACCTGCAAAGCGGCGACGGCCTGCGTTCCCCACGATCACCGAACGGCCGCTGGGCGCAACGGCTGCTGCCGGCAGCCGGCCCTGTGGATCGGAACCGGCGCTGTGTCAGTCCCACTGCGGGGCGGGCTCGTCCTTCAAGCGGTTGCGCAACTGCGCGTAGTCGGGCACCACGCTGCGCACCGTGTCCCAGAAGCGGGGGCTGTGGTCCATGACCCGTAGGTGCGACAGCTCGTGCGCCACCACGTAATCGATGACGCTCGGGCGGTAGTGCAGCAGCCGCCAATTCAGGCGGATGGAGCCGTCGGCCTTGGCGCTGCCCCAGCGCGTGTGTGCGTTGGACAGGCGCAGGCTGGTCCAGCGCACGCCCAGCAGCGGCGCGAAATGGTCCAGGCGTTCGGTGAAGCGCCGGCGGGCATCGCGCATCAGCCAGGCCTGCACGGCATCGCGCACCTGCGCGGGCGCGGCGCTGCGCGCCAGGCCCACGTGCAGTTGCCGTGCGCCTTCCGGCGTCTCCACCAGCGCGCCGCCCTTGCCGGAAAAACCGTGCGTGGGATCGAGCACCACGGTCAGCGGCTCGCCCAGGTAGGGCAGCACGGCGCCGTCGCCCCAGGCGATACGTGCGCTTTCCTGGCGCTGCTGGCGCTCCTGCGCCTCGCCCAACTTGCGCAGGATCCAGCCGGCTTTCTCGCGCAGCGCGGCATCGATGGCGGCCAGCGTCACCCAGCCCGGAGCGCGCACCGACAACCCGTCCGGCCCCACGCTGAAGCCGATGCTGCGCCGGCGTGCCCGCTGCAGCGCGTAGGCCACCACGGCATCGCCCAGCAGCACCTCGCGGCTGGCCTGGGGATGGCGGAAGATGGCCGGGGCGAGCAGCGTGCCCAGCGGCACGCCGGGCACTGGCGGCCCTGCGGGCGCCGCAGGCCGCGCTATTGAATCAGGAGCTGCCAGCGCACGCAGGTCGGGCGTAACAGGCACTTTGGGCATCGATTCACGCACCCGCTGACGGCGCGGCGCCGGCCCGGTCGCCGCAGGAGATTCGCCTGCCCCGCCGAACAGATCCAGCGCGAGCTGCACCAGCCGCTGCATCAGCCTCCCACCGAGCCCAGCGCCGCGAGCGGCCCGTGAAACTGGCGCGGCCCCGACCAGCGGACGCCGCGCAAGGGCCGCCCCGCCGCGCTGGCGTCGTCCCCCTTCCCACGCGCAGCGTGAGAGAAGGGGGAAGCCGCAACGCGGCTCAGGGGGTTGTTCATGGATACGCCTCGGGGTCCAGCCGCCGCATTTCCGCCTCGATCCACGCCTCGACCTCGCGCATCAGTTCATCCGGCTGGCGCCCTTCGCTGGAGATCGGCTGGCCGATGGACACGTCCACCGTGCCCGGGCGCTTGATGAACGCCTTGCGCGGCCAGACCTTGGCCGAGGTGACGGCGATCGGCACCACAGGCACGCCGGCGTCCACCGCCAGGCGCGTGCCGCCGCTCTTGTACTGGCCCTTCTCGCCCCGGGCGGCGCGCGTGCCTTCGGGGAACATGATCACCCAGGTGCCCTGCCCCAGCAGCTTGCGCCCCTGCTGCAGCACCTTGACGAAGGCACGGGCGCCATTGCCGCGGTCGATATGGATCATGTCCAGGCTGCCGATGGACCAGCCGAAGAACGGGATGCGCAGCAGCTCGCGCTTGAACACGTAGGCCAGCGGCCGGGGCATGATCGCGGGCATCAGAAAGGTCTCGTAGGTGGACTGGTGCTTGACCAGCAGCACCACGCCCTGCTTGGGGTCCGTCGGCAGGTGCTCCATGCCGGTGATGCGCGTGCGGATGCCCATGATGACGCGCGCCGCATCGACGCTCAGCTTGAGCCAGGCGCGCGCGATGCGGTAGCGCGTGCGCGTGCTCGCGCCGAACAGGCGCACCACCAGGATGAGCAGCGTGTAGGGCACGCAGGTGAGGGCCATCCAGAGCAGATGGACGATGGAACGGATCAGGGCCATGGAAGTGAAGAGTTGAAGTATTTTTAGGCGCTAGCGCTTATACAGCAAGCGCATATAGCTACTATTTTTATAGCAATCAGATCGCAAGCTGCAGACTGCCGCCAGCGGATGGCAGCAGAGCATCGACCAGTGCCGCCAAACTGGCATGGGCACGGGTGCCGGCGGGCCAGTCGGGCGGCAGCGGCAGTTCCGGCGCCAGGTGGGCCGACGCGCCCGTGCACACCATGTGCAGTTGCGCGCCCAGGCCGGAGGCCGCCAGGAGGTGGTCAGGGCAGCTGCCGATCACCAGCACCTCGCCCCCCTCCACCCCATAGCGGTCGCGGATCTGCTCCATCAGGCCCGGGGCGGGCTTGCGGCAGGCGCAGTGCTCGCTCTCGGCGTGGGGGCAGTAGAACACCGCATCGATGCGCCCGCCCGCGGCGGCCATCTGCCGGTGCATCTTGGCGTGGATGGCATTGAGCGCCAGCACATCGAACAGCCCCCGGCCCAGCCCCGGCTGGTTGGTGGCAACCACCACGTGCCAGCCGGCGTGGTTCAGCCGCGCCACAGCTTCCAGCGCGCCGGGCACGGCGGTCCATTCATCGGCCGTGGCAATGAAGGGCTCACCCGGCACGTTCAGCGTTCCGTCGCGGTCGAGGATGGCGAGTTTCATGCGGCAATTATCCAGGAACGGCAGGTGACGGCCCGCCCGCGCGGGCACCCCGGCCACCGGCACCAGGCCGTAGGCCTTCAGGCACCGCCGGCGGGCGCAACCGGCTGCCAGCCGGTCACGAAGCGGCCACTGAAGCGGCCCGTCGCCCAGTCCAGGCGCAGCGCCTGGCCCGGCTTCCACTGGGCAGCGGCCAGGTCGTCGATCAGCACCTGCTGCACCTGTGGCCAGCCGGCGATGCGCAGCACGACCAGCGTGCCGCCCGCAGCCCGCACCGAGGGCTTCTGCGGGCGGCTGCCCAGCACCTCGGCGGCGGCCGGCGGTTGCGGCTGCAGGCCTTGCACATTCAGGTGGCGCACGACCAGACCGGCCGAACCCGCCACGCCCAGCACCACCCAGCCGGCCAGCAGCAGGCGCCGCACCCGCGCCCCGCCCCAGCGGCGGCCGACCCAGATCAAGCCCCCTACCAGCAGCACGAGCGCCGCCACGGCATAGCCCGCGGAAGCCAGCCCGGCCATCGGGTCCTGCGTGCCGGCGAAAGGTTGCAGAGGCAGCGCGGGCGCGCCCGTGGCGCGGTCGGCCATCCACTGCAGCACCCAGCGGGTGCCGCCCAGGAGTGCCAGGGGGATGAAGAGCAGCCAGACGGTGCGCTGCTGCTGATACACAGATGCAGATGCAGAGGGGGGTGAAGATGCAGCCCCTGGCGTGGGCTCGGGCGCGGCTTCAGGGATGCGGGCGCTCATACGGCTTCACCGGAGCGCAAACGCTGGCGGCGCCCCCCTTCCCACGCCCAGCGTGGGACAGGGGCTAAGGCGCGCAGCGCCTCCGGGGCGTTGCGGCATGCTCAGGCCAGGCGCGACAGATCGGCCACGCGGTTCATCGCCACGTGCAGGCTCTTGAGCAGCCCCTGGCGGTTGAGGCGCAGGTCCAGCTGCTCGGCATTGACCATCACGTCGTCGAAGAAGGCGTCCACCGGCGCGCGCAGCACGGCCAGGGTCTGCAGGCTGGCGGTGTAGTCGCCGGCGGCGAACTGCGCATCGGCTTCGGGCACAAAGCGCTGCAGCGCGGCATACAGATCCTGCTCGGCCTTTTCCTGCAGCAGGTCGGGGTTGACGTGCGGGTCCACCGCGCCTTCCACCTCGGCCTTCTTCAGGATGTTGCCCACGCGCTTGTTGGCTGCGGCCAGGGCGGGTGCCTCGGGCAGCTTGGAGAAGGCGCGCACGGCCGCCAGCTGTTTTTGCACCAGCGACAGGCGCTGCGGGCGCAGGGCGATGACGGCGTCCACTTCCTGCGCGCTGTAGCCCTGCTCGCGCAGGCTGCCGGCCAGGCGGTCGTAGATGAAGTCGGCCAGCGCCGTGCTCGCGTCCTCGATCTTGGCGCCGAAGGCGGGCACCGCGCTCGCCAGCACCGACTGCAGATCGAGCGGCAGATCCTTTTCGACCAGCATGCGGATCACGCCCAGCGCATGGCGGCGCAGCGCGAACGGGTCGCGGTCGCCGGTGGGCAGGTTGCCGATGCCGAACATGCCGACCAGCGTCTCCAGCTTGTCGGCCAGGGCCACGACCACGCCCACGTTTTCGCGCGGCAGCTCGTCGCCGGCGAAGCGCGGCTTGTAGTGGTCCTCGATGGCGTGGGCCACCTCGTGCGCCAGGCCGTCGTTGGCGGCGTAGTAGCCGCCCATGATGCCCTGCAGCTCGGGGAACTCGCCGACCATGTCGGTCACCAGGTCGGTCTTGGCCAGCAGCGCGGCGGTGTCCACGCAGGACAGCAGATAGTCGCGGGCGATCTCGCCGTCCTGCGAATCCAGCGCGGGGTTCTGCGCACCGATGTTGGCGAAGAGCTGCTCGGCGATGGCGCGGGCGATGGCGCGCACACGCTCCACGCGCTCGCCCTGCGTGCCCAGCTTGTTGTGATAGACCACCTTGCCCAGGGCCTCGACGCGAGAATGCAGCGTCTTCTTGCGGTCCTGGTCGAAGAAGAACTTGGCGTCGGCCAGGCGTGGGCGCACCACGCGCTCGTTGCCGCCGATGACGGCGCTGGCGTCCGAGGGGCTGATGTTGCTCACCACCAGGAACTGGTGCGTCAGCTTGCCCGCGGCATCCAGCAGCGGGAAGTACTTCTGGTTGGCCTTCATCGTGAGGATCAGGCACTCCTGCGGCACGTCGAGAAATTCCTTCTCGAACTCGCAGACCAGCACGTTCGGGCGCTCGACCAGGGCCGTGACCTCGTCCAGCAACGCGTCGTCGTTGATGGGGCGCACGCCGCCGCCCACGCGCTCGGCCGCGGCCTGCAGCTGGCGCGCGATCTCGGCGCGGCGCTCGGTGAAGCTGGCGATCACCGCGCCGTCGTCACGCAGCTGCTGCGCATAGCTGTCGGCGCTGGCGATGACCACCGGGTCCACCGCCGCCTCGAAGCGGTGGCCGTGCGTGGCGTTGCCCGCGGACAGGCCCAGTGCCTTCACGGACAGCAGCACCTCGGTGCCGTGCAGCGCGACCAGGCCATGGGCCGGGCGCACGAACTGCACACTGCTCCAGCCGTCCTGCAGCTGGTAGCGCATGACCTTCGGAATGGGCAGCTTGGCGATGGCTTCGTTCAGCGCCTTCTGCAGACCCTCGGCCAGCGTGGCGCCCTTGGCGGTGCTCTCGTAGTGCAGCACGTCGGCCTTGCCGTCGTGGATGCGCTGGAGGCCGGCCACGGCCGACGCATCGGCGCCGAGCGCGCCCAGTTTCTTCAGCAGCGCCGGCGTGGCTTGGCCGTCCGCCGTCAGGCCCACGGCCACGGGCATGAGTTTCTGCGACACGGCCTTGTCGGCGGCGGCGGGGGCCACATCGGTGATGTGCGCAGCCAGGCGGCGCGGCGAGGCATAGGCCGTGAGCTGCGAGCCGGCCGCCGTCAGGCCCTGGGCCTTGAGCTGCTCGAACAGCACGCCGGCAAAGGCGTCGCCGAGCTTCTGCAGCGCCTTGGGCGGCAGTTCTTCGACAAACAGTTCGACGAGGAGATTCGGGTAGGTCATGTTCTAGGTACTCCGCGCTGCGCCTCAGGCGGCCTTCTTGTTCTGTTGCTGCTGCTCGGCCTTGGCCAGGTCGGCCAGCACCTCGGTCGCCCAGTCCTTGGGCGCCATGGGGAAGCCCAGGCGGGCCCGGCTGTCCAGGTAGCTCTTGGCCACGGCGCGCGCCAGGTTGCGGATGCGGCCGATGAAGGCGGCGCGCTCGGTCACGCTGATGGCGCCGCGCGCATCCAGCAGGTTGAAGCTGTGGGCGGCCTTGAGCACCTGTTCATAGGCAGGCAGCGCCAGTTGCTGCTCCATCAGGTGCTGGGCCTGCTTTTCATGCGCATTGAACGCAGTGAAGAGGAAGTCGGCGTCGGAGTGCTCGAAGTTGTAGGTGGACTGCTCCACCTCGTTCTGCTTGTACACGTCGCCATAGCTCAGACCGTCGGTCCAGGTCAGGTTGTAGACGTTGTCCACGCCCTGCAGGTACATGGCCAGGCGCTCCAGGCCGTAGGTGATCTCGCCCGTGGCAGGCTTGCAGTCAATGCCGCCGACCTGCTGGAAATAGGTGAACTGGGTCACTTCCATGCCGTTCAGCCAGACCTCCCAGCCCAGGCCCCAGGCGCCGAGCGTGGGGTTCTCCCAGTCGTCCTCGACGAAGCGGATGTCGTTCTTCTTCAGATCGAAGCCCAGGGCTTCGAGCGAGCCCAGGTACAGCTCCAGGATGTTGTCCGGCGCGGGCTTGAGCACCACCTGGAACTGGTAGTAGTGCTGCAGGCGGTTGGGGTTCTCGCCGTAGCGGCCGTCCTTGGGGCGGCGGCTGGGCTGCACGTAGGCGGCCTTCCAGGGCTCCGGCCCCAGCGCGCGCAGGAACGTGGCGGTGTGGGACGTGCCCGCGCCCACCTCCATGTCGTACGGCTGGAGCAGCGCGCAGCCCTGGTCTGCCCAGTACGACTGCAGCTTGAGAATGATTTGCTGGAAGGTCAACATGCGTATGTCTGGCATGGCGGGGCCATGCGCGGTGGAGTGAGGGAATGCGCGGGCGCGCATAGCAACCGCCGATTTTACGAGCCGCGGGAGCGACGCTCCTTGCGCCAGCAGGGGGGCCTCTCCGGTCCGCAGTCGCCTGGCCCGGAGGCGGGGCTCAGCCGGCAGGGCGGTTTACAAGCAAAAATAGCCGCCAGCGCTTATCCATCAAGCGCAGACAGCTATCATTTCATGAGCAACCGCAGGCCACGGGCCTGCGGCCGGCCTGAGAACTCAGTCTTCCCAGCGGCGCAGCACCAGGCTGGCGTTGGTGCCGCCGAAGCCGAAGCTGTTGGACAGCACCGTCTTCAGCTCGGCGTCGCGCGAGGTGCGCACCACCGGCAGGCCTTCGGCGGCCGGGTCCAGGTTCTCGATGTGGGCCGAGCCGGCGATGAAGCCGTCCTGCAGCATGTACAGGCAGTAGATGGCTTCCTGCACGCCCGTCGCGCCCTGCGAGTGGCCGGTGAGCGACTTGGTGGACGAGAACGGGGGCACGGCGTCGCCGAACACTTCGCGCAGCGCGCGCAGCTCGGGCAGGTCGCCCACGGGGGTGGACGTGCCGTGCGTGTTCACGTAATCGATGGGGCCGCCGCCGGCTTGCTCGATGGCCTGGCGCATGCAGGCGATGGCGCCGTCGCCCGAGGGCGCGACCATGTCCTCGCCGTCCGACGAGAGGCCGAAGCCGACGATCTCGGCCAGGATGGTGGCGCCGCGGGCCTGGGCGTGCTCCAGGCTTTCCAGCACCAGCGCGCCGCCGCCGCCGGCGATCACGAAGCCGTCGCGGTCCGCGTCGTACGGGCGCGAGGCCTTCTCGGGCGTGTCGTTGTACTTGGCCGACATGGCGCCCATGCCGTCGAACAGCGTGGCCAGGCCCCAGGACAGCTCCTCGCCGCCGCCGGCGAACATCACGTCCTGCAGGCCGAAGGCGATCTGCTGGGCCGCCACGCCCACGCAGTGCGCGGAGGTGGAACAGGCCGAGGTGATGGAGAAATTGATGCCCTTGATGGCGAACGCCGTGGACAGATTCGCCGACACGGTCGAACCCATGCAGCGCGTGACCTGGTAGGGCCCGACGCGGCGGATGCCCTTGCTGCGCAACGTGTCGGCGGCCTCGATCTGGTTGGCCGGCGAGCCGCCGCCCGAGCCCATGATGAGGCCGGTGCGGGGGTGGGACACCTGCTCCGGCGTCAGCCCCGCCTGGGCGATGGCGTCCTTGAGCGACAGGTACGAATACGCGGCGGCATCGCCCATGAAGCGGCGCAGCTTGCGGTCGATGAGCGCATCCAGGTCGATCTGGGGGATGCCCGCCACCTGGCTGCGCAGGCCGAGTTCCCTGAACTCGGGCATGGCGCGGATGCCGGATTGGCTCTCGCGCAGGGCGGTGACCACCGTCTCCCGGTCATTGCCGATGCACGAGACGATGCCCGCACCCGTGATGACGACGCGCTTCTTGCTGGTCATGCCGATGCTCCCGCTGCGGGTGCTCCGTCCTTCCCGTCATCTTCGCGCTTGAAAAGGCCCACGCGGAGGTCGTTGGCCACGTAGATTTCCTGGCCGTCGGCCAGCAGGCGGGCATCGCCGATGGCCATGACCAGCTTGCGCTTGATGACGCGCTTGATGTCGATCTCGTAGGTGACGAGCTTCACGTTCGGGCCGACTTCGCCCGTGAACTTGACTTCGCCCGCACCCAGCGCGCGGCCACGGCCGGGCAGTTGCAGCCAGGTCAGGTAGAAGCCGATGAGCTGCCACATGGCGTCCAGGCCCAGGCAGCCGGGCATGACGGGGTCGCCCTGGAAGTGGCAGGCAAAGAACCACAGGTCGGGCTTGACGTCCAATTCCGCCCGGATCTTCCCCAGTCCATGCGCCCCACCATCGCTGTCGATGTGCGTGATGCGGTCAAACATCAGCATGGGCGGCAGCGGCAGGCGACCGCTGTCAGGAGTGAACAGCCGGCCTTCACCCGAGGCGATCAGTTGTTCATAGGAAAAGGAATCAGCCATTGTCAGTCGTGCTCCAGATCGGCGTCGTGCCACCGTGGTTTGTGTTGGTGCGCAACCGCCAGCAGGTGGTTGCAGCCCCCCATTATCCAGGGTAGTCGCCGCCCGACCGCGCCAAAGGGCCAAGGGAGAGTACCTACAGCCGGCCTGTTACATGATCCGAATCACGTCCGGAGGCGAAACGCTCGACAGGCCGGCAGCGCCCCGCTGCCGCCAGTCTGCCCGGCGTGTGTGACAGAAATCCGCACGGTCCGCTCCATCGCGATGCGCTCAAGCAGCCGCTCCCCAAGAGCAGGTAACGCGTGCGACGCGGATCGGAACGCTCCCCACCGGCATGCCAATACCGAGGGGCTCTGCCACTGGCGCGGCCCAAAGCGAGCGGCAGCCAAGCAAGGGCCGCCCCGCAGCGAGGGCTGCGTCCCCCTGCCCGCCGTGCGCCGCCCCGCGAGAGCGGGGGAAGGCCCGAAGGGCCTCAGGGGGTGTCCTTCAATACTCCCAGAAGATCCGCTGCAGTTCCTTGCTGGTCTGCGCGCGGGTCAGCGCCACGGCCGCCAGGATGCGTGCCTTCTGCGGGTTCAGGTCGTGGGCGACCACCCAGTCGTACTTGTCGTCCGGCTGCTCGGCATTGCGCAGCACGAAGCCGTCGGCCACGCGCGAAGAGCGGATGATCTGCACGCCCTGGCCCCGCAGATCCTGTAGCGCAGGAACAACACGGTCGGCCACGGAACCATTGCCCGTGCCGGCGTGGATCAGCGCCTTGACGCCCGTGCGGCCCACGGCGTCCACCGTGGCGCGCGGCACGTTGCCGTAGCCGTACACGATCTCGACCGGCGCCAGGGCGTCGATCTCGTCGATGTTGAACTCCGACTGGGCCGTGTGGCGCTTGACCGGCGCGCGGAACCAGTAGCTGTTGCCCTCGACCACCATGCCCAGCGGGCCCCACTGGCTGCGGAAGGCCTGGGTCTTGATATTGACGCCCTTGGTCACATCGCGGCCGCTCTGGATCTCGTCACTCATGGTCACCAGGACGCCCTTGCCGGCGGATTGCTTGTTAGCGGCCACGGTCACGGCGCTCAGCAGGTTCAGCGCGCCGTCGGCCGAGAGGGCCGTGCCGGGGCGCATGGAGCCGACCACCACGATGGGCTTGTTCGTGCGCACCACCAGGTTCAGGAAGTAGGCGGTTTCTTCCAGCGTATCGGTGCCGTGCGTGATGACGATGCCGTCCACGTCGGGTTGCTTGGCCAGGGCGGACACGCGCTTGCCCAGCGTCAGCAGCTGGGCATTGGTGAAGCTCTCGGACGCGATCTGGAACACCTGCTCCCCGCGCACGTTGGCCACGTTGGCCAGCTCGGGCAGGCCAGCCAGCAGCTTGTCGACGGGCACCTTGGCAGCGGCGTACGAGGCGCTGTTGGCCGCCGTTGCGCCCGCGCCGGCGATGGTGCCGCCGGTGGCCAGCACCACCACCTGGGGCTTGGCGGCGACCACCGCGGCCTGGGCGGCGGGCTGCGCAGCGGGCGCCAGCTGCTGGGCGGGGGCCACGATGGCCCAGGTGGCGAAGGCGGCGCCGGCGAGCAGGCGCTTGAGGTTCAGAGGCGAGAACATGTCGATGGACTCCTTTGTTGTAGTGCTGTGTGACCCGCGGCGCGCCCCCTGTCCGGTCCGGTGCGCCGCAGAGCCCGCGCTGCAGCGGCTGCGGCGCGGGTGCCGTATCGTAGAAAGGCGGCATGCGCGCGGTGCGGAATAATCGCCCCCCGGGTGTGAATCCCCCTCATATCCGGGAAAACCCAGGCCGATCGATCCTCCTCCTCCCATGAATCTGCGGCAACTCGAAGTCTTCCAGGCCGTCATGCAGACGGGCAACATGAGCGCCGCCGCGCGGCTCATCAGCATCACGCCCTCGGCCGTCAGCAAGACCATCGCCCACGCCGAGCTGCAGCTGGGCTACCCGCTTTTCAGCCGCACCCGCCATGCCCTGGTGCCCACGCCCGAGGCGCAGGCGCTGTTCGCGGCCTCCAGCCAGATCCACCGCCAGCTCGACGAGCTGCGCCGCACCGCCCTGAACCTGCGCCAGCCCGAGGACGGCCTGGTGCGCCTGGCAGCCATCCCGTCGGTCACGCACGAATTCCTGCCCGCCGTGCTGGAGCTGCACGCCCGCCGCGCGCCACGCGTGCAGGTGGAAGTGCGCACACTGCACCAGGACCAGATGGCGCAGGCGCTGCTGACGCGGGCCGTGGACTGCGCGCTGGGCTTCTACGCCCACCCGCACCCGCAGGTCCACAGCCGGATGCTGGTGAGCGGGCCGCTGTGCATCGCCGTCACGCGCGAGATCTGGCTGCGGGCCGTGCGCGTGAACCGCTCCGACCCGCTGAGCTTCCTCGCCAACACGCCGATGATTCCGCTGCTGGGGGACGACCCCATGCGGCCGTACATGGCCGAGATCGCGCGCACGCTCGGCGTGCACACCGAGCTGTCCATCCAGGTGCAGACCTCGCGCCTGGCGCTGGAGCTGGTCAAGCGCGGCCTGGGCTGGACGGTGATCGACTTCCTCACGGCCAGCAACCTCGACCCGGCCGCCATGGCGGCCGTGCCGCTGCCGGATCTGCCGCCGATTCCGCTGTACGCCTACCACGCCACGCAGCGCCCGCCCGACCGGCATGCCGCCGGCCTGCTCGATCTGCTGCCTGGGCTGCTCAGCCACGCCATGGGGCCGCCGCGCGCGCAGGCGGCGCCGGGCGCGGCGCACTGACGGGACCCTGCCTTTTTAACCGGGCGACCGCCGGCCCGGCGCCGGGCGCGGTCCTAGCGGAGGCGGCGCAGCAGCACCGCCAGCACGGCGATCGCACCGCCCAGCGCCCACAGCGGCCACAGCGCAAAGCGCGACACCCACCAGGCGAACGGGGTGACGCCGCCGCCCCGGCCCTCCACCTCGGCCAGCAACACGGCGCGCGTGTGGGACGGCAGGCGGTGCGTGACCACACCCCGGTGGTCGATGACGGCCGTGGCACCGGTGTTGGTGGCGCGCACCATGGGACGCTCGAACTCCAGCGCGCGCATGCGGCTGATGGCCAGGTGCTGGTCGATCGCCACGCTGTCGCCGAACCAGCCGATGTTGCTGAAGTTGACCAGCACGGTGGGCGCGCGGGCCGCATCGGCAAAATGCGCGCCGATCTCTTCGCCGAACAGATCCTCGTAGCAGATGTTGGGTGCGATGCGCTGGCCCTGCCAGTCGAACGCCGGCTGGCCGAGCGCGCCGCGGTTGAAGTCACCCAGCGGAATGTTCATCATCTCCGTGAACCAGCGGAAGAATGGCGGAATGAATTCGCCGAAGGGCACGAGGTGGTGCTTGTCGTAGCGGTAGGCCGCCGGCTGTCCGGGCGCCAGGCCGATCACCGAGTTGGTGTAGCCCAGGTCGCGGTTGCCCAACGGAATGCCCACCAGCGCGGCCTGCCCCTTCTGGGCGTAGCGGGCGGCGATGTCCTCCAGGTACGCGGGCGGCAACTGCTCCGGCATCAGCGGAATGGCCGTCTCCGGCGCCACCACCAGCGCGGCGCCTGCCGCCTTCAGCTGCTCCGCATACCACTGCAGCGCCACAGGGACGCCGCTGCCGGGCTGGAACTTCTCGTCCTGCGGGATGTTGCCCTGCAGCAGCGCCAGGGACAGCGGCGCGGGCCGCGCCATGGGGGTATGGCACAGCTCCACCGCACAGTGGCGGTCGGCCGCCAGGCCGGTCCAGGCCAGCACGGCCAGCGCCAGCGCCACACCGGTGCGCGGGCGGCGCAGGTCGCTGGCACGCAGCTGCGCCGCGGTGGCGGCCAGCACGGCAGCCACGCAGCCGATGCCATACACGCCTACCCAGCGGGCCAGCACGGCCAGCGGCCCGTCGACGTGCGCATAGCCGCCGGCGCCCCACGGGAAACCCGTCCACCACACGCCGCGCGCCAGTTCGGCCAGCAGCCACAGTCCCGCAAAAATGATAGCTGCCAGCGCCCGATTGGCGGGCGCTAGAGCCCTAAAACACCCCAATGCCACGGCATAGTAACTGCCCAGGAAGGCGGCCAGCCCCAGCACTGCCGCCACGGCCAGCGGCGCCGCCAGCCCGCCATAGGTGTGCATCGAAATGAACAGCCACCAGAACGTGCCGGAGAGCCAGGCCGTGGAGAACACCCAGCCCAGCGCCGCTGCCCGGCGCGCGCTGGGAGCGGCCAGCGCCAGGCGCACCAGCAACGCCAGCGACAGCAGTTGCAGCCACCACAGGGGCTGCCCGTTCCAGGGCCAGGCGATGGAGGCGGCCTGCGCCAGCCCGGCGACCAGGGCCAGGGGCCAGGCGGCTGCGCCGGCCACGCCGAGTGCGGGCGCCCGGCCCGCCAGAGAGGGTGCGGCGCGCATCAGGCCTGCGGCCCGGTCTCGTCCGCCACGGCGGGCGACACCTTGAACCAGCGCACCGCGCCGCCCTTGGTGTGCAGCACCACGAACTGCAGCCCGCCCAGCACCACCTGCTCGCCCTTGCGCGGCAGGCGGCCCAGCTCGTGGGCGATGAGGCCGCCGATGGTGTCGAAGGTCTCTTCCGGATCGCTGCCGGCGATGGTCACGCCGAAGGCCTCGGCCACGCGCTCCACGGGCGTGTCGCCGCTCACGCGGTAGGTGCGGTCGGCCAGGCCGAAGATGTCGCCCTCGTCCTCGGGGATGTCGAACTCGTCCTCGATCTCGCCCACGATCTCTTCGAGCACGTCCTCGATGGTCACCAGGCCGGCCACACGGCCGAACTCGTCGATCACCACGGCCATGTGGCTGCGCGCGCTGCGGAACTCGCGCAGCAGGTCGTTCAGCCCCTTGCTCTCGGGCACGAACAGCACCGGACGCAGCAGCGCACGGATGTTCAGCTCGGGCGCGCGCTGCAGCTTGAGCAGGTCCTTGGCCAGCAGGATGCCGATGATGTTCTCGCGCTCGCCCTGGTAGACCGGAAAGCGCGAATGCGCGGTGTCGATGACCTGGTACAGCATCTGGTCGAACGGCGCGTCGATGTCCAGCAGGTCCATGCGCGTGGCGGCCACCATGACGTCGCTGGCCGTCATCTCGGCCATGCGCAGCACGCGCTCGAGCATGACCCGCGCGTCGGCATTGATGACTTCGTTGGTTTCAGCCTCCGCCAGCGTGGCGATCAGCTCTGCGGTCGAGTCCGGGCCCGGATGGATGAACTCGATGAGCCGCTGCAGGAAGGTGCGCTTGTCTTCCTTGTCGGAAGGGCGTCCCGGATGGGGATCGGACACGGTCTTGGAATGCAGGACGTGCGGTCGTTGGACAAGCCGCAAGGATAGCGGATGAATTTCGGGCCGGCATGACGGACAACGCCGACCCCGGGGCGAGCAGCCCGCCAGCGTGCAACTCTGGTCTATTCGGCGGAGCGGTGCCGGCCGTCCTGGACGCCGCGGCGCACTTCCTGCACGCCGGCCAGCAGGCTCCAGAGCTGGCGTGCCTGTTTCTTGAGCTGGTAGTCCACTTCGCCGAAGTGCTGCACCACGATCTCGGCCATGCGCGTGTCCAGGCTGGCGGGCGGCAGCTGCAGGTAGGCCTCGGCCTCCGAGCCGTCGCGGCGCACGGTGGCTCCGGCATTGCGCGCGATCTTCAGCATGGCCGTGTTCTCGGACAGCGCGTGGATGAACAGCGTGCTGACGCCAGCGGTGCGGGCGTGCATGACCGCGCGCTCGAACAGCCGCGCCCCGAAGCGCCGGCCGCGCAGATGGCGCAGCACCGACACGCCGAACTCGGCGCTGCCCTGCGGGCCCGGGCCGGTGGCAAAGGCCAGGTGCGCCATGGCGACGATTTCCAGACGTCGGTTGAAGATGCCGTAGACCTCGTCGCGCGCGAAGTCGATCTGCTCGACGTAGCGGGCAACCTGCTCGTCGCTGGCGGTGTAGCCGAAGCGCAGGTAGCGGTCGCCCGGCTCCAGCCGCATCAGATGGGCGACGATGCGCGCGCGGTGTTGGGGACCCAAAGACCGGATGGGCACCATGACCGGGGTCCGGGTGGACCGGTGCGGGCCGGCGCCCGAGGGGCGCAGCAGGTCGCGCCCGGCATCCCAGGAAGCGCGAAGCCAATCTTTGGTTGGAAGCATGATGCCGTGATTTTAGGGTTTTCCCCTAGAAACACAGCAACCTCTTGTTGCATAGCACCCGGCCGGCAGGGCCATTCCGAGCCGTTTTGGCCGCAAGCCTAACTACCACCAGCGCAGCACGCTACCTTTTCAGGAGTGCCGGAAACCCGAAGCCCCCGTCATACCGGCACGGCTGTGGTGGCCTTGACGCGGTCGAGCACGAAGCTGGTCTTGCAATCCTGCACGCTGGGGTGCTTGAGCAAGGTGTCCATGATGAAGCGGCTGTAGTGCGCCATGTCGGCCACCACCACGCGCAGCAGGTAGTCCATCTCGCCCGTCAGGGCCGCGCACTCCACCACCTCGGGCCAGGTCTGCACGCTGGCGCGGAACAGGTCCATGGGGTTGCGCTTGTGGCTCTCGGTGTGCTTTTCCAGGCGCACGTTCAGGTAGGCGGTCAGCCCCAGGCCCACGGCCTCGGGCTGCACCAGGGCCACGTAGCGGTCGATGACGCCGGTCTCTTCGAGCCGCTTGGCGCGCCGCAGCACGGCGCTGGGCGACAGCCCGACCTGCTCGCCGATGACGTCGTAGGTTTCGCGGCCGTTGTCCTGCAGGCGCCGCAGGATGGCCCGGTCGAGTTTGTCGAGTGCGCTGGGAGTGGATCCGCTCATGGCTGCGGATTCTAGGAATCGGGCGGCTGGCGTGCACCCGCATCTTCCCTAACGCGAAGGAGGTGCGCCACGCTTTGACGGGGCGCAATTTTCCTGCAAACAGCAGCCGGTCGCCCCCTGCATTTGCCGTAAACATGCCCGACGCCGCGCCTACAGTGCAAGCACAGGCCACCCACGGCCCGCAACGGAGACAACGCATGAACGCAGCCCTGCCCCAGACCGCCCTTCAGGACACCGCCGCATGGGAGAACCCCATGGGAACCGACGGGTTCGAATTCATCGAATACGCCGCGCCTGACCCGGTCGCCATGGGCAAGGTCTTCGAAGGCATGGGGTTCAGGCCCGTGGCGCGCCACCGCCACAAGAACGTCACCCTGTACCGCCAGGGCGAGATCAACTTCATCATCAACGCCGAACCCGACAGCTTCGCACAGCGCTTTGCCCGCCTGCATGGCCCGAGCGTCTGCGCCATCGCCTTCCGCGTGCACGACGCCAAGGCCGCGTACGAGCGCGCCCTGGGCCTGGGTGCCTGGGGCTATGCCGGCCAGGCCGGCCCGGGCGAACTGAACATTCCCGCCATCAAGGGCATCGGCGACAGCCTGATCTACCTGGTGGACCGCTGGCGCGGCAAGAACGGCGCCAAGCCGGGCGACATCGGCAACATCGGCTTCTTCGACGTCGACTTCGAGCCGTTGCCGGGCGTGACCGCCGAGGAAGCCCTGCACCCCAAGGGCCACGGCCTGACCTACATCGACCACCTGACGCACAACGTGCACCGCGGCCGCATGGCCGAATGGGCGAGTTTCTACGAGCGGCTGTTCAACTTCCGCGAGATCAAGTACTTCGACATCGAAGGCCAGGTCACGGGCGTCAAGAGCAAGGCCATGACCAGCCCCTGCGGCAAGATCCGCATCCCGATCAACGAGGAAGGCAAGGAGAAGGCCGGCCAGATCCAGGAGTACCTGGACATGTACAACGGCGAGGGCATCCAGCACATCGCCATGGGCTCGGACGACCTCTACGCCACGGTGGACGCCTTGCGCGCCTCGGGCGTGCGCCTGCTGGACACCATCGACACGTACTACGAACTGGTGGACAAGCGCATTCCGGGCCACGGCGAACCCCTGGCCGAACTGCTCCGGCGCAAGATCCTGGTGGACGGCAAGAAGGACGCCATCCTGCTGCAGATCTTCAGCGAGAACCAGCTGGGCCCGATCTTCTTCGAGTTCATCCAACGCAAGGGCGACGACGGCTTCGGCAACGGCAACTTCAAGGCGCTGTTCGAGAGCATCGAGCTGGACCAGATGCGCCGCGGCGTTTTGTAAACGCGTATCGGACCCGCCTGCGCAGTAGTTTTTGCGATGCTGCGCCGCAATATGAAATTTCTATACTGAGCCCCTTTCAAAAAGACTCGGGAGATTTCAAATGTTGCGTGGCAGTTACTGGATGGCGGGGTGGTTTTTGTGCATGGCGCTCGGGGCGCAGGCCCAGACGCCTTCCGCCCCCCTGACCATCGTGGTGCCCTACCCTGCGGGCGGGCCGTTGGACAAGTCCGCGCACATCCTGGCCACGGCCGCGCAGGGCAAGCTCGGGGCCATCAAGGTCGACAACAAGCCGGGCGCCGGCGGCAACGTGGGCGCCGACCTGGTGGCCAAGGCCCCGGCCGGCGGCAACCTGCTGCTGATGGGCGCGGTGGCCACCCATGCGGTCAACCCCTGGCTGTACAAGAGCTTCCCGTACGACCCGATCAAGGACTTCACGCCCATCGCGCTGGTGGCCCGCACGCCCAACGTGCTGGTCATGAGCGCGGACCAAGCCAAGGCGCTGAACATCCACACGACGGCGGACCTGGTGAAATATCTCAAGGCCCATCCGGACCAGCTCAAGTACGGCTCGGGCGGCAACGGCAGCATCGGCCACATCGCCGGCGAGATGTTCAAGTCGCTCACCAACACGCGCATGCCGCACACGCCCTTCCAGGGCGCAGGCCCGGCGCTGAAGGCGCTGCAGGAAGGCGGCGTGGGCGTGGTGTTCGACAACCTGGCCTCGTCGCTGCCGCTGATCCAGTCGGGCAAGCTCAAGGCGCTGGGCGTGACCTCGCTCAGCAACGATGGTGCGCTGCCCGGCGTGCCCAGCATCAACAGCGAGGTGCCCGGCTTCAATGTGTCGACCTGGTTTGGGCTGTTCGCCCCGGCTTCGCTGCCGGCCGATGCGGCGCAGAAGTACGCTGCCGCGTTCTCGGCGGCCATGGGCTCGCCCACGGTCAAGGATCAGTTCAAGAAGATGGGGTTGGACCCCGAAGAACTCACGCTGGGCGGCTTTGGCGCCTTCGTGAAGTCGGAGCACGGCAAATACGGCTTCCTGATCAAGGCAGCCAAGATCAAGATCGACTGACGCCGCACGCGCTTCGGCAGGCCCGCCAGCCGCACCGCGGCGGGGCCACGTAGACGGACGGCGTCTTGGATTCCACACACAAGGAGACAAGCACCATGGGCCAGCCCCCCGTCGTCTACGGACAATCCAGCCGCCCCCCACGCGGCGACTACGCGCGCGCCAGCGCCGACTACACCTGCGCGCAGGACTACGCCGCCTACACCGAGGCCGACCACGACACCTACCGCCGCCTGTACGAGCGCCAGACGGCACTGCTGCCCGGCCGGGCCAGCGATGCGTTCATCCAGGCCCTGCCCTCGCTGGGCGCGCGCGACCGCATTCCGCGCTTCGACGAGATCAACGAGCGCCTGCTGCGCGCCACCGGCTGGGAGATCGTGGGCGTGCCCGGGCTGATTCCCGAGGTGCCCTTCTTCTCGCTGCTGGCGAACCGCAAGTTCCCGGTGACGGACTGGATCCGCAAGCCCGAGGAGTTCGACTACATCGTCGAGCCGGACATCTTCCACGACCTCTTCGGCCACGTGCCGCTGCTGTTCAACCCGGTGTTCGCCGACTACGTGCAGCGCTACGGCCAGGGCGGCCTGAAGGCGCATGCACTGGACGCCTGCGAAATGCTGAGCCGCCTGTACTGGTACACCATCGAGTTCGGCCTGATCCGCCAGGACGACGGCCTGCGGGCGTACGGCGCCGGCATCCTCAGCTCGTCGGGCGAGCTGGAGTACGCAGTGCGCAGCCCCGAGCCCCAGCGCCTGCCGCTGCAGCTCGAGCGCACCATGCGCACGCGCTACAAGATCGACACCTACCAGCAGACCTATTTCGTGATCGACAGCTTCGAGCAGCTGTTCGACATGACCGCGCCCGACTTCGCGCCGGTGTACGAGCGGCTGCAGCGGCTGCCGGAGTTTGCGGCCGATGCGCGCGAGGCGGTCGCCGCCTGACAGGGCGCGGGCGCCGGCCCGACCCATTAGCTCGCGCGCCGCCTATCCCTCATCGCGCAGAATCTCGTCCAGGCAGGCTTGCACCACGGGTGGGTGGAAGGCCATCTGCACATGGGCCACGCCCTCGACGACGCGGTTGTCGGCGCCCGGCAGCGTGGCGACCTGCGCCGGGAAGACGATGTTGTCACAGTTGGAGTACCAGCAGACGAAGCGCGCGCTGCGCCGGGGCGGCTCGCTGCCGCTCAGCGCGCCGATCCAGTCACCGTCCAGCGCCATCTGCTGGCCGTTGACCGCGCGGCTGAAGCGCCCGGCCCAGGTGCCGCGGTGCGGCGTGCCCAGGGTGACGACGCGGTGCACGCGGTCGTCGGCCTGGCAGGTGCGCAGCCACGCCCGGGCGGCCAGGCCGCCCATGCTGTGACCGATGACGACGGGCGGCCGGCCCGTGGCCTCGGCCACGCGGCGCACGGCGGCGTCGATGGCGGGCGCGTAGTCGTCGATGGAACCGAAGGGCGGCTCCAGCGTGACCGCCACGAAGGCATGGCCGCGGGCGCGCAGCAACGGCAGCCAGGGCGTCCAGAAGCCGCGGTTGCACAGAAAGCCGTGCAGCAGCACCACGCCGCGCGGGCCAGGCGCGGCGGGGTCGTCGCGCGCAGGCAGCCAGTCGGGAATCGCCGCGGCGCGGAACGGCTGCCACCAGCCGAACACCACCGTCGCCCAGCGCGTCTCGGCCCACCAGGCGCGCACCACCTGCGCTACACGGGGGCGCGGCACCGGGTCATGCCGGTTGGCCCGCGCCATCAGCACGAACTGCAGGCCCATCAGGGCGCGGAACAGCAGCAGCGCCGCCACCAGCCCGCCCACGGCCCGCCACGGGGAGGCCGGCCATTGCCAGGCCAGCCAGGCCGCCGCAAGGGCCAGGTTCGTGAACACCATCCAGCGCTGCCAGCGTGCATTCGTCAAGATCACCGCCCCTTTCCAGCCCGTGCACCGGGCCGCGGCCGCATCATGGCATGGGCTGGCATTGCTATCATTTAAATAGCTTATTGCGCTTTATCCATAAGCGCCAGAGGCCGATTTCATTCAAACTCAGTACACATCGCGCCGGTAGCGGCCTTCGGCGATCAGGTCGTCGAGCGCGTCGGCGCCCAGCAGCTCGGCCAGCGCCGCGTCCACGCCCGCCGCCATGCCGGCCAGGCTGCCGCACACATAAAGCGTGGCGCCCTCCGCCACCCAGGCGCGCAACAGGTCGCCCTGCTCGCGCAGCGCGTCCTGCACGTAGCGGCGCTCGGCCTGGTCGCGCGAGTAGACGAAGTCCGCCCGCTCCAGCTGGCCGGCCGCCAGCCAGCGCGCGGCCTCACGGGTGCAGAAGGCGTCGTGGGCCTGCTGGCGCTCACCGAACAGCAGCCAGTTGCGGTGCTGCCCGGCCTGGATGCGTGCGAGCAGGTGGCCGCGCAGGCCCGCATAGCCCGAGCCGTTGCCGATGAAGACCGCCGGCTCGTGGCCCGGCGCCGGTGCGAAAGCCATGTTCTCCACCAGCCGCAGCGCGACGGGCGTGCCCAGCGGCGCGTGCGCCGTGAGCCAGCCCGAGGCGAGGCCCAGCCCGGCGTCGTGGCGCACTTGGCGCACCAGCAGGCCCACATGCCCCTCTCCGGGCAGCGAAGCGACGGAGTAGCTGCGCGGCGCCAGCG
>JAEWPH010000303.1 GCA_023460715.1 Pseudomonadota bacterium | reverse complement strand
CGGCTACGCCGCCTGCGCCGCCGCCACGCGCGGCGATCCGGCCGAAGGCAACGTGGGCGCCGGCGCGGGCGCCGTGGTGGGCAAGGTGTTCGGGCTGGACCGGGCCATGAAGGGCGGCATCGGCACGGCCAGCATCACCGTGGACGGCATCACGGTGGGCGCCCTCATCGCCTGCAACGCCCTGGGCGATGTGATCGACCCCGACACCGCGCAGCCCGTGGCCGGCGCACGCACGCCGGACGGCCTGCGGCTGGCCGACACGCGCCGCGCCCTGCTGCGCGGCGAAGGGCCCCGCCCCGTGCTGGCCGGCAGCAACACCACCATCGGCGTGATCGCTACCGACGCCACTCTCACCAAGGCCCAGGCCCGCCGCCTGGCCGTGGCCGCGCACGACGGCCTGGCACGCAGCATCAACCCGGTCCACACCATGTCGGACGGCGACACGCTCTTCACCCTGGGCACCGGCGCCGCCGGGCGCACGCTGGGCATGATGACCCTGTCGGCCATGGCCGCCGAGGTCACGGCCCGTGCCACGCTGCGGGCCGTGCGCGCCGCACGGTCGCTCACCACCGACAGCGGCCTGTGGCTGCCCTGCGCGGCGGAGCTCGCGCCATGAGCGCCTTCAGCGCCCGTTCGCGCAGCGCCGGCCGGCGGCTGCGCACCGCCCTGCTCAACGTGCGCGATCTGCTGCTGTCGGCCGGGCCGCTGGCCTTTTTGGCCGTGGCGCTGGTCGTGCTGGCGTACTGGTGGCTGCAGCCCAATCCGCCGCGCCGCGTCACCCTGGCCACGGGCCCGGCGCAGAGCGCGTACGCCGAATTCGGCCAGCGCTACCAGAAGGCATTGGCGGCCGAAGGCATCGAGGTGGTGCTGCGCGAGAGCGACGGTTCATCGTCCAACCTGCAGCTGTTGCGCAGCGGAGAAGCCGATCTGGCCTTCGTACAGGGCGGCACCGGCGAGCTGCAGCCCGAGGACAGCGACACGCTCGAATCGCTGGGCAGCCTGTTCGTCGAACCCGTGTGGCTGTTCTACCGCGAGGACGCCGCACGCCGCGTCGACCGCAGCGGCCGTCTCACCCGCCTGGCCCAGCTGCGCGGCCTGCGCGTGAACGTGGGCACGACCGGCAGCGGCGTGCCCACGCTGATGGACAAGCTGCTGGAGGCCAACCGCGTGGAGCCACAGGCGCTGAAGCTGTCGCAGCTGGCGCAGACTCCTGCCACCGTAGACTTTCTAGCCGGCCGGCTCGACGCGCTGGTGTTCGCCTCGGCGCCCGAATCCCTGATGGTGCAGATGCTGCTGCAGACACCCGGCGTGCGGTTGATGGACTTTCCGCAGCACGAGGCCTATGGCCGGCGCTTTCCTTTCCTCACGCCCGTCACGCTGCCGCGCGGCGTGGTGGACCTGGCGGCCAACGTGCCGCCCAGCGACGTACGGCTGGTGGCCTCCACCACGTCGCTGCTGGCGCGCGAAGGCACCCATCCGGCGCTGCTGCAACTGTTCGCCCAGGCCGCGCAGACGCTGCACGGCAATGCCGGCTGGTTCAACCGGGCGCGCGAGTTTCCCAACACCCGCAACAGCGAACTGCCCATCGCCGCCGAAGGCGACCGCGCCATCAACGAGCCCGCGCCGCTGCTGCAGCGCTACCTACCCTTCTGGCTGGCCAACCTGGTCGAACGCATGTGGCTGGTGCTCGGCATTCTGCTGGCGGCCATGCTGCCGCTGTCGCGCATCGTCCCACCGCTCTACCAGTTCCGGGTCCGTTCCCGGGTGTTCCGCTGGTACGGCCGGCTGCGCGAAATCGAGGACGAGATGGAGCTGGGCAACGCCGCGCCCGACGCGCTGCGCGAACAGCTCGACCGCCTGGAGCACCAGGTGGAAAAGGTGAGCGTTCCCCTGTCGTACGCCGACGAGCTGTATGCGCTGCGCAACCACATCCAGCTGGTGCGCCGCAAGCTGCCCCGCCCTGCGGCCTGACCGCTGATGGCTGGCCGTTGCCGCTGCCGGCGCCGGCCTCAGGCGGGGCGGCCCGACCCGCTCGCGCTGCCGTCGCCGATCACCTCCAGCTGCCCTTGCGCTGCCAGGCGGGACAGCATGCGCAGCGTCATGGATTGCGTGCTGCCATCGGCCGCAGTGAACAGGAACAGGGTGCGCTGCGGGCTGGACCAGGTGAGCTGGGTGCGCACTGTCTGCTGGTGCCGTCGCAGCGCGATCCACTGCCCGATCTGCAGTGGCAGCGGCACCGGCGTGTCTGCCGCGTCGGGTGCGCCCGCCAGGCGGGTGCCTGCGGAGGGGGCCATCGCCGGGGCCGTCTGAACCGGCTCGCTGCCTGCCGCGTCATGCATGTGCCGTGCGGGCCGGCCGGCCTCGTCGTCCGCCAACGCGCTGCCGGGCAACGCGCCGGCCGGGGGCGGCACTCCGCGTTCCAGCGCATCCAGTGCGGCGTGGTGCCACGCCACGATGCGCTCCAGCACCGCATCGGTCTGGGTACCCGGATCGTGGAGGCGCTGCAGGCCTTCGCGAACGGTGCCCAGCAAACCCGCCACGGCAGCGCCCATGCGGTCCGGCGCCGCGCGCAGCCGGTCGGGTTGCACGCAATCGAACAGCAGAGGCACCACGGCGCGGTAGCCGCCAGCATCTTCGCCGCGGCCTGGCGCATCGCCCTGCGCGGCGGCCACCACCCGGGCCCACGGCCCGGTGGCAAAAGCCAGCACGTCCGCCGGCACCAGGGCCGCGTCGGGCAGCAGGCGGAAGGCCGCCGCGGCCTCTTCCGCCTGCAGCCGCTGCCCCTCGGTCTGCATCAGCGCCCGCGCCTGTCCGTCGCGGCGCTCCCGCAGCCGGTCATCGAGGACGTCCCAGGCGGACTGCAGCACGCCCAGCGCGCGCTCGAACGGCTCGGCATCGCGGATCTCGGCCGACGCCAGGTAGGTGACCGCATCGTCCAGGAGCCGCAGAAAGCGTGGAAACCCCGGACCGTCGCCGGCAAAGTCCAGACTGCGCAGGGTGAGCGCATTCAGCAGGCGCCGCGCCGCGTGCTGCTCATCGGTGAAGAAGCGTGCATCGTGCCGCACCAGGCGGCGGATGGGCGCCTTGAGCTGGCGCAGCGCTTGCTGCACCGCGGGGTCCAGCCGCGCATCCTGCGCCAGCGCTTCCAGCATGCGGTGCACGACCTCCGTGGCCCGCCGGGAGGCGTTGCCTGCGGCGGCAGGGGCTGCCTCTGCGGCGCCTGGCTCTCCGGTCAGGTGGCCGAGCCGCGCCTGCAGCGCCGACCATTCCGCGGCGGCCGTGTCCTTGGCGTCACCCGGCCCCTCCATGAAGCCGCCACTGGACAGAACCCCCTCGCCGCCGGCCTGTTCTGAGACGGGCTGCGCACCTGCACGGCTCCGGAGCGCCCATGGCGCGTGCAGCAGGGACGGCACGCTGTCGCCGTCAGCCAGCATCGGCGCACGGTGCTCCCCCGGGCGGATGTCCACCCCCTCGACCGCCGTCGCCGTATCCAGGCGGCCAGCCACGGCATGGCCAGCCGGCACTACGCCTTGCTCGCGGAGGTTCCGCGCCGCACGTTCGTACGCGGGAGCAAGCAGGTGGGACATCGCTTCGCCCAAATGCGGCATCCAGGCCTGGCGAACCGCGGTCGGCACGCCGGTGTCGGCCACCACCTGCTGCAGGGCGCGGAGGTAGTTCTCAGGGCGCAAGGGGTTGCTGCCGGGCCGCACACTGGGCATCGCCAGTGCCGCGCAGACCAGGGCATCGAGTTCCGACAGGGCCGGCTGTGCCGCATGCAGCACGCCCTGCCGGAGGCGGGCCCATTGCAGCTGGGCGGTGATCTCGGCGTCGTCCATCAGGGCCAGCTCGCCGAAGCCGGGCTCAGCACCAGGGTCCCGGCGCAAGGGCTCCGCATGCAGCGGGGCCGTGTCGGCAAAGCAAGCCGCCAGGGCCGGGCCCCATGCCGCCGCCAGACCGGCGGCTTGCTGGCGCAACTGCTGCAGCGCCTCGTCGGCCTGCTGGCGCTGCAGCGGTGACTGCGCAGCCCTCTGGGGGCGGCCCAGGGCGTGCTGCGCGGCATCGGTCATTTCCCGCATGAGCGCCTCACCCTCCTGCGCGGCGCGGGCCACGCAGGCATGGAGCGCCGCAGAGGCACCGGGTACGGACGCAACAGCCATACGGCGGAAGATGGGGCAGCAGCGTGGCCAGCGCAACGCCGGCCGCGAAGACGCCCGCGGCTGCTTACTTCAGCGCCTTGTAGCGCATGCGCTTGGGCTTGGCGCCCTCTTCGCCCAGGCGCTTCTTCTTGTCGGCTTCGTACTCCTGGTAGTTGCCGTCGAAGAACACCCACTGGCTGTCGCCTTCGGCGGCCAGGATGTGCGTGGCGATGCGGTCGAGGAACCAGCGGTCATGGCTGATGACCATCACGGTGCCGGCGTACTCCAGCAACGCGTCTTCCAGGGCCCGCAGGGTTTCCACGTCCAGGTCGTTCGAGGGCTCGTCGAGCATCAGCACGTTGCCGCCCTGGATCAGGGTCTTGGCCAGGTGCAGGCGGCCTCGTTCACCGCCGGACAGGTTGCCGACCTTCTTCTGCTGGTCCTGGCCGTTGAAGTTGAAGCGGCCCGCGTAGGCCCGCGAAGCCATCTGGAATTTGCCCACGGTGATGATGTCCAGGCCGCCCGAGATGTCTTCCCAGACGGTCTTCTCGTCCGCGAGCGCATCGCGGTGCTGGTCCACGAAGGCCATCTTCACGGTCTGGCCGATCTCCACTTCACCCGAATCCGGCTGCTCCTTGCCGGCGATCAGCTTGAACAGCGTGGACTTGCCGGCGCCGTTCGGGCCGATGATGCCGACGATGGCGCCGGCCGGGATGTTCATCGACAGGTTGTCGATCAGCACGCGGTCGCCGAACGACTTGGAGACGTTCTTGAACTCGATCACCTTGCTGCCCAGGCGCTCGGCCACAGGAATGAAGATTTCCTGCGTTTCGTTGCGCTGCTGGTATTCGTAGTCGCTCAGTTCCTCGAATCGCGCGATACGGGCCTTGGACTTGGCCTGGCGCCCCTTGGCGTTCTGGCGCACCCATTCCAGTTCCTTCTTCAAGGCCTTGGCGCGGGCCTCCTCGCCCTTCTGTTCGGCTTCCAGGCGGTTGCCCTTCTGCACCAGCCAGTCGGAATAATTGCCCTTGTAGGGAATGCCATGGCCCCGGTCCAGTTCCAGAATCCACTCGGCCGCGTTGTCCAGGAAGTAGCGATCGTGGGTGATGGCCACCACGGTGCCTGTGAAGCGGTGCAGGAACTGCTCCAGCCAGTCGACGGACTCGGCGTCCAAGTGGTTGGTGGGTTCGTCCAGCAGCAGCATGTCGGGCTTGGAGAGCAGCAGCTTGCACAGCGCCACGCGGCGCTTTTCGCCCCCAGACAGCAGGCCGACCTTCGCGTCCCAGGGCGGCAGGCGCAACGCGTCGGCTGCGATTTCCAGCTGGTGTTCCGAGTCGGTGCCGGCGGCGGCGATCACGGCCTCCAGCTGGCCTTGCTCTGCGGCCAGGGCATCGAAATCGGCGTCGGGTTCGGCGTAGGCGGCGTACACCTCTTCCAGGCGGGCGCGGGCGTTGTTGACCTCGGCCATGGCTTCTTCCACCGCCTGGCGCACGGTGTGCTCAGGATCGAGCTGCGGTTCCTGCGGCAGGTAACCGATGGACAGGCCCGCCATCGGGATGGCTTCACCCTCGATCTCCTTGTCCACGCCGGCCATGATCTTCAGCAGCGACGACTTGCCCGAGCCGTTGAGGCCCAGCACGCCGATCTTGGCACCGGGGAAGAACGACAGGGAGATGTCCTTCAAGATCTGCCGCTTGGGCGGCACGGTCTTGGTGACGTGATTCATTGAAAAAACGTATTGCGCCATTGGCTCTCTTTCCTAAAGGGGGTTGCGTGTCCGGCAGAACGAAAAAAAGCGGCCTGCAGCGAGGCCGCGCCGGAAGACGCGTTGGTCGCATTATCGGATGCTTTGGCCGGCGAGCCCTTCCGCCCGGGGAAGCGGCCCTTCAGGAGCGCTTGCTGCGGCGGATTTCCTGGCTCCACTGGGCTGCAGCCTGCACGAGCTCGGCCTGCAGCTGCGCATGGTCGATGCCGGCCAGTTCGGAATGCAGCAGGCTAGACGCTTCCTGGCTCGCGGCATCGGCGCGGGCCGCATCGAGGTCGGCGCTGCGCACGGCCGTGTCCGCGAGCACCGTGACCCCCTGCGGCTGAGACTCGACGAAGCCGCCGGACACATAGACGGAAATGCGCTCGTCCTGTGGCGTCACCACGTGCACGAAGCCCTCGCGCAGGCGGGTGAGCAAGGGGGTATGGCCGCGCAGAATGCCGAAGGCACCCTCAGCGCCTGGCAGCGTGACAACCCGCACCGCGCCGGACCAGACGACGCCCTCCATATTGACGATTTCCAGCCGCAGGTCGCTCCCCGCGTTCGATTCAGCAGATGACATGCCGCCCACTCTACTCCTGCGGTCCGCCGCGGCGGGTGATCCACCGCAGCCCTGGAGGCGAAAATCAGTGTAACGGTGCGTCGGGTGCCGAACTGCGCTCCGGCGCAAGTCGTGCCACAATAGGGCCTCAGCCGCCGGCTCCAGTTACCGGCGGCCTCAGCGATCCGCTGGGGACATGGACGCAGCCTTGCGCTCCGGCTCCCACTTCTGAACCCATCTGCCTTTGACTGGCTGCAGCCCCACGGGCTTGCAACAGGCCGATGCCCCAGGCGCCCTGGACAGGGTGCTTCCTTGAATGAACTTTGACGAACTGAACCTGGCCCCCGCCATTCTGCAGGCTGTGCGCGAACAGGGCTACGAGACCCCCACGCCCATCCAGGCGCAGGCCATTCCCGCTGTGCTCGAAGGCCACGACCTGCTGGCCGGCGCACAGACCGGCACCGGCAAGACCGCTGCCTTCACCCTGCCCATGCTGACCCGCCTGTCGCAGGGCACGGCTCCCAAGAGCAAGTTCGGCGGCAAGGGTATCCGTGCCCTGGTGCTGACCCCCACCCGCGAACTGGCTGCGCAGGTCGAAGAGTCCGTGCGCGACTACGGCAAGTACCTCGACATCAATTCCACCGTCGTCTTCGGCGGCGTGGGCATGAACCCGCAGATCGACCGCATCAAGCGCGGTGTCGATGTGCTGGTCGCCACGCCCGGCCGCCTGCTGGACCTGCAGCAACAGGGCTTCCTGGACCTGTCCACCGTCGAGATCCTGGTGCTGGACGAAGCCGACCGCATGCTCGACATGGGCTTCATCCACGACGTGAAGAAGGTCCTGGCCCTGGTGCCCAAGGACAAGCAGAGCCTGCTGTTCTCCGCCACCTTCAGCGACGAGATCCGCGAACTGGCCAACACGCTGCTCAAGAACCCCCAGAGCATCCAGGTCACGCCCCGCAACACGACGGTGCAGCGCATCACGCAGGTGATCCACCCCGTGGGCCGCGGCAAGAAGAAGCAGGTGCTACTGCACATCATCCAGCAGCACAACTGGAGCCAGGTGCTGGTGTTCACGCGCACCAAGTTTGGCGCCAACAACGTGGCCGAGTTCCTCACCAAGAACGGCGTGCAGGCCATGGCGCTGCACGGCAACAAGAGCCAAAGCGCCCGCACGCAGGCACTGGCAGGCTTCAAGAGCGGCGATATCCGCGCACTGGTCGCCACCGACATCGCGGCCCGCGGCATCGACATCGACGAGCTGCCGCACGTCGTCAACTACGAAATCCCCAACGTTCCTGAAGACTACGTGCACCGCATCGGCCGCACGGGCCGCGCCGGCGCCACCGGCGAGGCCGTGAGCCTGGTCTGCATGGACGAAGAAGGCTTCATGATGGAGATCGAGCGCTTCACCAAGCAGGAAATTCCCGTGCAGGTGCTAGAAGGCTTCGGCCCCGACGCCGATGAAAAGGCCGAGCCCATCGCCATGGGCCGCCAGACCATCTGGGGCGGCGCGGGCAAGCCGCCCAGCCGTGAGGTCATGCAGGCGGCCGCCAAGGCCGCACGCAGCGAAATGATGGACCGCATCCGCGCCAACAAGGCCGGCCAGGGCGAGTCGCGCGGTGCCGGCAAGCCCTCGGGCGGTGGCGGCAACGGCGGTGGACAGCGCGCCAATGGCGGCGGCCGCGGCAACGGCCCGCGTGCCGGCGGCCCCAATGGTCCGGCCGGTGCTCCGCGCGGCCAGGGTCAAGGCCAAGGC
>JAEWPH010000302.1 GCA_023460715.1 Pseudomonadota bacterium | reverse complement strand
AGGCGCGCCCGTCCGCCACCCGCAGCGCGGCTTCAAAGCTGTCGGCCAGGCGGCTGGCCATGTCAGGGCGCACTTTCAGGCGGTCGATGACGACGTCGATGTCGTGCTTTTCGGCCTTTTTCAGCGTGGGCAGCTCGGTCGCATCGACGATCTGGCCGTCCACGCGAAAGCGCACGTAGCCCTGCGCCTGCATCTGCTCGAACAGCTCGACGAACTCGCCCTTGCGGTCGCGCACCACCGGCGCGGTGACGAGCAGCCGCGTGCCCTCGGGCAGCGCCAGCGTGCTGTCGACCATCTGGCTCACGCTCTGCGCCTGCAGCGCCAGGTCGTGGTTCGGGCAGTACGGCGTGCCGGCGCGCGCGTACAGCAGCCGCAGGTAGTCGTGGATCTCGGTCACCGTGCCCACGGTGGAGCGCGGGTTGTGGCTGGTGGCCTTCTGCTCGATGGAAATCGCCGGCGACAGGCCTTCGATCAAATCCACATCGGGCTTGTCCAGCCGCCCCAGAAACTGCCGCGCATAGGCCGACAGGCTCTCCACATAGCGGCGCTGGCCCTCGGCATACAGCGTGTCGAACGCCAGGCTCGACTTGCCCGAGCCCGACAGCCCCGTGATCACCACCAGCTGGTTGCGCGGTATGTCGAGGTCGATGTTCTTGAGGTTGTGCGTGCGCGCGCCGCGGATGCTGATGCGCGCCTGCTGGAGCGCCTGGCCCAGGTAGCGGCCGGCGGGAGCGTCAGCGGAGGGCGCGGAGGACGGATCGGTGGAAGGGTTCACGGCGGGCGCGGCTTCGTGCGGGGAAACCCACCATGATAGGGGAGCGGGTGCAATCCGGCAGGCCGGGCCGTGGACGGCCCCTGCGGCCGCCCTGGGGCCCCAGTGGGCGCACTCATGAATTGATAGCTGCCTGCGCCCGCCCTGCCTACGCAGCGGGGCATTTTGACCCGATACGCCCCGGGACGGCCTGCACTTTCATAGGATCACATCAATGCCCGCTCACAGAGGGATGGGCGAGAATCACGCTTTGCCCGGTGGCCCGGGCACGCCCCACACGATTGCACCCATGTCTTCAGGCACCACCGTGCTGCCCCCGCCCCCCGCCGCCCCGGCGGCCGGCGCGACCGGGGCCACCACCATGACCCCGCTGGAGCGGCGCTCCAGCATCAGCCTGGCGCTCATCTTCGCGCTGCGCATGCTGGGCCTGTTTCTCGTGCTGCCCGTGTTCGCGCTGGAAGCGCGCAAGTACCCCGGCGGCGACGATCCCGCGCTGGTCGGCCTGGCCATGGGCCTGTACGGCCTCACCCAGGCCGTGTTGCAGCTGCCGCTGGGGCTGGCCTCCGATCGCTTCGGCCGCAAACGCGTGATCGTGCTCGGCCTGCTGGTGTTCGCCGCCGGCAGCCTGCTGGCCGCGCTGGCCGACACCCTCACCGGCCTGCTGATCGGCCGCGCGCTGCAGGGCGCGGGCGCCGTGTCGGCCGCCGTCACCGCCCTGCTGGCCGACCAGACCCGCGACGGCGTGCGCACCAAGGCCATGGCCCTGGTCGGCGGCAGCATCGGGCTCATGTTCGCCGTGGCGCTGGTGGCCGCGCCGCCGCTGGCCGCGCGCTTCGGCCTGTCCGGCCTGTTCGCGCTGACCTGCGCCCTGGCGCTGGCCGGCATCGCCGCCGTGCTGTGGGTGGTACCGCCCGAGCCGCCGCGCCATGCCCATGCCCCACGGGGCCGGCTGACCGACGTGTTCGCCCATGCCGAGCTGCTGCGCCTGAACCTCGGCGTCTTCGTGCTGCACACCGTGCAGCTGTCGATGTGGGTGGCCGTGCCCGCACTGCTGGTGCAGGCCGGCCTGCCCAAGAGCGATCACTGGCACATCTACCTGCCGGCGGTGGTGCTGTCGTTCCTGATGATGGGCGGCCTGTTCTCGCTGGAGCGGGCCGGACGCCTGCGCGGTGCGTTGCTGTCGGCCATCGGCCTGGTGCTGCTTGTGCAGGCCGGACTGGGCCTGGTGACGGCCCAGGCGCTGCCGGCCAGCCTGTGGGTGCTGGGCGGCCTGATGTTCCTGTTCTTCTGCGGCTTCAATGCACTGGAAGCCAGCCAGCCCAGCCTGGTGTCGCGCACGGCCCCGGTGGCCCTGCGCGGCGCGGCCCTGGGCGCCTACAACACGCTGCAGTCGCTGGGCCTGTTCGCCGGCGGCGCGCTGGGCGGTGCCCTGGTGCGCTGGGGCGGCCCCACGGCCCTGTTCGCCACCACGACAGCGCTGTGCGCCGCGTGGCTGGCGCTGGCCTGGGGCATGCGCGCCGTGTCCCGGCAGGACGCGGCCGCCGGCCACTGATCCACGCGCGGCCGGCGGCGCGGCAGACCGCCCGCGGCCAGGGCGGATGCGGCACAATCGCTTTCCCGTTGCACCCGCAATGCGTGCGCGCCCTGCGGGGCGGCACCGGCCGTAGTGCCCCCTCCCCTCCATTCTCTACAGGCCCCTACACACCATGGCATCCGTCAACAAAGTCATCATCGTCGGCAACCTCGGGCGCGACCCCGAGATGCGCACCTTCCCCAGCGGCGACCAGGTCGCCAACGTCACCATCGCCACCACCGACCGCTGGCGCGACAAGAACACCGGCGAGAACAAGGAAGCCACCGAGTGGCACCGCATCGTGTTCAACGGCCGTCTGGCCGAGATCGTGGGCCAGTACCTGCGCAAGGGCTCCCAGGTCTATGTGGAAGGCAGCCTGCGCACCCGCAAGTGGACCGACCAGTCCGGCCAGGAAAAATTCACCACGGAAATCCGCGCCGACACCATGCAGATGCTGGGCAGCCGCCAGGGCATGGGCGGCGGCCAGGGCGGTGGCGGCGGCTATGACGACGGCGGCCAGGGCGGCGGTGGCTACGACGACGGCGGCTACGGCGGCGGCGGCAACAGCGCCCCGCCCGCACGC
>JAEWPH010000301.1 GCA_023460715.1 Pseudomonadota bacterium | reverse complement strand
GCGGCGACCCGGCTGCGCTGCAGACGCTGGCGGGCGAGACCATGGGCACCACCTGGAGCGTGCGGCTGGCCAACCCGGCCTTCCAGCCTCTGGCACCCGTGCGCGCTGCTATCGAGGACGCGCTGGCCCGCGTGGTGGCGCAGATGAGCCACTGGGCGCCCGGCTCCGAACTCTCGCGCTTCAACCGCGCTGCGCCGGGCAGCCGGCACGTGCTGTCGCCGGAGTTCTTCAAGGTGCTTCAAGCCGCCTGCCACTGGGCGCAGGCCAGCGGCGGCGCGTGGGACCCGACCATCGGCCCGCTGGTCGATGCGTGGGGCTTCGGCCCCCACGGCACGCCGCACCTACCCACAGATGGGCACCTCGCCCAGGCGCGCGCGCAGGTGGGCTTTGGCCGCCTCGCGCTCGATGCCGGCCGCCGCACGGCGCTGCAGCCGGGCGGCCTGCGCCTCGACCTGAGCGGCATCGCCAAGGGCTTCGCCGTGGACTTGGTGGTGCAGCGCCTGCAGTCGCTGGGGTTCGCCGACACGCTCGTCGAGGTGGGCGGCGAGCTGCGCGCCAGCGGGCAGCGGCCTGACGGCACGCCCTGGCGCGTGGCCGTGGCGGAGGCGGCGCAGTCCCCGGCCTCCGCCCCACGGGCGTTGGCGCTGCGGGGCGGGGCCATCGCCACCTCGGGCGACCGCTGGCACGCCTTCGAGCAGGGCGGCCGCCGCTACCCGCACACGCTCGATCCGCGCACGGGCGAGCCGGTGCAGCATGCCCTCGCCAGCGTCACCGTGCTGCATGCCGAATGCATGCACGCGGATGCACTGGCGACCGTCATCACCGTGCTGGGCCCGGCTGACGGTCTCGTCTTTGCGCAGCAGCACGGGCTGGCCCTGCTGCTGGGAGAGCGCACGCCGCACGGCATGGCGTGGGCGTCCACGCCCGCCTTCGACGCGCTGGTGGCATGACCGCCGTGTTCGGGCTGGCCGTTCCGGCGCTGCGGTGGTATGCCGCCCTGGCGGCCGTGGTGCTGTATGCGCTGATGTGCGGCGCCATCGCCTGGCGTGAGCGCCGGCGCACCTACCGCGCACGGCGGGAAGCGGCCTCGCTGGCTGCGGCGCGCGAGGGTGCCGTGCCGCTGCTCTTGGCCTACGCCAGCCAGACCGGCCAGGCCGAGGCGCTGGCCCGTGAAACCGCGCGGCTGCTGCACGCCGCTGGCGAGCCCGTGCGGCTGTGCCCGCTGGACGCCGTGGATGCCGCCGCCCTCGCCGCCACGCAGCGGGCGCTGTTCATCGTCAGCACCTACGGCGAAGGCGATGCGCCCGACAACGCCGGCCTGTTCCAGGATGCGGTGATGGGCGCACAACGCCGCGCCGCGACCGATGCGCTGCCGCAGCTGCGCTACGGCGTGCTCGCGCTGGGCGACCGGCAGTACACGCACTTTTGCGGCTTCGGCCGCCAGCTGGATGCGTGGCTCGCCGCCCAGGGGGCCAGGCCGCTGTTCGAACGGGTGGAGATGGACAACGGTGACACCGCGGCGCTGCAGTCCTGGCAGCACCAGCTGGGCCACGTGGCCGCGCTCGACACGGTGGCCGGTCCGTCCTGGCCGCACCCCGCGTTCTCGCCGTGGCGGCTGGTGGCGCGCCGGCACCTCAACCCGGGCAGCCAGGGCGGGGCGGTGGTGCATCTCGAATTCGAGCCGGCCGGGCCGTTGCCGCAGGATGCAACGGCCTGGGAGTCGGGCGACTTGGTGCAGGTGCGCGTGCCGGCCGATCCGGCCCATCCGCGGGACTATTCCATCGCCTCGGCACCCACCGACGGCCGCGTGCACCTGGCGGTACGCCAGAGCGTGCGGGACGACGGCACGCCGGGCGTGGCCTCGGGCTGGCTGTGCGCCGGCCTGGCGCCGGGCGATACCGTGGAGCTGTGCCTCCGGCCCCACGGCAACTTCCGCCTTAAGGGCAACGCCGGCCGGCCGCTGATCCTGATCGGCAACGGCACGGGCATCGCCGGCCTGCGCAGCCACCTGCGCGCGCGCAGCGCGGCCGGCAGCACGGCGCCGCACTGGCTGTTGTTCGGTGAACGCCAGCGTGCCTGCGACTTTCTGTACCGTGAAGAGATCGAGGCCTGGCAGGCCGGCGGCACGCTGCAGCGGCTGGACCTGGCGTTCTCGCGCGATGGCGCCGGGCGCGGGTATGTGCAGGACATGCTGGTCCAGGCGGCGGACACGCTGCGCGCCTGGGTGGAAGAGGGGGCCGCGGTGTATGTGTGCGGCAGCCTGCAGGGCATGGCGCAGGGGGTGGATGCCGCCCTGCAGGAGGTGCTGGGCGCCGAGCGGCTGGAAGCCCTGGTGCGCAGCGGGCGCTACCGCCGCGACGTGTACTGAGCCCGACGACGCTCCATGGCGGCGGCGACGGTGCAGCCCGGCAGGCGAAGCACCGGCCGGGCAGAGCGGCTGCGCAGGGCATGCCGGCGAGGTTGCCCGCCGCCCCGCGCAGGGCTGCGGCTTACTTGGCCGCCGCCACTTCCGGCATGGCCGACGAATGGTGGTGGGCGATGAGCCACTGGCCGTTCACGTGCTCGTACACATAGGTGTAGCGGGCGTTCACGCTCTTACCGTCCTTGAACGTGAAGGTGTAGGTACCCACGTCCTGCGCCACGTTGCAGCCGATGCGGATGATGCGGTTGTCGATCTTGCCCACCGGCTCGGCCTGCAGGAACTTCACGAAGTAGTCGCGGATTTCGAGCGGCGTGGTGCGCGGCTTGTTCGACACGGTGGGCAGCAGCACGCCGTCCGGTGCGTAGTTGGCGGTGACCTTGTCCGGGTCCAGCGTGCGCAGCGAGGCGTTCCAGCGGTCGAACAGGCCGCGGACCTGCGTGTCGGTGATCGGTGCGCAGGCCGGCGCGGCGGTGCTGGCGGCGGCAGGCTGTGCGCCCTGCGCGAAGGCCGGCGCCGTGGCGGCGAGCGTGGTCAGGGCTGCGGCCGAGAGAGAGAGTCGAAGCAGCTTCATGTTGTGTGCGTCCCTTTGTGTAGCAGTAGGTTTTGAGAACACGCCGGCCCAGGGGGCTGGCGCTGCACCGCGTTGGCGTTGCAGAACCTATTCTTCGGGGCGCGCATGAACGCGAACCTGCGCGCGGCATGAAGGGCGCATGACGAAAAAATGAACGGCGGATGAACGCTGCCGCGGGCCGCTGCGCAGCAGCGACGGTCACACGGTCGGCGCCGCGCCGCGCGCCGCGCTGCCGCTTGCTTAGTCGGGCTGGTCGTCGAGCCGGTAGCCGAAGCCGCGCACCGTCTTGAGCAGCGCCACGGCATGGCCTTCGTCGATCTTGGCGCGCAGGCGGCGCACGTACACATCGACCACGTTGGTCAGCGGGTCCTCGTTGGTGCCCCACACGTTCGACAGGATGCGCTCGCGGCTGTAGACGCGGCCCGGCGCGCTCATCAGCAGTTCCAGGAACGCCAGTTCCTTCGCGGTGAGCGCGATGGGCTGCCCGGCGCGGCTGGCCTGCATGCGTTCGCGGTCGAGCACCAGATCGGCCACCTGCAGCGTGGTGGCGCGCGGGCGCTGCTCGCGGCCGCGGCGCAGCAGCGCCTCGATGCGGGCCAACAGTTCGTCGAACACAAAGGGCTTGGTCAGGTAGTCGTCCGCGCCCAGGCGCAGGCCATTGACCTTGTCCTCGGTCTCGTTGAGTGCGCTGAGCATCAGCACCGGCAGCTGGCAGCCCTCGGCGCGCAGCGTCTGGCACAGCTCCAGGCCGCTCAGGCCGGGCAGCATCAGGTCCAGCACCAGCACGCCCGAGTCTGCGGCGCGCGCCAGCGCCAGGCCGTCGGGCCCGGTGCGGGCCAGCTCCACCGTGTAGCCTTCGGCCCGCAGCCCGCGGGTCAGGAAGTCCGCCACCCGTGCATCGTCTTCCACCACCAGGATGTTCATGCCCTGTCTCCTTCGGTCGCCAAGGGCAGCGTCAGCGACACCTGCGTGCCCTCGCCGGGGGCCGTGCGGGCGATGGCGATGCGGCCGTGGTGCGCCTGCACGATGGCCTGCGCGATCGACAGGCCGATGCCCGTGCCGTCCGCGCGGTGCGCGCGCGCCCGCTGGCCGCGCACGAATCGCTCGAACACGCGCGGCACGTCGTCCGCATCGATGCCGATGCCGTGGTCCGTCACCGTGATCTCCACGCTGTCGCCCTCGCACCGGCAGGCCAGCTGCACGGTGCCGCCCGCGGCGGAATAGCGCACGGCGTTGTCCAGCACGATCATCAGCGCCTGCCGCAAGCGGTCGGGGTCGGCGTGCACCACGGCTGCCGCGCCCTGCGGTGCCGCCGTGCCGGGGGCGCAGCGGTTCTCGATCTGCACGCCCCGTTCGGCCCCCAGCGCACCGGCCTGCTCGGCCGCGTCGGCCAGCAGCGGCGCCAGCGCCACGCTGCGGGGCTGCATCACCAGGCGGTCGGCCTCGGCCTTGGCCACCAGCAGCAGGTCGCGGATCACCTGCGTGAGCTGGTCCACGCCGCCCACGATGCGCCGCAGCGTCTGGCGGTAGTCGTCGGCCTGCCGGTCGCCGCCGCGCAGGGCGATCTCGGCCTCGCCGCGGATGGCGGTTGCCGGTGTGCGCAGCTCGTGGCCCAGGTCGGCGAACAGCTGGCGGCGGCGCAGGTCGGCGCTTTGCAGCGCATCGTGCGCCGCGCTCAGCTCGCGCGTGCGGGCGGCCACGGCGTCTTCCAGGTCGCGGCGGGCGGCGTCGGCACGTGCGCGGTGCTGCTGCAGCTCGGCCGCCATGGCGTTGAAGTGCTGGGCCACCCGGTCGAATTCGTCGTGCGTGCCGGCCAGCGGCACGCGGTGGTTGAGCTCGCCGGCCTGCAGGGCGCGCGTGCCCTGCAGCAGGCCCTGCAGCGGGCCCTGCAGCCGGCGGTTGAGGTGCAGCGCCAGCGCGGTGGCCACGGCCAGGGTGATCAGCACCATGGCGATGGCGCGCTGGCGCAGCTCTTCCAGGCCGCGCTCGGTGTTGGCACGGGCCAGCGGCACGGCGGCGCGCTGCCGGTCGATGGCGCCGTTGATCAGCTCGCGCAGGTCGCGACCGCGGGCCATGTCGAAGGTAGCGTTGAGTTCCGCGAACACCGCGGCGAAGTCCGCATCCGGCTGCAACGGCTGCAGCTGCGCCAGGCGCGCTTCCACGGCCTGGATGTTCTCGTCCAGCAGCTCGGTCACGGTGACCAGCTGCGGCACCTCCTGCGGCAGCGACATGCCGTCGCGCGTGGCGATCTGCGTCCACAGCGCCATGTCGCGCCGCGCCAGCTCGGTCAGCGCGTGGGCGTTGGCGTGCATCTGCTCCAGCAGGCGCGTGCGTACCTGCGGCTCGGCCTCGGCATTCATCAGCTGCTGGGTGGCCCATACGCGCAGCCGCTGCTTGGCGGAGGACAGGTCGAGCAGCTCGGTGAGGATGTCGCTCGCCAGCCGGCTGTGCTGGGTGTAGTCGTTCACGCGTTGCACGCCCCAGTGCACCAGGGCGGCCTGGATGACGACCAGTGCGACGAGCGCGGCGAACGCGAGGGAGAGGCGGGCGCGGTACATGGGGTGCGTGAGGTGGGAGGGACGGATGGCGTGCGCCGGATTATGGGCCGCTGGCATCCTTGGCTACGCCGTGCACGGCTAGACGCCGCCGGTGCGCTACGGCAACCGCGCCATCCACAGCCAGGAAGGGCGCCGGCTGTGGATCTCCGCCAGCGATGGGTTCTGACGGCGCGCGCGGGGCAGCTCGGGCCCTGCTCTCTGTTTGCTATTTAAATGATAGCTGATTGCGCTTGTGGATAAAGGGCTGCAGGCCTATTTGGCTTGAAATGGGCCAGCGGCACCGTCAACCGCGCGGGGCGGGCGCCCCGGCCGCCAGCGTCCACAGCGCCTCGGCCGCCGGTGCCATCTCGGCGCGCTGGCGGTACAGGCGGATGTCCACCGGCACGTTCCAGGCCGTGTCGCCTGCGGGCAGCAGCGTGCCCGTGCGCAGTTCGTCGGCGATCAGGCTCTGCGGCAGCCAGGCGACGCCGCGGCCCTCCAGCGCCATGGTCTTGAGCAGCGCGGCGTGGTGCGCGGTGAACACCACCGACACGCCCTGCGCAATGGCCGAGCCCGTGCCGTCGCCGAACACCCCGCGCATGCGGGCCCGCATGATGCGGCCCAGGCCCGAGGCCTCGCCATAGGCCAGCACCGGCAACGCCGCCGCACCGCTGCCCGCCGCTACCGCATTCGACGCGGGCTCGATGGCGTGCAGCGGCGTGCCCGAGCCCGGCGCCGCCGGCACGCAGACGGGCATCAGCACATCGCCGGACAGGCGCAGCACCGGGTACTGCGCATCGTCCAGCCGCCCCGGCACCTCGGGGTGGCCGTGGCACAGCACGAACTGCACGCGCCGCTGCAGCGCCTCGTCCTCGCAGGCGTGGTAGCTGTCCGAGATGGTCTGGATGGGCCCCAGGCGCAGCTGCGCCTCCAGCGTGCCCAGCCAGCGCGGAAAGAACGTGAGCGACAGCACGTGCGTGGCCGCAAAGCGCAGGCTGGCGGCGGCCTGGTCGTGCGCCGCGCGGGCCTTGATGCGCGCGGCCTCCAGGTCGGCCAGCACGGATTCGAGCAAAGGGCGAAAGCGCTGGCCCGCAGGCGTCAGGGCAGCCGGGTGCGCACTGCGGTCGAACAGCTCCACGCCCACCCAGTCCTCCAGCGCGCGGATGTGCCGGCTGAAGGCGGGCTGGGCGATGGCGCGGGCCTCGGCCGCGCGCGAGAAGTTGCCCGCGTCGGCCAGGGCCAGGAAGTCTTCGAGCCATTCCAGGTCGAGGGGGCGGTTGCCGGGTCCCATGGTGGTGCGTGTCTCCGCTGCTGGATAGTTGTATGCGTTTCGGGTATTGGACGGGCCGCGCCGGGTGGGAAATCATCCCCTCCGTTGTCGTTCACCAGCTTTTCCAACGGAGACAAGAGCCCATGCCTGCCATCGCGAATTATCGCGGGATCATCCCCGCCATCTCGTGCCCCTTCACCCCGGACCACCGCATCGACGAGCCCGCGCTGCGCAAGCTGGCCTCGTGGCTGGCCGGGCACGACGGCGTGGTCGCCATCATGACCAACGGCCACACCGGCGAGGTGTTCTCCCTCACGCCGGCCGAGCGCGCCGAGGTCACCCGCATCGTGGCCGACGAACTCAAGGGCCGTTGCCCGGTGATCTCGTCCATCGTCTGCGAAGGCCTCAAGGACGCGGCCGACCACGCCCGTGCCGCCGTCGAGGCCGGTGCCGTGGCGCTGGACGTGATGCCCCCGCACCACTGGCTGCGCTTCGGCTTCACGCCGGGCCATGCACTGCAGTACTTCGAGGCCATCCACCAGGCCGCGCCGAATGCCGATCTGGTCTGCCACGTGTACCCGGCCTGGACGCGCGCTTCGTATTCGTCGCAGCTGCTGGCCGACCTGGCGAAGCTGCCCTACCTGCAGGCCTTCAAGGTGGGCCAGCGCGACATGAACAAGTACGCCCGCGACATCCAGGCGATCCGCGAGGCCGATGCCTCCAAGGCCATCCTGACCTGCCACGACGAGTACCTGCTGGCCTCGATGGTGCAGGGCGTGGACGGCGCGCTGGTGGGCTTTGCCACCTTCATCCCGCAGCTCATCATCGACCTGTGGAACGCGGTGAAGGCGGGCGACCTGAAGAAGGCCATGGAAGTGCAGGCCGTCATCACCCCGCTCAAGGACGCGGTCTACGGCGGCGGCGAGCCCACGGGCGAGGCCCATGCCCGCATGAAGGGCGGCATGTACCTGGCCGGCGTGATCGACGACGCCACCGTGCGCCCCCCCACCGAGGCGCCCAACGCCAAGGAAGTGGAAGCGCTGCGCGCCGCCGTCCAGCAGGCCGGGCTGCTCAAGCGCTGAGCGGCAGACAGCGCAGGGGAGCACATCCCCTGCGCGTGGGGTCCCTATAAAAAACCGACAGGAGACAAGACACCATGCAACGCCAACATTTCATCCGCACGGCCCTTCGTACCGTCCTCGGTGCCGCCACGCTCGCGATGGCGGCCGGCGCCATCGCGCAGGCGCCCGCCTATCCCAACAAGCCCGTGCGCGTGGTCATTCCGTTCCCGCCGGGCGGCACGCTTGACGTGGTGGGCCGCATGCTGGCCCAGCGCCTCAGCGACCAGACGGGCCAGCCCTTCGTGATCGAGAATAAGCCCGGCGCCAGCGGCGTGATCGGCGGCGACACGGTGGCCAAGGCCGCGGCGGACGGCTACACGCTGCTGTTCAGCGCGTCCACGCACACCACGGCGCCGATGACGCTCAAGACGGTGCCCTACAACGTCACGCAGGACTTCGCGCCCGTCGCGCTGGTGGCCAAGGCGCCGCTGTCGGTCGCCATCAACAAGAACCTGCCGATTACCGACATCAAGTCGCTGCTGGCCTATGCCAAGGCCAACCCCGGCAAGATGACCTTCGCCGTGGGCTCCATCGGCTCGGCCGGGCACCTGTCCACCGAACTGCTCAAGCGCGCGGGCAACATCCAGTACCTGGTGATTCCGTACAAGGGCACGGCCCCAGCCTTCCAGGATTTGATCGGCGGGCAGATCGACGGCTTCATCGACCCCATCCTCGGCTCGCTCCAGTACCACAAGGGCGGCATGCTGCGGGTGGTGGCCGTCACATCCGACCAGCGCGTGCCCAACCTGCCCGACGTGCCCACCGTGGCCGAGACGATTCCCGGCTACGAGTTCTACAGCTGGTACGGCCTGTGGGCGCCCGCCAAGACACCGCCCGCGCTGGTGCAGCGCCTCAACGCCGAGGTGAACAAGGCGCTGGCCGAGATGGCACCCAAGCTCAAGGAGCAGGGCCTGCTGCCCACGCCGGGCAGCGTGGAGGACTTCGCCAAGTTCCAGCGCGCCGACATGGAGCGCTCGCAGAAGATCGTGACCGAAGGGAACATCCGTGCCGAATGAGCAGGGACGGGCCCCGCGCCACGCCGTCGTCACCGGCGCCAGCAGCGGCATCGGCCGCGCCATCGCCGAATCGCTGCTGGCCGACGGCTGGCGCGTGAGCGGCCTGGACGTGGCGCAGCCCGCCATCGTGCACGGCGGCTTTGCCCACTGGCCCGTCAACCTGGCGGACGGCGGGGACATTGCCCGCGTGGCCGCCGCACTGCCTGCGGTGGATGCGCTGGTGCACGCCGCCGGCGTGCTGCGCGTGGGGCCGCTGGGCCAGCTCGACCATGCCGGCGGCGAGCTGATGTGGCGCCTGCATGTGGACGCGGCCACGCGCCTGGCCGATGCGCTGGTGCCGGGCATGGCGCAGCGCGGCAGCGGCCGCGTGGTCTTCATCGGCAGCCGGGTGGCGCAGGGCATGGCCGGGCGCGGGCAGTACGCGGCCACCAAGGCCGCGCTCATCGCGCTGGCGCGCAGCTGGGCGGCCGAGGTGGCGGGGCAGGGCGTGACGGTC
>JAEWPH010000300.1 GCA_023460715.1 Pseudomonadota bacterium | reverse complement strand
GTCCTGCGCGGCAGCCGCAGCCGCAGCGGCCGGGACGGCGGTGCGCAGGTGCCGCAGCGTGCAGGTGGCGAGGGCCGAGACCAGCAGCGCGACGAACGCATGGGCGGTGACTTCGGCCGCGAGGCTGGAGCCGATGATGGTGTTGATCTCGGTGATCAGTCCGCCAACCGCCGCCACGATGGCCAGCCACCAGGGGTAGGGGCTCAGGCGGGTGGCCAGATCGTCCGGGATGGCCGGCAGCCGCCAGGAGCTGCGCTTGCGTGCCAGCAGCGCATGGCCCAGCCCGATCACGAACGCCGCGAACACGGCCAGGCCCACCGAGGCCTTGGACAGGGCCTGCAGCATCTCGCTGAACTCGCCGCCCAGCTCCAGCCCGCTCCAGGCGAGCTGCGCGGCCAGGCCGATCAGCAGCACATACGCCACCACCGACACCGACGCCAGCAGCGACCGACGCAGCCGCCCGGCGGGGAGCCGTGCCGGTGCCAGCCGCACCAGCAGCCGCTCTGCCAGCCAGGTGCCGGCCACGGCCAGGAGCAGGGCGCCGACCAGGCTGGCGATGAAGCCGGTGCGGTGCTCGGGCACCATGGCGCGGTCCACGGCCTGGCGCAGTTCGCTGCCCAGCGCCTGCAGCCGGGCCAGATCGCCCGGCACGGCGTTGCGCAGGTTGCGCCAGAAGGTGCTGCCCAGGGGCGAGTCGATGCGCGCGGTGAGGGCGGCCTGGAACTGCTCTCGCCGCTGGCGGATCAGGTCGGCGCCGCGCTGCTCGGCGTCCACGGCGATCAGGCGGGCGAGCTTGAGCTCGGCATCCACTACGCCGCGCTGCTTGGTGAGGGCCTTGCGCTGCTCGGCCACGTCCGGCGCGTCGGGGGCGGCGCCTTTCTCGGGCGCCGGGCCCAGGCCGGCCAGCCGGGAGTCCAGGTCCGCCAGCTCTTCCGTGCGCCGGGCGGCGATCTGCTCGGCCGCCGATCCGATGGCGTAGACCTCGTTGAGCCGTTTGCGGCCGTCATCCTCTTCCGACAGCTTCTGGGGCAGCGCGTCGAGCTGCTTGCGCAGGTCGTCCACGCTGGGCAGCTGGGGCTCGGCATCGACCGGCTTGCTCGCCGCCGCGGCGGGCGGAACGGCGGCGCGGTCCTGGGCGGCGGCTGGCGTGGCGGTGCCCACCGCCAGCCCACAGGCCAGCGCGGTCCAGAGCAGGAGGGAAAGCATCCAGCCGCGGGCATCCGCCGGAAGCAGACGGGCCGGGAGGGAGACGGGGCTGAATGCGGGGTGCAGGCGGAAAGCGCCGTGCGGCAGGTGCCACGCACGGCGCGAACGGGGCGTTTTTTTCATGCGCGCCATTGTGCTTCGGCGCGGCGGCTTGTCATGTGGCGGATGTAAGTGAGGGTCTCAGGCAGACGTCCGACACTTTCTGCGCTTGGGTTGGCGCGCTCAGGCTGCGGCGCAGGCCGGGCTGAACAGGTCCACGCGGTCGGTGATGATGCCGTCCGTGCCCAGGTCGATCAGCCGCTGCGCGGCCCATTCGTCGTTGACGGTGTAGCTCAGCGTGCGCAGGCCGGCGCCGTGGACGGCGGCCACGGTCTCGGCGTTCCACAGGCCGTGGTTGCACACCACCGCTACGCAGCCGAGCTGCTGCGCCGTGTCGAGCCAGCCGTCGGTCAGCGTGTCCAGCAGCAGGCCGCGCGGCAGACCGGGAGCCGCATCCCGTGCGCCGGCCAGCGCCGCAGGCTTGAAGGAGGTGAGCAAGGGCGGCACGGCCTGGCCATGCCACAGGCGCGCGGCGAACGCAGCCACCGCACGGCCCGTGGCCTCTTCCACGCCCGGGGTGGGCTTGATCTCGATGTTCAGCAGGTAGCCATTGGCGAGGCAGTAGCGCGCGGCGTTCTCCAGTGTGGGCAGGGGCTCGCCGGCGTGGGCGCGCGAATGCCAGGCACCGGCGTCGAGCTGGGCCAGGTCGCTCCAGGGCAGGTCGCCGCCGGTGCCGCGGCCACTGGTGGTGCGCTCCAGCGTGGCGTCGTGCATGAGGAAGGGCACGCCGTCGGCGCTGAGCTTGGCGTCGCACTCGAACATGCGATAGCCGTGCGCGGCGCCCAGGCGGAACGCGGCGAGCGTGTTCTCGGGTGCGAGCTTGCCGGCGCCGCGGTGGGCGATCCAGCGGGGATAGGGCCAAGGGGTGTGGGACGCAACGGAAGAAGTCATGGCGATGAGAAAAGGAGGGGCGGCGTGGTGCGCGAAGTATGAACCTGGCACGGCCTGTTTCGTCAGAAGGCCGCGGGGCAGCCCATGCCAGCAGACGCCGTGGAGCGGGCTTTGCTCGGCCACGGGGCGTCGTCCCCCTGCGGGGAAGGCGCAGGCGACTCAGGGGGGAGACGTTGTCTCGCCGAACTTCAGCAGATTGCCGTGCGGGTCGGTCACGTACAGCTCGCGCATGCCCCAGGGCCGCTCCACGGGCGGCGGCAGCGCCAGGCCGCGGGCTGTGAAGTCGGCATGCAGGGCGCGGGTGTCGCCGCGCACGTAGCAGGAGGTGTTCTCTGCGATGTGGCGCTCGGTGCAGAGCCAGAAGTGCAGCTCGCAGCCGTCGCGCGCCACGATCAGGTAGTCCGCATGGCGCGCCAGCACCTGGAAGCCCAGGCGTTCGGAATAGAAGGCTTCGCTGGCCTGCAGGTCCAGCG
>JAEWPH010000299.1 GCA_023460715.1 Pseudomonadota bacterium | reverse complement strand
CCGATCTGGCGCAGGAACCGCTGATCCTGCCCACCGGCCCGCACGGGCTGCGCAGCACGCTGGATACGGCCTTCGCCAGCGCCGGCATTGCGCCGCGGGTGGTGCTGGAGGTGGATTCGCTGGCCATGGTGATGGCGGCGGTGGACGCCGGACTGGGATCGACCCTGCAGCCCTGGGCCGCACTGGGGCGCTATCCGGACGCGGCCACGCGCTTTCGGTGCGCGCAGCTCACCGGCGTGCCGGTGCGCCGGGTCAATCTGCTGTGCAGCCTGCCCGACGAAGAACTGTCGCCGGCGGCGCTGGCGGCGCGGCTGGTGCTGGGCGACTGCGCCCGCGCGCTGGTCACCGGTGGGCGCTGGCCAGGCACGGCCTGGATCGGCCGGCCGTAGCCGCTGTTGATCGGGTCTTCCCGCTGTGGATCGTCCGCGACGTGTTCACCGGAGGCTGCTGAAGTAGCTATTTGTCTTGGCTTCAGGCGGGGCTGGGCAATCTTGCGCCTGCGCAGGTTCAAGAAGCGGGCGTGTCGCGAGCTGGCTGACTTGAGCGGCGCACAGATCCCGGCCAGAGTAGCCCCGGCGGATCTTCGGACCGCGCTCCCCGCTCGCCGAGAGGTATCGGTCTTCGTGATACCCCCATGACGCAGCCGCCCTGCACGGCAGGGCTGCGTTTGCCTAGAGTCCTTCCTGTGCCGGAGGTGCGTCCGGCCGTTCCACGAGAAGAGACCCGAGGAGACCCATGTTCGAAGAACCCGATGTGCTGGTCATCGGAGGCGGCAATGCCGCGCTGTGCGCCGCGCTGATGGCCCGCGAGGCCGGTGCCAGCGTGCTGCTGCTGGAGGCGGCCCCGCGCGCCTGGCGCGGCGGCAATTCGCAGCACACCCGCAACCTGCGCTGCATGCACGACGCACCGCAGGACGTGCTGGTCGATGCCTACCCCGAGGAAGAGTTCTGGCAGGACCTGCTCAAGGTCACCGGCGGGCTCACCAACGAGCGGCTCGCGCGGCTGGTGGTGCGCCATTCGGCCCACTGCCGGCCCTGGATGCGCCGCCACGGCGTGCATTTCCAGCCGCCACTGTCGGGCGCCCTGCATGTGGCACGCACCAATGCCTTCTTCATGGGCGGCGGCAAGGCGCTGGTGAACGCCTACTACCGCAGCGCCCAGGCGCTGGGCGTGCAGGTGCGCTATGAAGTGCCGGTGGAGCGCATCGAGATGGACGGCGGACGCTTCGTCGCAGCGCACTTGCAAGGGGGCGAGCGCATCGCGGCCAAGGCCTGCGTGCTGGCGGCCGGCGGCTTCGAGTCCAACCGCGACTGGCTGCGCGAGGCCTGGGGCCAGAACGAACGCGGCGAGTGGCCGTCGGACAACTTTCTGATCCGCGGCACGGCCTACAACCAGGGCGTGCTGCTGCGGCACCTGCTGGAAGACCACGGCGCCGACCGCATCGGCGACCCGACCCAGGCGCACATGGTGGCCATCGACGCGCGTGCGCCGCTGTACGACGGCGGCATCTGCACGCGCATCGACTGCGTGTCCCTCGGCGTGGTGGTCAACCGCGACGCGGAGCGCTTCTATGACGAGGGCGAGGACTTCTGGCCCAAGCGCTACGCCATCTGGGGGCGCCTGGTGGCGCAGCAGCCGGGGCAGATCGGCTATTCCATCATCGACAGCCAGGCCATCGGGCGGTTCATGCCGCCAGTCTTCCCCGGCGTGCGGGCCGACAGCCTGCCCGAGCTGGCGCAGAAGCTGGGCCTGAACGTGGACACCTTCCTGCGCACGCTGGACCGCTACAACGCCGCCTGCCGTGTCGGCACCTTCGACCACACGGCGCTGGACGACTGCCACACCGAGGGCGTGTCGCCCCCCAAGACCCACTGGGCCCGTCCCATCGACAAGGCGCCGTTCTATGGCTACGCGCTCAAGCCCGGCGTGACCTTCACCTACCTGGGCCTGGAGACCGACGACACCGCAGCGGTGCGCTTTGGCGGGGTGGCCAGCGCCAACCTGTTCGTCGCCGGCGAAATGATGGCCGGCAACGTGCTCGGCAAGGGCTACACCGCCGGCGTGGGCATGAGCATCGGCACGGCTTTTGGGCGCATGGCCGGCACCAATGCGGCTTTGGCATCAAAACAGGCCCCAGCGCAATCCCTGTCTGTGCTGGTAGCTATGGAAAAAGGAGTGGAACATGGTTCAGCCGCTTGAGGCCCTGGCGCGTGACGCCCAAGCCCTGGCGCGCGGCGAGCCCGTCGCCTTCGCTCCCGCGGGCGCGGCGGGCGCTTTCACCGGCCCGGCTCCCACCACGGCGGCCGAGGCCGAGGTGGCGCGCCAGCTGCAGATCTGCAATGCCTGCCGCTACTGCGAAGGCTTCTGCGCCGTGTTCCCTGCGATGACGCGCCGGCTGGAGTTTCCGAAGGCAGATGTGCACTTTTTGGCCAATCTCTGCCACAACTGCGGCGCCTGCCTGCACGCTTGCCAGTACGCGCCACCGCACGAGTTCGCGGTGAACATTCCGCAGGCCATGGCAACCGTGCGCGGGCAGACCTACCACGACTACGCCTGGCCGCCCGTGCTGGGCCAGCTCTACCACCGCAACGGCCTGGCGCTGTCGCTCGCCCTGGCCGGCGGGCTGTCGCTGTTCCTGCTGCTGGCCGTGGCGCTCAAGGGCACGCTGTGGAGCGCGCCGGGCAGCGACTTCTACGCCATCTTTCCGCACAACCTGCTGGTGGGCCTGTTCGCGCCGGTGTTCCTGTTCGCGGTGCTGGCGCTGGGGCTGGGCGTGCGACGGTTCTGGCGCGACGTAGCGCCCGTGACCAGCGGTGCGCCGCTGTCGCCGCCGGCCACGGCCGAAGCCGCAGACGCGGTGCTGCGCCTCAAGTACCTGGACGGCGGCCATGGCCAGGGCTGCAACAACGAGGACGACGCCTATACCCAGGCCCGCCGCCGCTGCCACCACCTCACGTTCTACGGCTTCCTGCTGTGCTTTGCCGCCACCAGCGTGGCCACGCTCTACCACTATGCGCTGGGGCTGCCCGCGCCGTACGACCTGCCCCGCCTGCCCAAGCTGCTGGGCGTGGTGGGCGGCATCAGCCTGGCGCTGGGCACGGCTGGGCTGTGGCGCCTGAATCTGCGGCGCCACCCGCTGCAGGGCGACGCGGCGCAAAAGCCCATGGACCGCGGCTTCATCGCTCTGCTGTTCCTCACCGCCACCAGTGGCCTGGCGCTGTGGCTGGTCCGCGGCACGCCGGCTCTGGCGCTGCTGCTCTGCCTGCACCTGGGCGCGGTGATGGCGCTGTTCGCCACACTGCCCTACGGCAAGTTCGCGCACGGCATCTTCCGCACGGCGGCGCTGCTGCGCCACGCCGTCGAGAAGCGGCAGCCATCCCCCATCGGCCTGGGGGCCGATTGACTCACGGTATCCCGCCATCACCACCCACAACAGAAACACAAGGAGACCTCCCATGACCCCCCGACTTTTGCTGCGCACCGTCGCGCTGGCCGTTGGTGCCTGCGCCGGACTGTCGGGCGCCGCAGCCCATGCCCAGGACTTTCCGCCCAAGAAGCCCGTGACCCTGGTCGTCGGCTTCGCGCCCGGCGGGGCAGCCGACGCGGCGGCGCGGCTCATCGCCAAGAAGCTGGGCGAGAACATCGGCCAGTCCGTGGTGGTGGACAACAAGGGCGGGGCCGGCGGCAACATCGCGCACCAGCAGGTCGCCGGTGCCGTGGCGGATGGCTCGGTGCTGCTCTTCGGATCGGTGGGTCCGCTCACCATCGCGCCCCATCTGATGAAGCTGAACTACGACCCGTTCAAGGACTTGGCACCGATCTCCGGCGGCGTGTACTTTCCGAACGTGCTGGTCGTGCACCAGGGCGTGGGTGTGAAGACGCTGGCCGAGTTTGTGCAGCTGTCGAAGAAAAAGCCGGGCAGCGTGGATTACGCATCCACCGGCGCGGGCTCTGCGTCGCATTTGGCAGGGGAGCTGTTCAACCAGCGCGCCGGCATCGACATGGTGCACGTGCCGTACAAGGGCGGCGCCCCGGCGCTGCAGGACCTGCTGGGCGAACGCGTGGCGTCGTATTTCTCGGCGCCGCCGACAGCGCTTCCGCACATCGAATCGGGCCGGCTCATCCCGCTCGCCACCACGGGCCTCACCCGCCCGGCCTACATGCCCCACATTCCCACCGTGGCCGAAGCAGGCTACCCGGGCTTCGAGGCCCTGAACTGGTATGCCTTCGTGGCGCCCGGCAAGACGCCGGCCGGTGTCCTGGACCGCTGGAACCGGGAGATCGTCAAGGTGCTGAAGGATCCAGGAGTGGAGGAGGCGCTGACCAAGCACGGCCTGACGCCCCAGCCTACGACCCGGGCCGAGCTGACCGCCTTCATGAAGAAGGAGTCGGCACAGTGGGGCGCGATCATCAAGGAGCGCAAGTTGACGGCGGAATAGACGGCGGGGAGAGCCGCGCCGCGCGGGCGGTGGCCGGCGCGCGCAGCACCCGCCGGCCCGCGACCGTTGCCTACCAGATCACGAACAGGATCAGCGATGCGTAGGCACCCACGAGCATGTAGGTGATGCCCTGGTGTTCCTGCGGTTCGGGCTCGGCGACGCGCCAGGGTACGGGAACGGGACGGGGATCATTGGTCGCGGCGCGCATAAGACCTCCTCGGCAGGGCATGGGGGGGTGGGGAGCTCCACGGTAAGAGAGGCGCCCCGATGGGCCTGTCGGCTGCGGACTACGCCGCTGACAGCCTGCCGCGCAACCACGCGGCGCTGGCGGCGGGCCGCTCTGTCATCCGTTCACCCGCCAAAGGCCAAGGCCTGCACCCCGGTGTGCGGGCGCGCTACGGTTTTTGAGGTGCCGCGCCGCTCGGCTCGGATTCGCCATGGGCCTGCGGGACGGGCGGGGCAGGGGGCTCCGCATCGGCCCTCAGGCGGTCTTCCCGCAGCACGCCGTTGATCTCTGCGCCGAAGATGAGCGTCGTCGCGCTGATGTAGAGGAACACCAGCGTGGCGACGACACCGGCGAAGCTGCCGTAGATCAAGGCCAGCTTGCCGGCGCTGTGCAGGGTGTAGGAGAGCACGGCCGCTGCACCCACCCACAGCGCGGCGCCGGCCACGGCGCCAGGCAGCACCGTGCTGAGCCGCTGGCGGATGTCCGGCAGCCAGCCGTAGAGCAAGGCATACAGCACCGACAGCACCACGAAGGCCGAACCGTAGCGCACGCTGTTGCGCAGCCAGGGTGCCTCGGGCCCTGCACCCATCTCCCGCAGCACTTGCCACACGTACGGCATGATGATCAGGGAGCCGAAGGCCGCCACCACGCCGGCGCCCACCACCAGCGTGAAGATGGTGACCTTGAGCCGAGCCATCCAGAACGACAGGCCCCGACCCACGCCGTAGGAGCGGTTGAGCGCCGTGCGCACCGCCTGCATGCCCGAAGAAGCCGTCCAGAGGGTGACGACGAGGCCGATGGTCAGCAAGGCCTGGTTGCGCTGGGCCAGCACTTCCTGCACGACCGGCCGCATCACGTCGCGCACCACCTGCGGCGCGTACTCCAGGACGCGATGCGCCAGTGCGGCGGCGTCCCCCGGGTCGCCCACATAGCCCGCCGTGGCCGACAGCAACAACAGCAACGGGAACATCGCCAGCACCGACGAGAACGCCATACTGCCTGCCTGGTTGGCACTTTGATGCAAGATGTAATTTCTCACGGCCCGTAAGGCAATACCCAGGCCGGGGAAGGCGAGTGCCGACTCCCGGGCACGGAGCGCCAGTTGCTTCCACTTATGCATCGCCGCCATCTTCTCTGGATCCCTTGACTGCCTCTGAAACGCCCGCTCGCCCGCTGCGGTGGGCCATTGCAGAGGGCCTGAAGCACTGTGCCGCAGCAGGGCCGGTACCGCTGTAGGACGCCGCTCCCTACGCGCGGGCCGGACCAAAGTTGTTTCCTGCGGGAGTCACCGGTGTGTCAAATGACATAGCGCACCCCCGCTTGGCGGGCACAATGCGCGGTCTTCCCAAGACTGTTGCATGTCCCCTCACTCCACGCGTACCTCTCCACAGATTCTTTTGGTCGATGATTCCGCTGATGCCGCGGAGTTGATGTCCATGGCCCTCGAACAGGAGGGCTACTCCATCGCCACCGTCGCTGGAGGGGCAGAGGCCCTCGCATACCTCGATCGGAACGTGCCCCCGGTCTGCATGTTCATCGACTACGACATGCCGGGCATGAACGGCATGGAACTGGCGCAGGCGGTGCGCCAGCGCTACGGGGACGACATCGTGTTGATAGCCATCACGGGCTCCTTCGATGTCGAGCGCCAACGCATGCAGACATTCCTCGACTTCGTCGATCACCATTTCTGGAAGCCTGTGGACTGGAAGCGGCTCATGGCCGTCATCGCATCGCTGCGCGAGTGACGGCGCGGTCATCCACGGGCAGGGCCGGGGTCAGCGTGCCGGTGGCAGCGGTATGGCGGGGGCGTCCGATCCGGTCGCGGACCGCGCTCCGGGCACGTAAGGGCTCTCCTCACCGCCGGCACCTGAGAGAAGCCAGCCGCCCAACGTGACCAGGGCCGACAGCGCCAACGAAGCGAGGATGATCCAGACCGCTCTGCGTCTGTCCTGTCCGGCAGGCACCTGCCGGGGATGGATGGGCGGGTCCGAGCGCTCGATGCGCGACTCTGTAGAGGGAATGGGGGGCATGGTGTTCTCCTGGGGTTCACGGTCCACGCTACGGAGCGCGCAGGGGCCCGTCCGTCGGACTGCGCGCCCTGAAACCCGAAGAATGGACAGCACGGGAGGTATGGAGGGCAGGGCTGCTGGACTACGCTGCCATCGTCCGGCGCCTACCTCCGGCGCCCGTGTCTGCGCCCAGATTGGAAGCACGTCGCCGGGGTGCTACCCGTGCACGGCCTCTTCCAACCTTCCAGGAGATTCTCATGGTCACGCAACTCGATTCCCCCGACGGACGGCCCCACAACGATCCCGACCGGCCTTCCCCCGACCTGGTGGAGACCGATACCGCCAGCAAGGAGAAACTGCCCGGCTACGGCCAGGACGCCGGCCGTCGACACGCGCCGGCCTACACGCCCGAGGAGGCCCCGCCGGAGCGGAAATCTGACAAGCCGGACGCGGCTATCTGAGAGCGTACGGGCGACCTGCCGGGTGCCACGCCGTGCAGCCCGAGGAGACGGACAACCGTTCCCGGCCCACGTTTCGCTGAGCGCGGTTCAGGCCCAGCCGCTGAATGCGCAGGCCTGGTTGCGGCCGTTTTGCTTGGCTTCGTAGAGGGCGCGGTCCGCACGTGCCAGCAGGGTCGCGGGATCGTCTTCCGACTGGGGCGTGGCAGCCGACACGCCGATGCTGGCCGTCACCGTCCTGTGGGCCCAGGAGGATGCCTGCAAGGCCGTGCGCACTTTTTCGGCGACCTGCATGGCGGCGTGCAGGTCCGCCCCCGGCAGCAGCACGGCGAACTCCTCTCCGCCGAAGCGCGCGACGATGTCACTGTGCCGCACGCAGTCGCGCAGCAGGCGAGCCGTCTGCATCAGCACGGCGTCACCGGCCGGGTGGCCGAACTCGTCGTTGATGCGCTTAAAGTGGTCCAGATCGGCCATCAGCAGGGAGAGCGGCGCCTGGACTGCAGCGTGGCGCCGCCACAGCTCACGCAGGCTGCGGTCGAAGGCGCGCCGGTTGCCGATGCCGGTTAGACCATCGGTGTGTCCCTGCATTTCAAGATCGGCCACGGCTTGGCGAAGCTCCATTTGCGCCACGGCCTGCCGGGCCAGCGATTTGAGCGCCCGGCGTTCGTCCAGTGTCAGCCTCCGCGGCTGGTGGTCGACGATGCAGATGGTCCCGAGCGCGACGCCGCTCGGCGTCACCAGGGGCGCGCCGGCGTAGAAACGGATGCCCGGAGGCCCCGTGACCAGGGGGTTGGTGGTGAAGCGGCCGTCCTGGGTGGCATCGGGCACTTCCATGAGCGTGTCGGGTGTCAGGATCGCGTGGGCGCAGAACGACATGTCGCGCGGCATATCGTCCGCCTGCAGCCCTTGGCGTGCCTTGAAAACCTGGCGGTGCTGGTCGACGAGCGTGATGAAGGCCATGGGCGCGCGGCAGACCGCTGCCGCCAGCGTGGCCAGGTCGTCGAAGGCCTGTTCGGTGCCGGCATCCAGGGTCCGGTAATCCGCCAGCAGGCGAAGGCGCTCCGCCTCGTTGTAGGGCGCTGCAGCGGGTACCGTGCCAGGCGTGGGCAGCGCGGCCGGTGCGCTGTGGCGGTCGTGGAAATGCGTGGTCATCTTGTTGCGCTCCCGTGGGTCCCTGAACAAGAGAGGCTGCTGACGGCAGTGCACTGCGCCGGCAGGGCAGAGGGGCCGAAGGTCCGGCCGGAACCGCTTTCGGGCCATGATAGCGAGGCTGGGCGCAGCCGGCACGCTCCGCTGTAGCCCGTCGCCGCGCCAAGGCGCAGGATCAGGCCGGGGCAGCCAGGCCCTGCAGCACCAGGTGGCAGATCAGCTCCTGCGCCTGATCGTAGTCCCGCTCGGTGAGGGCCGGTTTGCCCAGCAGCAGCGCGAACTGCGCCTGCTGGTCTGCATAGGCCTGTGTGACCGACCAGATGATGAACATCAGGTGCGTGAAGTTCACCCGCGCGATGCGGCCTTCGCGGGCCCACCGTTCAAAGGTCCGTACGTCCTTCTTGAGCACAGGGCCGACGCGCTCCGCAATGACCTGGCCGTAGCGCGGCGCGCCCGCGATGACCTCCTTGGCGAAGACCTTGGCCGCATTCGGGTGCTCGAGCGAGGAGCGCAGCTTGGCACGGATGTACCGCTGCAGCGCTTCGTGCGGATCGTCCCCATGCGACATCTCTTCCATGCCGGCCAGCCACTGGGTCAGCACATCGTCGAGCACGCGCTGGTACAGAGCCTCCTTGCTGGGAAAGTAGTACAGCAGGTTGTGCCGGCTCAGCCCGGCGGCGGCGGCGATGCTTTCCAGCGATGCGCCTTCAAAGCCGAACTGGGCAAACTGGCTCTCGGCCTCGGCCAGGATGCTGCGCTCCTTCTTCTGCCGGGCGGCGCTGGGCCCACGGTGGGGGGACGGGCGCGCCACCGCTTCCTCAGGTGTGTCGGCGCTGGTGCGCGGCTGCACGGCGGCGGGGCGGGTGGAAGGGCGGGAAGACGGTCTGACGGATCGCATCGCACCATTGTGGAACGAACGGAGGGCTGCAAGCTGGCACGCGGCTTGCAGTCGGGGATTTTACCGATTGGTAAATTTTGACCAGTTGGTAAATTGACCGACCAACAGGGGCCCGGCACGCCGGTGACACCCACAACACAGCGAGGACCACGATGACCCCTCCGCCAGCAGTGTTCCGGCCATTCCAGGCCCTCCCGGGCGCCACCCTCCGCCCTGGCGCCAGCAGCGATGCGGCGGCGCCTGTCCGCCGCCCCTGGATGCGGCCCCCGCGCAAACGGGCCTGATGGCCCCGGCGGGGTGCGTTCGCGCCCGCCGCCTCTCCGCTCTCCTTTTTCCCGCTTTCTTTCCCACTGCCGGAGGATTTCCGATGGAAGCTACCGCAAGCCGCGCCTGCGGCATTCATGCTGCACGCCTGAACCTCGCCGAGTACGCTGCGAACTTCAGCGATGCCCACCCGCCGCTGACGCGGCCCCAGGCCCTGATCGAGGCCGAGCGCTGCTACTACTGCTTCGATGCGCCGTGCGCTGCTGCGTGTCCGACCGGCATCGACATTCCCTCGTTCATCCACCGCATCGCGCAGGGCAACGAGCGCGGCGCGGCACGCGCCATCCTGGAGGCGAATCCGCTGGGCGGCATGTGCGCCCGGGTATGCCCCACGGAAGTGCTGTGCGAACAGGCCTGCGTACGCAACTCCAACGAAGACAAGCCGGTGGAGATTGGCGCTCTGCAGCGCCATGCCACCGACGCCTACTTCGCCCAGCCCGGTCCTCCGCTGTTCACGCGGGCCGCGCCCACCGGCCGCCGGGTGGCGGTGGTCGGCGCTGGCCCGGCGGGCCTGGCGTGCGCACATGGCCTGGCGCTGCGCGGGCACGATGTGGTGCTGTTCGAGGCCCGCCCCAAGCTGGGCGGCCTGAACGAGTATGGCCTGGCGAGCTACAAGACCACCGGCGGCTTCGCCCAGAAGGAGGTGGAGTGGTTGCTGTCCATCGGCGGCATCGAGGTGCGCTGCCAGCAGGTGCTGGGCCGCGACATCACGGTGGATAGCCTGCTGCAGGCCTACGACGCCGTTTTCCTGGGGCTGGGCCTCGCGGGTGTGAACGCCCTGGGCATCACCGAGCCGCAGGTGGACGGTCTGCGCAACGCGGTGGACTTCATCGCCGACATCCGCCAGGCGGCGGACCTGTCGAAGGTGCCGGTGGGCCGCCGCGTGCTGGTGATCGGCGGCGGCATGACGGCCGTGGACGCCGCCGTGCAGGCCCGCAAGCTGGGCGCCGAAGAGGTGACGATGGTGTACCGCCGGGGCGCCGAATCCATGTCCGCATCGGTGGACGAGCAGCAATGGGCACAGACCAATGGCGTGGCCATCCACCACTGGGCGGCTCCACAGGAGCTTCTGAGCGAGGGAGGCGCGGTGACCGGCATGCGCTTTGCCGCCACGGCGCAGCAAGATGGCCGGCTGGTCGAGACGGGGGAAACCTTCACGCTGCCGGCCGACATGGTGCTCAAGGCCATCGGCCAAAGCTACATGCCGGAGTACGCCGGCCCGTCCATCGCCTTGCAGTCCGGCCGGATTGCCACCGATGCTGAAGGGCGCACCAGCGTGCCCCGCGTCTGGGCCGGCGGCGATTGCCGCGCCGGCGGGCGCGACCTGACCGTGGAGGCGGTCGAGCACGGCAAGGTGGCTGCCGCGGCGATCAGCGAGGCGCTGTTGCGCGCCTGATTCACCCTCCAGACCACGCAAGGGAGCACTCCATGGCAGACATCCGCAGCAATTTTCTGGGCATCCGCAGCCCCAACCCGTTCTGGCTGGCCTCGGCCCCGCCCACCGACAAGGAGATCAACGTCACCCGCGCATTCGAGGCCGGTTGGGGTGGCGTGGTCTGGAAGACCCTGGGCGAAGACCCGCACGTGGTCAACGTGAACGGCCCGCGCTACTCCACGCTGCTGTCGCAGGACCGGCGCGTGATCGGGCTCAACAACATCGAGTTGATCACCGACCGGCCGCTGCAGACCAACCTGGAGGAGATCCGCCGCGTCAAGCGCAATTGGCCTGACCGGGCCATGATCGTCTCGCTCATGGTGCCGTGCGAGGAGGAAAGCTGGAAGCGCATCCTGCCCATGGTGGAAGACACGGGCGCCGACGGCATCGAACTGAACTTCGGCTGCCCGCACGGCATGAGCGAGCGCGGCATGGGTGCGGCCGTGGGCCAGGTGCCCGAGTACATCCAGATGGTGACGGCCTGGTGCAAGCACTACAGCCGGCTGCCCGTCATCGTGAAGCTCACGCCCAACATCACCGATGTGCGGCACCCTGCGCGCGCCGCCAAGGCGGGCGGGGCCGATGCGGTGTCGCTCATCAACACCATCAACTCCATCATGGGCGTGGACCTGGAGCGCATGTCCATGAGCCCGTCGACCGACGGGCAGGGCTCGCATGGCGGCTACTGCGGCCCGGCCGTCAAGCCCATTGCCCTGAACATGGTGGCCGAGATCGCGCGCGACGCGCAGACGGCAGGCCTGCCCATCAGCGGCATTGGCGGCATCACCACCTGGCGCGACGCGGCAGAGTACATCGCGCTGGGCTGCGGCACCGTGCAGGTGTGCACGGCCGCCATGGTGTACGGCTTCAAGATCGTGCAGGACATGTGCGACGGCCTGTCCAACTTCATGGACGCCCACGGCTACGACGGCATCGACGACTTCCGCGGGCAGGCCGTGCCGACGGTGAAGGATTGGAAGCAGCTCAATCTCAACCACATCGACAAGGCGGTCATCCACCAGGAGGCCTGCATCCAGTGCGGCCGCTGCCATGTGGTGTGCGAGGACACGTCGCACCAGGCCATCACGTACACGAACGCGGGCGGGGTGCGCAAGTTCGAGGTGAACGAAGCCGAATGCGTGGGCTGCAACCTGTGCGTGTCGATCTGCCCGGTGCCCGAATGCATCACGCTGCGCAGCCTTGCGCCCGGGGAGGTGGACGCCCGTACCGGCAAGGTGGTGACGGGCGAGTACGCCAACTGGACGACGCACCCCAACAACCCGCAGCGCACCGCGCCTGCCGTCACGGCCGCCTGACGCCGCCGGCGATTCTCACCATCACTCAGTCCACGACAGGAGCGACGACATGATGAACAGTTCAGGCGGTGCTGCACCGCTCGCAGCACCCGCGCCCGGCCAGGGGCACGCCCAGGATGCATCGCTGGCCAACGACGATCTGCTGCCTACCACTGCCGCGCAGCGGCACTGGGCCTGGAAGGACTATGCGGCCCTGTGGGTGGGCATGGTGGTCTGCGTGCCCACATACACCATGGCCAGCTCCATGCTGGACCAGGGCTTCTCCTGGCAGATGGCGGTATGGCTGGTCTTTCTGGCCAACTGCATCGTGCTGGTGCCCATGGTGCTGATCGGCCGCGTCGGACCGAAGTACGGCGTGCCTTTTCCGGTGCTGGCGCGGGCCTCGTTCGGGGTCAAGGGCGCCAATCTGCCGGCGGTGCTGCGGGGCCTGGTGGCCTGCGGCTGGTTTTCCATCAACTGCTATTTCGGCGCGCTCGCGCTGCATGGGTTTCTGAACATCCTGGGCCTGGGGCTCGCCGGTCCGGCGGACGGGCAGACGATCAGCACCTCGCAGTTCATGTGCTTCCTGGCATTCTGGGCGGTGCACATCTGGTTCATCTGGAAGGGGCCGGAGTCGATCCGCAAGCTGGAGGTGATCGCCGCCCCGCTGATGGTGGCGGCATCCATCCTTCTGGTCGTGGTGCTGCTCATGCGCGTACCGCCCAGCCAGTTGTTCAACCTGCCGGCCAAGGTGGTAGAGGGCGGGCCCAAGACCTGGGCGGCGCTGACCGGCCTGGTGGGCTTCTGGGCCACGCTGGCGCTGAATATTCCCGATTTCACGCGCTTCGCCCGGTCACAGAAGGACCAGATGCTGGGCCAGGCCATCGGTTTGCCGATCCCCATGGCGCTGTTCTCCATGGTGGGCGTCATCGGCTTCTCGGCCTCGGCCATCCTGTATGGCAAGGCGCAGCTGTTCCCGGATGGATTGCTCACGCAGATGGGCAGCGTGGCCGCCGGCCTGGGGCTGCTGGTGATCCTGCTTGCCAACCTGACGACCAACGTGGCGGCCAACCTGGTGTCGCCCTCGTATGACTTCAGCCAGATCGCGCCCTCGAAGATCAGCTTTCGCATGGGCGGCGTGATCGCGGCGTTGCTCGGTCTGCTGTTCATGCCCTGGAAGCTGCTGGCCACGTCCGGCAGCTACCTGTTCGTCTGGCTGGGCGGCTACGGCACGCTGTTGGGCGCCATCGCCGGCATCCTGCTGGTGGACTACTACCTGGTGCGCAGGACACAGCTGAAGGTGGACGACCTGTACCGCCGCGGCGGCGACTATGAATACACCAACGGCTGGAATCTGCACGCGCTTGTCGCCTTCCTGCTGGGCGTGCTGCCCTGCCTGCCGGGCTACCTGGCCGTGTCCGGCGTGGTGGACAAGGCCGGCATGCCCGCCATCTGGCTCACGCTGTTCGATTCGGGCTGGTTCTTCAGCCTGGCGGTGGCGGGGCTGTACTACTTCGTGACCGCCAAAAAGCGTTGACGGTTTCCATCCCTTTCCAAGGAAATGCCATGACCCAAGCCCTTCTGATACGCGGCGGCACCGTGGTGAATGCCGACCGCGAGGAGCGCGCCGACGTGCTCTGCGTGGATGGCCGCATCGCAGCGGTGGGCGACGGCGCCGCCGCCCAGGCGCCCGCAGGCGCGCAAACGCTGGACGCCGGCGGCCAGTACGTGCTGCCCGGCGGCATCGACCCGCACACCCACATGCAGCTGCCCTTCATGGGCACCGTCACCATGGACGACTTCTTCACCGGCACGGCGGCCGGGCTGGCGGGCGGCACCACCAGCATCATCGACTTCGTGATCCCCGACCCGCAGGAGCCGCTGCTGGACGCCTACCACAAGTGGCGCGGCTGGGCGGAGAAGTCGGCGGCCGACTATTCCTTCCACGTCGCCGTCACCTGGTGGAGCGAACAGGTCCATGCCGACATGGCGACCCTGGTGCAGGAAGAGGGCGTGAACAGCTTCAAGCACTTCATGGCCTACAAGAACGCCATCATGTGCGACGACGAGACGCTGGTGAACAGCTTCAAGCGCGCGCTGGAGCTGGGTGCCATGCCCACGGTGCATGCCGAGAACGGCGAGCTGGTCTACCTGCTGCAGCAGGAGGTCGCCAAGATGGGCATCACGGGGCCCGAGGGCCATCCGCTGTCGCGTCCCCCCATGGTCGAAGCCGAGGCCGCCAACCGCGCCATTGCCATTGCCGACGTCCTGGGCGTGCCCATCTACGTCGTGCACGTGAGCTGCATGGAGTCCGCCGACGCCATAGCCCGCGCCCGCGCACGCGGGCAGCGGGTCTACGGCGAGGTGCTGGCCGGCCATCTGCTGGTGGACGACAGCGTCTACCGTGACCCGGACTTTGCCACGGCCGCCGGCTATGTGATGAGCCCGCCGTTCCGCTCCCGCGCCGACGGGCACCAGGAGGCGCTCTGGCGCGGCCTGCAGTCGGGCCAGTTGCACACCACGGCCACCGACCACTGCACCTTCTGCGCTGCGCAGAAGGCCATGGGCCGCGACAACTTCGCCAAGATTCCCAACGGCACCGGTGGCGTGGAAGAGCGCATGGCAGCCATCTGGGACGGCGGCGTGAACACAGGACGCCTTACGCCCAGCGAATTCGTGGCCATCACCTCGGCCAACGCCGCCAAGCTGTTCAATATCTATCCGCGCAAGGGTTTCATCGGGGCAGGGGCCGATGCCGACCTGGTGGTGTGGGACCCGCAGGGCAGCAAGACCTTCTCGGCCCAGACGCAGCACAGCAAGGGCGACTTCAACATCTTCGAAGGGCGTACCGTGCGCGGCATCCCCAGCCACACCATCAGCCAGGGGCGCGTGGTGTTCGCCAACGGCGACCTGCGTGCGGAGCCGGGCCGCGGCCGCTATCTCAAGCGCCCGGCCTTCGGCCCCCAGTTCCAGGCCGTACAAAAGCGTGCGCAGGATCTGGCCCCTACCGCGGTCGCACGCTGACCTTTCTTTTGCAGGAGCAAGACATGGACACCCCCGTGAAGACCGACATCAGCCAACTGCGCGTGAACGGCGAGCGCCTGTGGGCCTCGCTCATGGAGCTGGCGCAGATCGGTGCCACCCCCAAGGGCGGCGTGTGCCGCCTCACGCTCACCGACCTCGACAAGCAGGGGCGTGATCTGGTCACCCGCTGGGCGCGCGAGGCCGGCATGACGGTCACCATCGACCAGATCGGCAACGGCTTCATGCGCCGCGCGGGGCGCAACAACAGCCTGCCGCCCATCATGACCGGCAGCCACATCGACACCCAGCCCACGGGCGGCAAGTTCGACGGCAACTACGGCGTGCTGGCCGGCATCGAGGTGGTGCGCACGCTGAACGACCACGGCATCGAGACCGAGGCACCGATCGAGGTGGCTTTCTGGACCAACGAGGAAGGCAGTCGCTTCGTGCCCGTGATGATGGGCTCGGGCGTTTTCGCCAAGGCCTTCACGCTGGAACACGCCTATGCCGCCACCGACACTGAAGGCAAGACGGTCAAGGGCGAGCTGGAGCGCATTGGCTACGTGGGCGACCAGGTTCCGGGCGAACACCCCATCGGCGCGTACTTCGAAACGCACATCGAGCAAGGTCCGGTGCTGGAGGACAACGACAAGACCATCGGCGTGGTGACGGGGGTGCTGGGCATCCGCTGGTACGACTGCACCGTCACCGGCATGGAGGCCCACGCAGGCCCTACGCCCATGGCGCTGCGCAAGGACGCGTTGCAGGTGGCCGCGCAGCTGATGCAGGAGGTCGTGGCCTGTGCCCACCGGCACCCGCCACACGGACGCGGCACGGTAGGCATGGTGCAGGTGCATCCCAACAGCCGCAACGTGATCCCAGGGCAGGTCAAGTTCAGTATCGATCTGCGCAACGCCACCGATGCCGACTGCGACAGCATGGACCAGGACATCCGCGCTGCGGCCGCGAAGCTGTCGCAAGAATCGGGGCTGCCCATCCAGATCGATCTGGTCTCCAACTACCCCGCACAGCCGTTCCATGCCGAATGCGTGGAGGCCGTCGGCCGGGCGGCGGAGAAGCTGGGCTACTCCCACATGCCGGCCGTCTCCGGCGCTGGCCACGATGCCGTGTACATGGCGCGGCTGGCACCGTCCGGCATGGTCTTCATCCCCTGCAAGGACGGCATCAGCCACAACGAGATCGAGGATGCCCAGCCAGAGCACATCACCGCCGGCTGCAATGTGCTGCTCCACGCCATGCTGGAGCGGGCCGGCACGTGAGGACGTGGGTCGATGCCTCTGCGGGCGCGGGACCGGGGCGTCCGCTGGGCGGTCTGCGATGTCGCTGCCGTGGAGCGGGCGAGCCGCCGGCAGCGGCGCTGGCGCCCCGCCCGCCACGGCGCCCTCGCCGCTGCGTTGCCCCTGAAAACGCCGCCGATCCGCTCCCAAAGATGTAGGAAGCCCAGGTTGCGGAAAAGCCGCCCCGCGGCTGTTACAGCAACCCCCCCACGGTAGGGTTGTGGGTGCGCGGGGCCATGCCTACCGTGCAGGGCTTTGTGTTTCTCAGAATTTAAATCCTCTGCTGCCATGACGATCCTTTCGAACCTGACCGCCACCTGCGCAACCTCCTCTTTCCTGCGGCCCGCGCGCCTGTCCGTTCTGGCCGCGGCCTGTGCCGCCGTGCTGCTGACGGGTTGCGAGACCACCAATATGCGCATGGGCAGTGCGGACGCCAAGACCGTGGCGACGGGCGCCGCCGGTGGCGCGTCGGCTGCCAATGAAAGCACGCAACTCGAAAAGTGTTCCGGCCCCCTCGGCACCGTTTCGCTGGTCGAAAACCAGGACGCCGGCTGGTACACCATCCTGCGCAACGAATACAAGCTGCCCCCCACGTCCAACCTGCTGCGCCTGCTGATCCAGCAATCCAACTGTTTCATCGTGGTCGAGCGCGGCGCCGCCGGCATGTCGGCCATGGACCGTGAGCGCCAGCTGATGGGCTCGGGCGAAATGCGCGGCGGCAGCAACTTCGGCCGCGGCCAGATGGTCGCCTCCGACTACGGCCTGTCGCCCGAGATCGTGTTCTCCAACAACGACGCCGGCGGCATCGGCGGCTCGCTGGGCGGCCTGCTGGGCGGGCGCGGCGGCGCGGCCATTGCCGCCATCGGCGGCAGCCTGAAGACGCGCGAAGCCAGCGCCATGCTGACCCTGGTGGACAACCGCTCGGGCGTGCAGGTGTCGGCCTCCGAAGGCAGCGCTTCCAAGAGCGACTTCGCAG
>JAEWPH010000298.1 GCA_023460715.1 Pseudomonadota bacterium | reverse complement strand
CTGCGGCGCCGGCAGCGTCCGCGCCTGCGGCCGTGGCCTCGGGCCCGCAGAACCCCATCGCTGCGCAGGCCGATGCCGAACCGCTGCCCGCGCTGGGCGAATCGGACGCCCGGGTCGCCAAGGGCTTGAACGATCTGCTAGGCGCGCAGAAGGTGGCGTCGTTCCTGCAGATCGACGGCTTCGTGCGCCGCGCCGTCGCCACGGTGGACAACCTGCCGCGCGCCCAGGCACCGTCGCGCATGTGGCCGGTGCGCCCCGCGCCCGAGCGCTTCACCGTGGAAGGCCCGGCCGATGCGCAGACCCAGACCATCGCCCCGGCCAATGCCGCGCGCTACCACGCCTTCGTGGCCTTCGCCGAGGCCGTGCCGATGGAGGGCGCTGTGAAGCTCTACACGCAGCTGTACCCGCTGTTCCAGTCCGCGTACGAAGAGCTGGGCTATCCCAAGGCGTATTTCAACGACCGCCTGGTGGCCGTGCTGGACCACCTGCGCGCTGCGCCCGAGCCCGCTGGGCCGCTGCTGGTGCAGCTGACCAAGGTGCAGGGCGAGGTGCCGTCGACCCGGCCGTGGGTGCGCTACGAATTCGCCGACCCGAAGCTGGAGTCGCTCTCTGCCGGGCAGAAGATGCTGGTGCGCATGGGGCCCGACAACGCCCGGCGCCTCAAGGCCGTGCTGGCCGATCTGCGCAAGCGCGTGGCCACGGGCGATGTGGCGCACCGGGCGGCGCAGTGAAACGGCGCGGCGGCCGTGCGCTGAGGCACGGGCGCTGCCAGGCCGCAGGGCGGCACGGGCCAAATCCCTTGCACCGCACCGCGGCTGCTTCAAAAAACATAGCTGCTTGCGCTTGCCAGTCAATGGATTCGAAGTGATATCGCTTCGAATCGACCAAAAATAAAGCGCAGTCAGCTCTCTTTTCAGGAGTGCCTGCCAGGCCGCTCAGCCCTTCGCCGGCCGCGGCCCGTGGCGCAGCGTGAGCAGCCCGCCCAGCGCCAGCGCCACGCAGGCGAACGCTGGCCCGCCCAATGCGCCGATGTGGTCCACCAGCAGCCCGCCGCCGATGGCGCCGCTGGCGATGGCGATCTGGAACGCCGCCACCAGCAGGCCGCCCGCGCCCTCGGCCTGGTCCGGCGCGGCGCGCACGATCCAGGTCTGAAAGCCCACCGGAAACGCGCCGAACGCAAAGCCCCACAGCGTGACCGCCACCGCCGTGACCACGGCCGATTGCCCGCCCACCAGCAGGCTGGCCGCCAGCAGCACGATCAGCAGGGCGCCGCTGGCCACGGCCAGCCGCTCGCTGCGCCCGGCCAGCCAGCCGCCCACGAAGTTGCCGACGAAGCCGCCCAGGCCATAGCCCAGCAGCACGGCCGAGATGGCGCTGACCGACAGCTGCGTGACCTGCTCCATCAGGGGCCGGATGTAGGTGAAGCCGGCGAAGTGGCCCGAGATGACCAGCAGCACCGCTAGCAGCGCCACACGCACCGGCGGGCGCTGCAGCAGGCCGCCCAGCACGCGCAGATTGGGGTTATCGCGGGACGGCAGCGAGGGCAGGGTGGCGATCTGCACCGCCAGCGTCACCACGCTGATGGCGCCGGCCGCGATGAACGGGCTGCGCCAGCCCCACAGGCTGCCCATCCATGCACCCAGCGGTGCGGCGCACACGGTGGCAATCGACACGCCCGCCAGGATGAACGACATGGCCCGCGCGAACACGTTCACGGGCACCAGCCGCATGGCCAGCGCGGCCGACATTGACCAGAAGCCGCCCAGCGCCACGCCCAGCAGCACGCGCGCCACCAGCAGCGCCGGCAGCGTGCTGGCCAGGGCCGAGAGCACGTTGGACAGCAGCAGGAGCAGCGTGAAGGCGATCATCACGTGCCGGCGGTCCAGCCGCCGGGTGAGCAGCGGCAGCGACGGCGCGGCCACGGCGGCCACCAGCGCGGTCACGGTGACGGCCTGGCCGGCGGCGCCGTCGGTCACGTGCAGGTCGCTGGCCATGGCGGTGAGCAGGCTGGCGGGCAGGAACTCGGCCGTCACCAGCCCGAAGACGCCCAGCGCCAACGAGGCGACGGCGGCCCAGCGGGCGGAATGGGCGCCCGGATCGGCCGCTGCGGCGGGGCCGCCGTCATGGGCCGTCTCCAGCGGGGAAGGGCAGGCGGCGGTGGAGCAGGAAGAAGGAGACACGTCGGGAAGGCCTTTGAACAGGTTCTTATGGTGAGCAGAATGCAGAGCGGCGATCTTAGAAATAAGATGCCGGCGTTTCCATGCCTGGATCGCCGAAATGCATGACCTTTTGTCCAACGCTTCTGCGGCGGCCGCCCCGTCCGTGCCCGCGCCCAAGGCCACCGCGGTTGCGCCTGCGCCGGTCCAGTCACCAGCGGTGCCCGGCCCGCGCGACCTGCTCACCCAGATCCTGGTCGGGTTGCGGCTGGACGGCGTCGAATACGGCCGCAGCCAGCTGCACGCGCCCTGGGCGGTGCAGTTTCCCGAGCGGCGGGCGGCGTACTTCCACTTTGCCGGCCGCGGCAGCGCCTGGCTGCGCACCGGCGCAGGCGCAGGCGACTGGATGCCGCTGCAGCCTGGCGACGCCGTGCTGCTGCCCCACGGCAGCGCCCACGTGCTGGCCAGCGCGCCCGAGGTGCCGCCGATGCAGGCCGAGGCGCTGGCACGTGTGGCCGTATCCGAGAACATGTATCTGCTCGACGGCCATTGTGGCGGCGGTGCGGCGAACGCGAACCCTGCGGCCGATGAGGCCGATGCCAGCCACGTGGTATTCAGCGGCGCGCTGCGCTTCAACCTGGACCCGCTGCACCCGCTGATGGCCATGATGCCGCCGGTGATGCTGGCAGGCGACCTGGCGCGGCGCGACGCCACCGTGCCCGCGCTGCTGGAGGCCATGGAGCGCGAAGTGGCGCTGGACCGCATCGGCGCCTGCGGCATCCTGGCGCGGCTGGCGGATGCGCTGGCCTCCAGCATCATCCGCGCGTGGGTCGAATGCGGCTGCAACCACCCCACGGGCTGGATCGCCGCCGTGCGCTGCCCACGCATCGGCAAGGTGATCGCCGCCATCCATGCCGCACCCGAGCACGACTGGACCGTGCCCCTGCTGGCCGAGGTGATGGGGGCTTCGCGCTCCAGCTTTTCGGAGGCGTTCACGCGCACCATGGGCGAGAGCCCGGCGCGCTACGTGGCCAAGGTGAAGATGTTCCAGGCCCGCAAATGGATCGCGCAGGACGGCATGCGCATCGCCGTGGCGGCGCACCGGCTGGGGTACGAATCCGAGGCCTCGTTCAGCCGTGCGTTCAAGCGCGTGATCGGCCATGCGCCCAGCGGCGCGCGGGGCTGAGCTTGACCCTGTGGCCCAGGGGCCATCGCCGGGCGTGCCGGCGTGCACCCCGCACAATGGCGCGAACTGCCCAGGAGGTCTCCGCATGTTCATCGCCATGAACCGTTTCCGCATCGCCCCCGGCCGCGAGGCCGAGTTCATCGAGATCTGGCGCCAGCGCGACAGCCACCTGGCGCAAGTGCCGGGGTACCGGTCGTTCGCCCTGCTGCAGGGCGCCACCACGGCGGATCACACCCTGTTCGCATCGCACACGGTGTGGGAAAGCCGCGCCGCCTTCGAGGACTGGACCCGTTCCGACGCCTTTCGCGCTGCGCACGCCCGCGCGGGCGCCCAACGCGATATCTACCTCGGTCCGCCGCAGCTCGAACTGTTCGACGCGGTGCTGTGAGCGCTTTTCAGCGCGCCGCCGGCAAGGGCAGGGCCGTCTTGTAGCGCACCTGCTTGAGCGCGAAGCTGGAGCGGATCTTCTCGATGCCCGGGATGGGCGTGAGCTGCTCGACGATGAAGCGCTCCAGCGCGCCGATGTCGGCCAGCGCGACGCGGATAAGGTAGTCCGAATCGCCGCTCATCAGGTAGCACTCCATCACCTCGTCGTGCTCGGCGATGCGCCGCTCGAAATCCGCCAGCGCCTCCTTGGCCTGCGACTTGAGGCTGATGTTGATGAACACGTTCAGCCCCAGACCCAGCGTGGCCGCGTTGGCCAGGGCCACATAGCGCGCAATCACGCCGGCCGCCTCCATCGCCTTGACCCGCGCCAGGCAGGGCGAGGGCGAGAGGTGGACCCGCCGCGCCAGCTCCACATTGGAAAGAGAGCCGTCGGCCTGCAGTTGGGCCAGGATGCGCAGATCGATGGTGTCCAGCTTCATGTGCTTCAGTGTAGCCAGATGGCGGCATAAAGTGCTGCGAATGCGGGTTTTCCGCAGCGCTTTACGGATGCTCATGCCGGGCGCGTGTGCCTACAGTGCATGGCATGAACGCTCCACTGCCCCTGCACGCCCTGGCCGCGCCGGCCGCCGATGCGCCTGGCGCGCCCGCCGATGCCGATCCCCAGGAAACCGCCGAATGGCGCGACGCCTTCCTGGCCCTGACCGCGACGGCCGGGCCGGAGCGTGCGCGCTTCGTGCTGGACGAGCTGGCCCGCATGGCCCGCGCCCAGCGCGTGGGCTGGCAGCCCGATCTCAACACGCCCTACGTCAACACGGTGGCGGCGCAGGCGCAGCCGGCCTTTCCGGGCGACCTCGCCATCGAAGAGCGGCTGGCATCGCTGATGCGCTGGAACGCGCTGGCCATGGTGGTGCGCGCCAACCAGGCCTATGGCGAGCTGGGCGGCCACATCGCCAGCTACGCCAGCGCGGCCGATCTGTTCGAGGCCGGCTTCAACCATTTCTTCCGCGGCCGCGAGGGCCTGGGCGAAGGCCAGCACCGGGGCGACCTGGTGTTCTTCCAGCCGCACAGCGCGCCGGGCGTATACGCGCGGGCGTACTTGGAAGGGCGTTTGACGGAGAACGACCTGCAGCACTACCGCCAGGAGATCGCAGCGCCGGCCGCCGGGGCGCAGGGGCTGTCGAGCTACCCGCACCCATGGCTGATGCCTGACTTCTGGCAGTTCCCCACGGGCTCGATGGGGATCGGTCCCATCAGCAGCATCTACCACGCGCGTTTCATGCGCTACCTCACGCACCGCAACCTGCTCGACTGTGAAGGCCGCAAGGTCTGGGGTGTGTTCGGCGACGGCGAGATGGACGAGCCCGAGAGCATGAGCGCGCTCACCCTGGCCGCGCGTGAAGGGCTGGACAACCTCGTCTGGGTGGTCAACTGCAACCTGCAGCGGCTGGATGGCCCGGTGCGCGGCAACGGCCAGATTGTGGACGAGCTGGAGCGGCTCTTTGCCGGCGCGGGCTGGAACGTGGTCAAGCTGCTCTGGGGCAGCGACTGGGACGGGCTCTTCGCCCGCGACCTCACCGGCACGCTGGCCCGCACGCTGGGCGGCACGGTGGACGGGCAGATGCAGACCTTCGCCGCCAAGGACGGGCGCTACAACCGCGACCACTTCTTTGGCCAGAACCCGGAACTGGCCGCGCTGGCCCAGGGCCTGACGGACGAGCAGATCGACCGCCTCAAGCGCGGCGGGCACGATCTGGTGAAGATCCACGCGGCCTATGCGGCGGCGGCCGCCCACCAGGGCCAGCCCACGGTGATCCTGGCGCACACCAAGAAGGGCTACGGCATGGGCGCGGCGGGGCAGGGCAAGATGACCACGCACAGCCAGAAGAAGTTCGACGAGACCGACCTGATCGATTTCCGCAACCGCTTCAACCTGCCTCTCACCGACGCGCAGGCCACCGGCCTGTCGTTCTTCAAGCCGGCCGAGGACAGCCCCGAGATGCAGTACCTGCGCCAGCGCCGCGCGGCCCTGGGCGGCGCGCTGCCGCGCCGCGAGACGGTGTGCGACCCGGTGCCCGTGCCGGCCATCAGCCAGTACGCGCAGTTCGCGCTGCAGGCCGCGGGCAAGGAGATGAGCACCACCATGGCCTTCGTGCGCATGCTGGGCACGCTGCTGAAGGACGGCCAACTGGGCCCGCGCATCGTGCCCATCGTGGCGGACGAGGCGCGCACCTTCGGCATGGCCAACCTGTTCAAGCAGGTGGGCATCTACAGCAGCCTGGGCCAGCGCTATGCGCCGGAGGACATCGGCTCGGTGCTGAGCTACCGCGAGGCGCTGGACGGCCAGATCCTGGAAGAGGGCATCAGCGAGGCTGGCGCCATCGCCAGCTGGACGGCAGCCGCCACCAGCTACAGCGTGCACGGGCTGGCCATGCTGCCGTTCTACATCTACTACTCGATGTTCGGCTTCCAGCGCGTGGGCGACGCCATCTGGGCCGCGGCGGACCAGCGCGCACGGGGCTTTCTGCTGGGCGCCACCTCGGGCCGCACCACGCTGGGCGGCGAAGGGCTGCAGCACCAGGACGGCACCAGCCACCTGGTGGCGGCCACCATCCCCAACTGCAAGGCCTACGACCCGGCCTACGCGGGCGAGCTCGCCGTGATCGTGGATGCCGGCATGCGGGAGATGCTGGTCGAGCAGCAGGACGTTTTCTACTACGTCACGCTGATGAACGAGAACTACGCCCAGCCCGACCTGCCGGCGGACGCCGCGGAAGGCGTTCTGCTCGGTTGCTATGTATTCAATAGCTACTCGCGATTGCCGGATAAGGGCGAAGTGCCTGTTTCATCTGAAAGTGCTGCGGAGGTGCCCGCGGTGACGCTGCTGGGTTCCGGCGCCATCCTGACCGAGGTGGTCCAGGCTGCGCAGGCGCTGGCCGCCGAAGGCGTGCAGGTGACGGTGGTGAGCGTGACCAGCTGGAGCGAGCTGGCGCGCGACGGCGTGGCCTGCGAGCGCCGCCTGCTGGAGGGCGATGCCCGGCCCGGCACGCCCTGGCTCGCCCAGATGCTGCAGGGCACGCGGGGCCCGGTGATCGCCGCCACCGACTACGTGCGCGCCGTGCCGGAGACCGTGCGCGCCTTTGTGCCCGAAGGCCGCCGCTATCTCACGCTGGGCACCGACGGCTTCGGCCGCAGCGACACACGGGCCGCGCTGCGCAGCTACTTCGGCGTGGATGCGGCCAGCGTGGCGCGCGCCGCGCGCAGCCTGCTGCAACGCCCCTAGGACCCGCGGGCAAAACCTGCCTGGCGCTGGTTTGTGACCAGCCGTGCGAGCCGTGCGGCCTGGGTAGTGGAGGCGCCCATCAAGCCCATCTCACGATCGGGCAACGTGCGCGCTGGGCTCTTTTACCGGTTGCGATCGACCAGCGCCACCGCGTGCTCCAGCGCCTGCAGCGCGGCTTGCGGGTTGCCGTCGAACTGGGCGTGCACGATGGCGCCATCCACCGCCAGCGCCAGCAGCTGCGCGTGCGCCTCCCGGTGCGCGGACGACAGCAAGGCCGCGATGCGGGCGGCCATGTCCTGCTTGTGCTGGCGGGTGTGCGCATCCACCGCAGGCACGGTGGCGCCCAGTTCCGCCGTGGTGTTGAGGAAAGCGCAGCCGCGGAAGTCCGCATCCCCCAGCCACTCGGCCAGCGCCGGCACCAGCGCCTGCGGGCCATTGCCATGGCGCTGCAGCGCCGCATCGAACCATGCCATCCAGCGCACGTGGCGCTCGGCCAGAAAGGCCTCGACCAGATCGTTCTTGCTCGGAAAGTGCCGGTAGAAGGTCACCTTGGTCACCCCCGATTCGGCAATCACCCGGTCGATGCCGGTGGCGCGCACGCCGTCCCGGTAGAACAGGGCGTAGGCCGTCCACAGGATGCGCTCGCGCGCGGGCAGATCAGGGGTGGCGGCGGGGGCGGTGAGGGGTGCAAGGGGCATGGCGCGATTGTAGACAAGTCTGTCTACATCGGTTACATTGCGGATGTAGACAGACCTGTCTACATCGTTCTTCCCTGTTTTTGAAAGGCCCGCTGCCATGACCTCGACCCCTCTCGTCCCTCCCTTCACCGAAGCCACCGCCCTGCTCAAGGTCCGCATGGCCGAAGACGCCTGGAACAGCCGCGACCCCGACCGCGTGGCCCAGGTCTATACCGAGGACACGCGCTGGCGCAACCGTGTGGACTTTCCCGTGGGCCGCGATGCCGTGCGCGAGCTGCTGCGCCGCAAGTGGGCGCGCGAGCTGGACTACCGTTTGATCAAGGAACTGTGGGCTTTCGGCGGCGACCGCATCGGCGTGCGCTTCGCCTACGAATGGCACGACGATTCGGGCAACTGGTACCGCTCGTACGGCAACGAGAACTGGGAGTTCAACGCCCAGGGATTGATGCAGCGGCGCTTCGCCTGCATCAACGACCTGCCCATCCCCGAGGCCGATCGCTTGTTCCACTGGCCGCTGGGCCGCCGCCCGGACGACCACGCATCGCTCAGCGACCTGGGGCTGTGACGCTGCCCGGAGCCGGGGCCGGGGCGGCCGTGGCCTGCGTGATGTGGTCCACGAAGAGCCGCACGGCCTCGGACGGGTGGTCGCGGCTCCAGACCACGCCCACCGGCCCGAAGCGGATGGTGCGGTCCAGCGGCAGGATGCGCAGGCTGCCCAGGCCCGCCTGGTACTCGGCCATGGCCTCCGAGCACACGCCCACGTAGTCGCCCTGGTGCACCAGGGCCTGCAGCGTGGTGATGGCGGCCGTCTCCACCTTGGGCAGCAGCCAGGAGGCGCCGCTGTCCAGCAGGGCGGTGTCCAGCTGCGAGCGCATCAGCGTGCCCTTGGGCGGCATGATCCAGTTCTCCTGCAGCAGGTCCGCCAGGCGCACCGGGCCGGCCATGTCCCAGAAGCGGCTGGCGCGGCCCACCACCAGGCAGACGTTGTCCTCGAACAGTTCGCGGTGCTCCAGCCGCGCCTGGTAGGCGCGCGAGTCCAGCGAGCCCACCACCACATCGAGCTGCCGGTTTTCCAGCCCCTCCAGCAGGTTGCCGAACGGGCTCTCCGACACGGTGACCGAGATGTACGGATGCAGCGCCTGGAACTGCGCCAGCGCCTGCGGCACGCCGCGGGCCACGCCGGCCCAGACGCTGCCGACGTGCAGGCGCGCGCTGCGGCCCTCGGCCACCGCGCTCAACTCGGCCTGCGTGCGCGAGATATCGCCCAGCACGCCCACGGCCAGCCGCTTCATGATGACCCCGGCGGGCGTGAGCTGGATGCGCCGCCCGCGCGTCACCAGGGGCATGCCCACCAGCTCTTCCAGGTCGGCCAGCCAGTGCGACATGGCCGACTGCGTCATGTGCATGCGCACGGCCGCTTCGGTCAGCGTGCCGGCTTCGTCCAGCACCAGGAACGATTCCAGGTGCTTCACCTTAAGCCGCCGGGCCCAGGCCACGTGTTCGTAAGACATGAGTGAATGCTAATGGATCCATCGGGCGAATTCGCTGGTGCGCGGCGGCCGGGCTCCGAATAATCGTTGCAGGAGCCGGCACCGCCCCCGGCCGTTCGTCAATCGACCCTCTGGAGACCCGCAGACCATGAACAAAACTTCTTATCTGGCCGGCTTGGCGGCCACCGCCCTGGCATGGGCCCTGGGCAGCGCGCCGGCAGCCGCGCAGGACGCTGCAGCCGGCTATCCCGGCACCCGCCCCATCCGCCTGGTGGTGTCGCAGCAGGCCGGGGGCAGCTCCGACACCGTCGCGCGGCTCTGGGCCGAGCACGCCGGCAAGGCGCTGGGCGCGAACATCGTGGTGGAGAACAAGCCCGGCGCGGGCGGCATCATCGCGGCGCAGCAGGTGCTGGGCCAGCCGGCCGATGGCTACACGCTGATGTTCGGCGGGGTGTCGCAGATGGTGCTCAACAAGTTCGTCTACAAGCCGCTGCCGTACGACCCCGAGAAGGACTTCACCGGCGTGGGCATGCTCAGCACCGTGCCCTTCGTGCTGGTCGCCAACCCCGAGACAGGCTTCAAGTCCCTGGACGACTTGGTGAAATACGCCAAGGCGCACCCGGGCGAGCTGAACTTCTCCTCGTCGGGGCTGGGCAACTCCACGCAGCTGGCGGTGGAGCTGCTGCAGAAGAAGCTGGGCATTGCCATGACGCACGTGCCCTTCAAGGGCGAGCCCGACGGCCTGATGGCCACCATCGGCGGCCAGACGCAGGTGATGGCCCCGGTGGCCGGCACCGTGCTGCCGCACATCAAGAACCGCAAGGTGGTGCCGCTGGTCGTGCTGGCCCCTTCGCGCCTGGCCGAACTGCCCGACGTGCCCGCCGCCAACGAGCTGGGCGTGAAGGACTTCGACACCATGGGCTGGAGCGGCATCGTCGCCAAGGCCGGCACGCCGCCCGCGATCATCGCCAAGCTGCATGAAGGCACGCGCGCCTTCCACGCCAGCGCCGAGGTACAGGCCAAGCTGCGCTCCATGAACGCCATCCCCATGGCCGGCCCGGCCAGCCAGCTGATGGAGGTGACGCGCCGCGACACGCAGGCCTGGGGCCCGACGCTGAACACGCTGAACCTGAGCGGCAAGTGAGTGGGCCGGTGCGCCGGTCCCTTCCTGCCACGCCATCGTTTGGCCTTGGCCCCGCCAGCGCCGCTTCAGGCTGCAGCGGGGCGCTTCCCTTTCCTGAAAGAACCTTCCATGCACTCCAAAGAAGCCATGGTGTCCTGCGCGCAGCCCGAGGCGGCCGAGTCGGGCATCGAGATCCTGCGCGCCGGCGGCAATGCCGCCGATGCGGCCGTGGCCACCGCGCTGGCCCAGACCGTCGTGGACCCGCTGATGTGCGGCATTGCCGGCTTCGGCACGGCGGCCGTGTACATGCAGGGCGCCGGCGGCCCCGCAGCCCATGAGTATTTCGACTTCCATGCGCCGGCCCCGCTCGCCTGCCGCGAGGCCATGTGGGCCGATCTGCTCGAAGGCGAGACCAAGGACGGCTTCGGCTTCATCCTGAAGGGGCGCGTCAATGACATCGGCCCGCAATCCATCGCCACGCCGGCCACGCTCAAGGGCCTGGAGGCCCTGCACCGCGCGCACGGCCGCCTGCCGTGGAAGGAGGTGGTGGCCCCTGCCATCGCCTGGGCGCGGGAGGGCTTCTTCGTGCGGCCCGGCATGCACGCCTTCTGGATCAACGAGCCCAGCATGGGCCGCGTGAGCAACCTCGACCGCCTGCGCCACAGCGACGAAGGCCGTGCGCTCTACTGCCGGCCGGACGGCTCGCCCAAGCCCATCGGCACGCCGCTCGCCAATCCCGGCATGGCCGCCGTGCTGGAACAGGTGGCGCAGGAAGGCATTGCCCCGTTCTATGAAGGCGAGCTGGCGCGCCGCATGGTGGCGGATGTGCAGTCGCTGGGCGGCCTGCTCTCGCTGGAGGATTTGCAGCGCTACGCGGTGCGCCGCGTGGCGCCGCTCGTGGGCAGCTACCGCGGCCGCATGGTCACCACCAACCAGCCGCCGGGTGGCGGCGCCATGCTGCTGCAGATGCTGAACATCCTGGAGCAGTTTCCACTCGCGGAGATGGAGCACAACGGGCCTGCCTACCTGCGCCTGCTCAGCGAGGCCATGAAGAAGGCCACCATCGACAAGGACCGTCACATTGGCGATCCGGCCTTCGTGCAGGTGCCGCTGGACGAACTGCTGTCCAAGGACGGCGCCGCGCGCGTGGCCGCCGCCATCCGCGCCGGCGAACGCTTCCGGGTGGAGCGCGTGAACGCGGGCGCCCCGGTGCCGCGCGACACCACGCACCTGAGCGTGGTGGACGGTGACGGCAACTGCGTGTCGATGACGCACTCGCTCGCCATGCCCTCGGGCGTGATCACGCCCGGCATGGGCTTCTTCTACAACGGCTGCATGGGCGTGTTCGACCCGCGGCCGGGCCGCGCGGGCAGCATCCAGCCGGGCAAGAGCCGCTTCACATCGTCGTGTCCGAGCATCGTGTTCGGCAAGGAGGGCCAGCCCGAGATCGTGCTGGGCGCGCCGGGCGGCACGCAGATCGCCATGGGCGTGCTGCAGGTGCTGCTGAACATGATCGACCACGGCATGGGCATGCAGGAGGCGGTCTCAGCGCCGCGCTTCTCGTCCACCAGCAATTCCATCGACGTGTGCAACCGCATTCCGCGCCAGGTCACGCGCACGCTGCAGGCCGACGGCTACGAGGTCTTCCGCAACCCCTACAACTACACCATTGGCTGGGTGCACGGGGTGCAGATCGGTGCGGATGGGCGCTTGCACGGCGGGGCCGACCCGGGGCGGGACGGCGTGGCTTACCGGACGGCGGTGGCCTGAGATCGTAAACACGTTCTGAGGGATCGGCAGGCGCCGATGCCTGGGGCCAGCCCGCGGCGTCTGCGATTGGGCGCGACGGCCGTCCCTCTGGCGGGCGCCGGTCAGGCAGGGCGGCGGAAGAAGGCGTCCAGCAGCGGCGCCAGCGTGGGAAACTCCTGCGCAAAGCGCTCGCGGCTGACGAAGTAGGCCTCGCAGGCCACCGCGAAGAACTCGGCCGGTGCGGTGGCGCCGTAGGCATCCAGCCAGGGCCATTCGCCGCCGAAGCGCTCGGCGATGATGACGCGTTCGCGGAAGGCCTCGTAGGCGGGCTCCCAGGCGGCAGCCCACTGCGCGCGCGCGCCCCGGGCGTCTCGCGCGCCCAGGAAGCCGGCCGGCAGCGGGGGAAAGCCGTCGGCGCCACCGTTGCGCATGTCCAGCTTGTGCACGAACTCGTGCACCACCACGCTCGTGCCGCTGCCCGGCGCCTCGTCGGCCAAGGGGCGCCCGGCGCCGTCTACCGCGGGCCAGCTCAGCATGACCGGGCCGCGTTCCATGGCCTCGCCCAGCAGCACTTCGTCGTAGTCGTGCACCACGCCGGCCTCGTCCACGGCCTGCCGGCGCGCCACGGCCTCGCCGGGGTGGACGACGATGCCCACGAAGTCGTCGTACCAGGCCAGCGCCTCGGCCGGTTCGCCCCAGTGCAGCAACGGCAGGCAGGCCTGCGCGGCGATGGCCACGGCCATGGCGTCGGTCACTTCCAGCCCGTGGGCGCCGGTGAATTCCTTGCGCTGCAGGAACAATGCGCTCAGGGCCCCGAGCTTGGCCTGGTCGTGCAGCGGCAGGTCCGCGAGAAAACGGTAGCGCGACAGCGTCTGCAGCCACAGCGTGGCGGGAATGTCGGGCACGGGTGCGATCGTCGATCGCACGCGGCGGGAGAGTTTGCGCAGCAGGCGGGTGAGGGCGGAGGCAGGGGCCATGCCGCTATCTGGGGACGAGGCTGATGCGTTCCAAGCCCGCCGCGGTGAGACGCAGCGCGCCAGCCCGCGGAGGCTGTGCGGCCAAGTCCCAGTCGGTGAGTACGTGCCGGGTCAAAGCGGTGCCGCCAGCCTCTCCCAGTGTATGGTCGGCGGGCAGATGCGTGTGGCCGTGGATCAGCGCATGCGCCTGTGCGGCCTGCAGCCACTGCAGTGCGGCGGCGGTGTCCACGTCGCCATAGAAGCCCGTGCCGTACTGTTTGCGCGCTTCGCTCTCGGCGCGCACGCTGCGGCCTTGGGCGCGGCGTTCGGCCAGCGTCCGGGTGAGCAGTTGCGCCTGCCACTGCGGGTTGCGCGCCACGGCGCGGAATTTCTGGTATTCCACATCGTCCAGGCACAGCGCATCGCCGTGGCTGAGCAGCCATCGCCGGCCGGCAAACACGAGCACGGTGGGGTCGTCCAGTACCGGGATGCCGGTGGCGGCGGTGAAACCGGCACCCACGAGGAAATCGCGGTTGCCATGCATGAAATACAAGGGGATGCGCGATGCCGCACGGCGCAGCACTGCCGTGATCGATTGCTCGAAACTGCCGGGTTCCTGGAGGGCGTCGTCTCCCACCCAGACCTCGAACAGGTCACCGAGCAGGAACACGGCGTCCGCGGGCGTGTCGTGGAGGTAGCCGGTGAAGGCCTCCACCGTGGCGGGGTGCTCGGCTTCCAGGTGCAGATCGGAAACGAAGTCCACCGTGCGCCAGCCGGCGGGTGCGACGAACTCTCGGACGTCTGGCGCGAGCATGCTCATGACAATGCGGAAGTGGGAGTGCGTTCGCGCCCGGCCTGTGGCCGCTCACCCGCGCGGCGTTCGGATTGAAAGGCCGCGGAGCAAGCCACGCCGGCAGACGCCGCAGAACCGGCGGATGTGCCGGGCTGCGAGCGTTGTCTCCCTTGGAAGGAGGGCGCGAGCGACTCAGAGGGGAATCAGACCACCACGGCCTTTTCGATGATGACGTCGTCCTTGGGCACGTCGTCATGGAAGCCCTTGCGGCCCGTCTTCACGCCCTTGATGGCGTCCACGATTTCCGTGCCCTTGACCACCTTGCCGAACACGGCATAGCCCCAGCCCTGTGCGGACGGTGCGGTGTGGTTCAGGAAGCCGTTGTCGGCGACGTTGATGAAGAACTGCGCCGTGGCGGAGTGCGGGTCGCTGGTGCGGGCCATGGCCACGGTGTAGTTGGCGTTCTTCAGGCCGTTGTTGGCTTCGTTCTGGATGGGGGCGTCCGTGCCCTTCTGGTTCATGCCCGGCTCGAAGCCGCCGCCCTGGACCATGAAGCCGGGGATCACGCGGTGGAAGATGGTGTTGTCGTAGTGGCCCTTCTTCACGTAGGCGAGGAAGTTCTCAGTGGACTTCGGTGCCTTCTCGGCGTCCAGTTCCAGCGTGATGACGCCGTGGCCGGCGATGTGGAGTTCGACTTGCGGGTTGCTCATGGAGGGTCCTTTCAGAACACGTTCGGAGGAGAGATCACTTCACCAGGGTGGCCGAGGTGATGGTGACGGGAGTGGTCGGCACATTCTGGTGCGGACCCTTGTTGCCGGTGGCCACGGCCTTGATCTTGTCGACCACCTCCGTGCCGGAGACGACCTTGCCGAAGACGGCATAGCCGTAGCCATCGGGGTTGGGCGCGTTGAGCATGGCGTTGTCCTTCACATTGATGAAGAACTGCGAGGTGGCCGAATTCGGGTTGCCCGTGCGCGCCATGGCGATGGTGTACTTGTCGTTCTTCAGGCCGTTGCTGGCCTCCAGCGGGATCGGCGTCTTCGTGGGCTTTTGCTGCATGTCGGCCGTGAAGCCGCCGCCCTGGATCATGAAGCCGTCGATGACGCGGTGGAACACCGTGCCGTCGTAGTGCTTGTCCTTCACATACGCCAGGAAGTTGTCCACCGTCTTGGGCGCCTTGGCCGGGTCGAGCTGCACGACGATGTCGCCGAGCGTTGTGGAGAGCCTGACCTTGGGGGCAGCCTCCTGGGCTTGCACGCCTGCTACGGAGAAGATAGCTGCAAGCCCAATGCTGGCAAGCGCCAGCGTTGTTTTTCGTTTGGAAATCATCCAATCACTCCTTCGAAGAATATCTGCCACTGCTTGCCCTTGCGGATCCAGTACTGGCGTTTGACCGGGCCGGTGCGCGCACCTTCGGCCACTTCGCCGAACGTTACCACCATGGTCTCTGCAGAGTCCGTCCAGCGCAGGTAAGACTTGTCCTTGAGGTGTAGTTCCCGGCCACCCAGCGCGCGGGTCTCGGCTTCCAGCGTCTGGGTCCACTGGGCCAGGGGCAGGCTCTTGTAGCTCTGGAAGTCGGGGGCGTAGAAGGCCAGCAGCCGCTTCATGTCGCCCTGCGACTTGGCGGCGCGCCATCCATCCAGCACCGCCTCGAAGGCCTTGCGGTCCGCCTGCACGCTCTGCGGCTGCACCCACTGCAGCTGCTTGGCGATCACCACCGGCGTGGTGCGCGGCTCGACAGTGCGCAGGATGCGCTCCAGGTCGGGGTTGGCCAGCGCCAGGCAGCCGTCGGTGGCCAGCGGCGCGCGCGAGAACTGGTCCGGGGGCGTGCCGTGCAGCCAGATGCCGCTGCCCGTCTTGCCGCGGCTTACATCCAGCGGGTTCGGGTAGTTGATGGGCAGAGCCCCGGCGCCGTAGAAATCCTTGAGCGTGGCGGGATCGAGCCGGCTGGTGATGTAGTACACGCCCAGCGGCGTGCGCTGGTCGCCTTCGACGAACTTCTCGATGCCGAGCTTGCCGACGGACGAGTAGTAGTCGGCGATCAGCTCCAGACCGTTGGCGGTGTTCTCGAACAGGTACAGGCGCGAGCGCGAGGCGTCCACGGCGATGGCATGGCGCGAGCGGGGTGACAGCTCCAGGAACTGCGCCGGAATCGCGCGGGCGTGGGGCCGCACGCGCAGTGCGTCCGTACGCTGGCGCGACTCGGCCCGCAGCTCGGCCAACACGTCGCTGGCGCCGGCCGGTGGTGGCGCATCGTTCTGCGTGGGTACATCTCCCAGCTGCTTGAGCGGGCGGACGCGGGCGGCCAGCAGGTCGCCCAGCGCCAACTGCGCCAGCTGAAAGTTGGGGTGCTCCCGCGCCAGGGACTCGGCCTTGGCCAGCGCCTCGCGGGTCTTGCCTTCGCCTGTCAGGCGGTAGACCTCCATCAGACGCTGCTCGGCCTGGCCGTCGCGCAGCGGGGCAGGGCGGGGAGGTGCCTTGGCTGGGGCCTGTCGCTTGGTCTTGGCGAGATTGCGGGTCTTCTCGCCCTGCGCGTGCACGGCCCAGGGGGATGCCAGCAACGACAGCGCCACACCCGCCGCAACCGTGCGGCTCCAGTTGAACAATCCCACGGACATGCGCGGTCAGAAAGCCCGGTCAAGGCCCTGGCGGGCAGAGCCGGCCGGGCCATGATTGCGTACGGCGGGCGCCAGCAGGCCCGCGATTCGGTGTGCCATCAACCGCCCGTGGACTCGCGCACGATAGCCCAGCGGCCGCCGTTGTTGACGAGATCCAGCGTCTTGCGGCTGGTCACGTTGTAGCTGCCGGAGCTGTAGCCCTGGCGGAAGCGTGCCTGTGCCTTGTTCCCGTCGACGCTCACGCGCAGATCGTTGACCGTGACATTGATCTTGGCGCGGCCGACGATGCGGTCGCGGCGTTCTTTCTCCCAGGCGGCGCGCGTCTGCTTGCCCCCCGGGTTGAAGCTCTTGTCGTAGGCGGAGGCCAGCTCCAGCGGCGTGAGCTCCAAACCACCCACCGCGGCGGACAGTCCGTAGTGGCCCGGCGTCTCCACCAGCGAGTGCACGCCGGTCTGCCTCAAGTCCGCG
>JAEWPH010000297.1 GCA_023460715.1 Pseudomonadota bacterium | reverse complement strand
GCCGAGATCTGCGCCAAGCGCGGCTTCAAGCGGCCCGCCACCATGGCGTTCAACAACGCCTCGGGCCTGGGCAACGTGGAAGGCTTCACCCGCGTGTGGGAAAAGCGCGGCGGCAAGGTGGCCGCGCACGTCACTTATGAACCCAGCCGCCCGAGCTACCGGAGCGAGCTGCAGAAGATCCTGGCGGCCAAGCCCGACGTGATCGTGATGGGCTCGTACCTGCCCGACACCACCATAATCCTGCGCGAATGGTTCCAGTCCGGTGCCGACAACAAGTGGATCATCCCCGGCTGGGCGGCCAACCCCGACCTGGTGAAGGCGCTGGGCGCCGAGGTCTGCGAAGGCATCATCTCGGTGGAAACCGTGTCGAACGAGAAGAGCACGTCGTACGCGCAGTTCGATGCCGCCTTCACCAAGGCCACGGGCAAGTCCGCCGCCACCAACATCTACGCCGCTATGGCCTACGACATGGTGATCTCGCTGGCCCTGGCCATGGAAGCCGCCGGGGCCAAGGCCACGGTGGAGCAGGTCAACGCCAAGATCCGCGACGTCTCCAACGCACCCGGCACGGCCGTGTATTCCTTCGCCGAGGGCAAGGCCCAGCTGGCCAAGAAGGGCAAGGTGAACTACGAGGGCGCCTCCAGCAAGCTCGACTTCGACAAGTTCGGCGATGCCACGCCCGACTTCGGCGTGTACGTGATCGAGAAGGGGCAGCTGGTGCGCCGCGACGTGGTGTCCATCACCATGTGACGGCGCCGGCCGCGCGCGCCGCATCGTCGGCGCACGCGGCATTTTTTTTCCGGTCGCCCCTGGGCGGCTGACACAGCCCGCACAGCCGTTCTGGCCAGGCGTCGCAACGCCGGCAGCAAGCTTGCACCGGCCGCCTGGCATGGGACCTGCACGAGATGACGCAATGACCTGGATCGATTTCGCAAACCTCCTGATCAATGGATTGATCGAAGGCCTGGTGGTGGCCCTGCCTGCCCTGGCCATGACCCTGGTGATGGGCGTCAACCGCTTTCCCAACGCAGCCACGGGCGACCTGATGACGACCGGCGCCTATGCCGCCGTGGCGGTGCAGCTGCTGGGCGGCGTGCCGCTGTGGCTGGCCGCCATCGCCAGCGTGGCGGTGACGGCGCTGGTCTCGGCCGGCTCCTACCAGCTGATCTTCCGCAAGCTGGCCGGGCGGCCGATGGTGGCCTCCATGCTCGCGGCCATCGGGCTGGGTTTCTTGCTGCGCAGCCTGATCTCGTTCTTCGCCGGGCACGACCAGCGCACCTTCGACATGCCGCTGGTGCGCGCCTGGAACTTCGGCGGCCTGCGCATCCTGCCGACCGACGTGCTGATCGCGGCCATCGCCGCTGCCTGCCTGGCGGTCGTGTTCGTGCTCATCTACCGCACCAGCTTCGGTCGCCAGCTGCGCGCCGTGGCCGACAGCGCCGATCTGGCGCGGGCCAGCGGCATCCGGGCGGGCGGGCTGATGCTGAGCCTTTGGCTGCTGGTGGGTGCGCTTTCCTCCATCGGCGGCGTGCTGCTCGGCATGAAGGCGATCGTCATGCCCGAAATGGGGTGGGAGAGCCTGATCCCCGCGTTCGCCGCCATGGTTCTGGGCGGCATCGGCAGCCCGGTGGGCGCCGTGCTGGGGGCGCTGGTGCTCTGCGTGGTGCAGGAGCTGTCGGTGCCGTTGCTGGGTCCCTCGTACAAGCTCGTGCTGTCGTTCGTGGTGCTGGCGCTGGTGCTGCTGCTGCGCCCCGCCGGCATCATGGGCCGCGTGCAGCTGGTGCGTTGAAACAGAAGAACAAGGAGGCCCACCATGATTGCCTATCTCTGTGCCATCGGCATCGTCGCGCTCATCTACTGCCTGCTGGCGCTGGGCCTGAACCTGCAGTTCGGGCTGACCCGGCTGGTCAACTTCGGCGTGGTGGCGTTCTTCGCCGTCGGCGCCTACACCTCGGGGCTGCTCGCGCTCAAGGGGCTGCCGCTGCCGCTGTGCTTCGCCCTGGCCGGCCTGCTGGCGGGACTGCTGGCGCTGCCCATCGGCCTCTTGTCGTTGCGGCTGCGCGATGACTACCTCGCCATCGTCACGCTCGGCTTTTCCGAGGCCGTGCGCATCACCATCCAGCAGGAAAGCTGGCTCACCAACGGCGTGCAGGGCCTGCCGGGCCTGCCCAAGCTGTTCGCCGGCTGGGGCGGCGGCATGTCCGACGTGGCCATCTTCACGCTGCTGGCGGTGATCGTGGGCCTGGTCTGCTGGGGCACGGTGCGGCTCACCCGCAGCCCGTTCGGCCGGCTGCTGAAAGCCATCGGCGACGACGAGGCGGCGCTTTCCGCCCTGGGCAAGGACCCCGCGCGCTTCAAGGTGCAGGTGTTCATGCTGGGCGCGGCGCTGGCCGGGCTGGCGGGCGCCTTCTACGCGCACTTCATCACCTTCATCACCCCGGAGCAGTTCATCCCGCTGATCACCTTCTACGTGTGGATGGGGCTGGTCATGGGCGGCTCGGGCTCGGTGCGCGGCGCCATGTTCGGCTCGCTGCTGCTGATGGTGTTCCTGGAGGGGTCCCGGTTCGCCAAGGACTGGGTGCCGGGCGTGTCGGAAGTCGGCATGGCCAGCCTGCGCCTGGCCGCCGTGGGCCTGGCGCTGATCCTGATCACGCTCTACCGGCCCAACGGTTTGTTCGGAGGCTCGTCGAAATGAGCATGCTGCAAGTGGACAACGTGAGCCGGCTCTTCGGCGGCTTCAAGGCGGTGGACGACGTGTCGCTGCAACTGGCCGAGCGCGAGGTGCTGGGCATCGCCGGCACCAACGGCGCGGGCAAGAGCACCCTGTTCGCCGCCATCGCGGGCCAGCAGCCGGCAGACGCCGGCCGCATCCGCTTCGCCGGGCAGGACATCACCCGCCTGCCGCCCCATCGCCGTGCCCACCTGGGTCTGGTGCGCACCTTCCAGATTCCGCGCGAATTCAAGAGCCTGACGGTGCACGAGAACCTGATGGCCGCCGCCGCCAACCCGCAGGGCGAACGCCTCGTCAACGCGTTCTTCCAGACGCGCAGCCTGCGCGAACACGAGACGCAGCTGGCGGCCAAGGCCGATGGCATCCTGGCCTTTTTGAACCTGGCGCGCGTGCGCGACGTGCCGGCCGGAGGCCTGTCGGGCGGGCAGAAGAAACTCGTGGAGCTGGGCCGCGTGCTCATGCTGGACCCGCGCTGCATCCTGCTCGACGAACCCTTCGCCGGGGTCAACCCGGTGCTGATTGACGAGATCTGCGACCGTGTGCGCGAGCTGCAGGGCCGCGGCATCGCCTTCATCGTCATCGAGCACCATCTGCAGGCGCTCAAGGCGCTGTCGCACCGCATGATCGTGATGGACCGGGGCCGCATCCTGGCCGAGGGCGACCCGCACACCGTGCTGGACGACCCGCGCGTGCAGGAAGCCTACATGGGAGGGGTGGTATGAGCGGAGCAGGCATGAGCCATGAGAACCACGGCGGCAAGCTGCTGCAGATCGGCCAGCTGCGCGGCGGCTATTCGGAAGTGGACATCATCCACGGCATCGACCTGGCCGTGGCGCCGGGCCAGATCGTGACCATCGCCGGCACCAACGGCGCGGGCAAGTCCACGCTGGTGAAGGCATTGCTGGGCCTGCTGCCGCGCGTGGCGGGCAGTATTCACCTGGACGGGCGCGACATCACACGCATGTCGGCAGAGGACCGCTTCGACGCCGGCCTGGCCTATGTGCCGCAGGTGGCGAACGTGTTCCCCTCGCTCACCGTGCGCGAGAACCTGCAGGTGGTGCGCGGCGTCAAGCATCTCAAGCAGCGCATGGTCCAGGTGCTCGCCGACTTCCCCGCGCTGGTCGAGCGCTTGCCGCAGCCCGCCAGCAATCTCTCGGGCGGCGAGCGCCAGCAGCTGGCCTTCGCCCGGGCGCTCATGCCGTCGCCGCGCATCATGGTGCTGGACGAGCCCACGGCCGCGTTGGCGCCTTCGCTGGTCGGCAAGGTGTTCGACATGGTCCAGAAGCTGCCCGCTGCCGGCGTGGCCGTGCTGATGGTGGAGCAGCGCGCGCGGCAGGCGCTCGCCATCAGCCAGCAGGGCTACATCCTGGACTAGGGCCGCTGCGTGCTGCACGGCCCTGCGCAGGAACTGCTGGAGGACCAGCGCATGGCGCAGCTGTATCTGGGCAGCCACTGAGCCGTGTCTGCGCGAATGTGCCGTAAAGGCAGATCGCATGGTTTGCTATATTTAATATAGCTAAATGCGCTTTATGGATAAGCGCTGTAGGCCAATTTGATGCATGGGCCAATAAGCATGCGCCATCTCGCCAGGGGTATCTCATGGCGCTGGACTAGGGAACTGGTCGGGAAGACCGGCGCCGGTCAATGCGCTGGCGAGCGTGGGCCGCGCCGTGGTGCCTTGGCCTCCGGTGGGGGCGCTCGTTCTAGCGCAGCACCAGCACCGGAATGTGCGAGTGCGTCAGCACGTGCTGCGTCTCGCTGCCCAGCAGCAGGCGCTTGAGGCCCTTGCGGCCGTGCGAGGCCATCACGATCAGGTCGCACTGATGCTTCTTCGCTGCCGCGATGACGGATTCCGCGATCAGGTCCGACTTGGCGACCACCGCGCGCACCTTGACGCCGTCGGCCTCGCCACGCGCCTTGATCTGCTCCAGCAGGGCCTGGGCGGCGGCCGTCCACTGGGCTTCCACCCGCTTGGCATCGGCTGCGTCCACGGGGGCGCCGCCCTCGAAGTAGCTGCGCGGGTAGCGGGGCACCACTTTCAGCGCCACCACGGAGGCGCTCGCCAGGGCGGCCAGCGAAAGCCCGCTCTCGACGGCCTGGTCGGACAGGGGCGAGCCGTCGGTGGCGATGAGGATGCGTGTGTACATGCTGGGCTCCTTGGAGGGTGGGTGACGGGTCCAGCTTAGACAGGGTGGTGGCGCACGTCTTGATCCATGTCAATGGGCTTGGCGTGGATCAAGAATAGTCTCCGGGCCATGTCAAACCACCCTTCGGGCCCGCAGGTCGCCGCCGCCGACCCCGTGCAGGCAGGCGTGCCACGCGGGAGCGCTTTGGACGGCGCCACAGCCGCCACCCTGCTGGACGATCCCCTCGAATGGTCTGCCTTCGGACGCCCGGTGGGCGCGCCGGTCTCCGATGATCCGGCCGCCAACGCGTCGGTGCCTTGGGAATCGCATGTGGTGCTGGAGGGCATGCACTGCGCGGCCTGCGCGCTCACCATCGAGGAGACCTTGCGCCGGGTGCCCGGCGTGCGCGAGGCCGAGGTCAGCTCCGCCACGCGCCGCGCACGCGTAGTGTGGCATCCGGCGCAGGTGCGCCCGTCGCAGTGGATGGCCTCCGTCGGCCAGGCGGGCTACCGCGCGCTGCCGGCCATGGACGCCTTCGTGCGCGAGCAGCGCCAGCGCGAGCACCGCCGCGCCCTGTGGCGCTGGCTGGTGGCGGGCTTTTGCATGATGCAGGTGATGATGTACGCATGGCCTGCCTACCAGGCCATGCCCGGCGATCTGTCGCTGGAGATGGAGCGCCTGCTGCGCTGGGCGTCCTGGGTCATCAGCCTGCCGGTCATGCTGTTCGCCTGCGGCCCGTTCTTCTCGAGCGCGCTGCGCGACGTGCGCCAGCGCCGCATCAGCATGGACCTGCCGGTGGCCCTCGGCATGGCCATCACCTTCCTCGTCAGCTCTGCCGGCACCTTCGATCCGGCCGGGCCGTTCGGGCGGGAGGTCTACTACGACTCGCTGACGATGTTCGTGTTCTTCCTGCTCACGGGCCGGTGGCTGGAGCTGCGGCTGCGCGACCGCACCGCGGGCGCGCTCGAAGCGGTGATGAACCGCCTGCCTGACAGCGTGGAACGCCGGGGCGCCGACGGCGACTTCGTGCGCGTGGCGACGCGCCGTCTGGTGGCGGGCGACACCATCCGCGTGCTGCCCGGCGAAGCCTTCCCTGCCGACGGCCGTATCGTCGCGGGCCGCACCCAGGCCGACGAGGCGCTGCTCACCGGCGAATCCACCCCTGTGCTGCGCGGCGAGGGCAGCACGGTCACGGCCGGCAGCTACAACCTGCAGGCGCCGGTCGAGGTGCAGGTGCAGAGCCTGGGCGCCGAGACGCGTTTCGGCCAGATCGTGGCGCTGATGGAAAGCGCTTCGCTGCAAAAACCCCGGCTTGCGCAGCTGGCCGACCGCATCGCGCGGCCCTTCCTCGTGGCCGTGTTGGCGGCCGCGGCGCTGGCCGCCGCATGGTGGTGGCCCACCAGCCCCAGCCACGCGCTGATGGTGGCGGTGGCCGTGCTCATCGTGACCTGCCCCTGCGCGTTGTCGCTGGCTACGCCCGTCGCCATGCTCACGGCGGCCGGGACGTTGGCGCGCCAGGGCGTGCTGGTGCGCAACCTGCAGGGACTGGAGGCGCTGGCGGCCGTAGACACGGTGGTGTTCGACAAGACCGGCACGCTCACGCGCGATGGCATGGCCGTGCGCGCCGTGCATCTCGCGCCGGGCGCCGGCCTCCTGGAGGCCGATGCCGTGGCGCTGGCCGGAGCGTTGGCGCTGCATTCGCTGCATCCGGTGTCGCGCGCGCTGGCCGCTTTTGCGGAGCGATCGGCGGGCGCTGGCGGCTGGGAGGTCGAGCAGGTACAGGAGGTTTCCGGCCGCGGTCTGGTCGCCACGGTGCGGCAGACGGGGCAGGGCGGTTCGCCATGGACCGTGCGGCTGGGCTCGGCTGCGCACACCGGTGTGGTGTCTACCGGTCTGCAGCAGCAAGTGGTGCTGGCCTGCGAACGTGGGGAGCGCGGCGAGGGGAGCCTGCAGGAAGTCGCCCGGTTCGATCTGAGCGAAGACCTGCGCCCCGAGGCGGCCGAGGTCGTGCGCGGGCTGCAGGAGGCCGGCGTGGCGGTGCAGCTGCTGTCGGGTGATCGCGACGGGGCCGTGCAGCGCGTGGCCGCTCAGGCCGGCATCGCCGAGGCCGTGGGGGACTGCACACCGCAAGACAAGCTGCAGCGCCTGCAGGGCGCTCAGGCGCAGGGCCGGCACGTCGCCATGGTCGGCGATGGCCTCAACGACGGCCCGGTGCTGGCGGGTGCGCATGTGTCCTTCGCCTTTGGCCGTGCCGTGCCGCTGGCGCAATCGCGGTCCGATTTTGTCGTCCTGGGTGATCACCTGGACCTGGTGTTGCAGACGCTCCTGCTGGCGCGCCGCACGCTGCGCATCGTGCGTCAGAACCTGTGGTGGGCCGCTGGCTACAACGCCCTGTGCGTGCCCTTGGCGATCGCCGGCTACATGCCGGCGTGGCTGGCCGGCCTGGGCATGGCGCTCAGTTCCTTGCTCGTGGTCATGAATGCCGCCCGGCTGGCCCGCGGCACCGCTGCGCACGCGAGATTCCAGGCCCCCGGAGCGCCGTCCGGCAGCCCGGCGCAGCCCCCTTCGGCCCTTGCGGCTGCAACCCCTGTCGAGGTGGCCTGATGGACATCCTGTACCTGTTGATTCCCCTGTCCGTCGGCCTGGTCCTGCTCATCCTGGGAGGACTTTGGTGGGCGGTTTACCGAGGTCAATTCGAGAACGTGGAGCAGGAAGGCGAGCGCATTCTGAGAGACGGTTGATGTTCGTCAATGCCCTGAATTTGTGCCTGATTGAAACTTTCGCTGCAATAAAAGAGGTGCCCGATGGATTCTTCAACAACAAATGCTGCGCATTACAACGACACCGTTGTTCGCCAGTTTTCTATCATGGCCGTCGTGTGGGGGGTGGTCGGCATGCTGGTGGGCGTTTTCATCGCCGCCCAGCTGGCCTGGCCTGAGCTCAACTTCGGCATTCCATGGCTCAGCTATGGGCGGCTCCGGCCGCTGCACACCAACGCGGTGATCTTCGGCTTCGGCGGCTGCGCCCTGTTCGCCACCAGCTACTACGTCGTCCAGCGTACCAGCCAGGTGCGGCTGTTCTGCGCACCTCTGGCTTCCTTCACGTTCTGGGGGTGGCTGCTGGTCATCATCTCGGCCGCCATCTCGCTGCCCCTGGGATTCACCACGGGCAAGGAATACGCCGAACTCGAGTGGCCCATCGACATCCTGATCACGCTGGTCTGGGTCTCGTATGCCATCGTCTTCTTCGGCACCATCGGCACCCGCAAGGTCAAGCACATCTACGTGGCCAACTGGTTCTTCGGCGGGTTCATCCTGGCCGTCGCCATCCTGCACGTGGTGAACAGCGCCGAAGTGCCGGCGGGCTGGATGAAGAGCTACTCGGCCTACGCTGGCGTACAGGACGCCATGGTCCAGTGGTGGTACGGCCATAACGCCGTGGGCTTCTTCCTGACCGCGGGCTTCCTGGGCATGATGTACTACTTCATCCCCAAGCAGGCCGGCCGCCCGGTGTACAGCTACCGCCTGTCCATCGTGCACTTCTGGGCTCTGATCTTCACGTACATGTGGGCGGGTCCCCACCACCTGCACTACACCGCGCTGCCCGACTGGACGCAGTCCGTGGGCATGGTGTTCTCGCTCATCCTGCTGGCACCCAGCTGGGGCGGCATGATCAACGGCATCATGACCCTGTCGGGCGCGTGGCACAAGCTGCGTGACGACCCCATCCTGCGCTTCCTGATCGTGTCGCTGTCGTTCTACGGTATGGCCACGTTCGAAGGTCCGATGATGTCCATCAAGACCGTCAACGCGCTGTCGCACTACACCGACTGGACCGTGGGCCACGTGCACGCCGGCGCCCTGGGCTGGGTGGGCCTGATCTCCATGGGCTCCCTGTACTTCCTGGTGCCGCGCCTCTTCGGCAAGGAAAAGATGCACTCCATCAAGGCGATCGAGCTGCACTTCTGGATGGCCACGATCGGCATCGTGCTGTACATCGCCGCCATGTGGATCGCCGGCGTGATGCAGGGCCTGATGTGGCGCGCAGTGAACGCCGACGGCACGCTCACCTACACCTTCGTCGAGAGCGTCAAGGCGACCTATCCGTTCTACGTGATCCGCTTCCTGGGCGGCCTGCTGTACCTGGGCGGCATGGTGATCATGGGCTGGAACGTCTGGATGACCGCGATCTCGGGCCGCTCCGTCAAGGTGGCCATTCCCGCCGTCAACGCAGCACACGCCTGAGCCGCGAGGAGCTAGATTCATGTCCAACACGCATAAAAAAGCATCGACCGGCTTCTCCCACGAGAAGATCGAGACCAACAACTTCCTCATGATCGTCCTGATCCTGGTGGTGGTGGCCTTCGGGGGCCTGGTCGAGATCGTTCCGCTGTTCTTCCAGAAGTCGACCACGGAACCGGTGCAAGGCATCAAGCCCTACACCGCCACGCAACTGGTGGGCCGCGACATCTACCTGCGCGAGGGTTGCTACAACTGCCACTCGCAGATGATCCGCCCCTTCCGGGCCGAAACGCTGCGCTACGGCCACTACTCCGTGGCGGGTGAGTTCGTCTACGACCACCCGTTCCAGTGGGGCAGCAAGCGCACCGGTCCCGACCTGCACCGTGTGGGTGGCAAGTACAGCGACGAATGGCATCGCATCCACCTGAACAATCCGCGCGACGTGGTGCCAGAGTCCAACATGCCAGCCTATCCCTGGCTGGAGAAGTCGCCCGTGGATCCAGCGGTGGTCGCACCGCGCATGAAGGCGCTGCGCGTGGTGGGTGTTCCGTACACCGACGAGGAAATCAACGCCGCCGCCGAGGAAGTCAAGGGCAAGACCGAAATGGACGCACTCGTCGCGTACCTGCAGGTCATGGGCCGCGCGCTCAAGTAAAGGAGTCGCCATGGATATCACCACCATGCGAATCGTCGTCACGCTGGCATCGATGGCGTGTTTCATCGGAATCTGGGTGTGGGCCTTCATGCGCCGCAACCAGGACCGCTTCGACGAGGCAGAACAACTGCCCTTCGTCCAAGACTGAACTCCACAAGAAATGAGAACAACCCATGAGTGACTTCACCAGTAATTTCTGGTCCCTCTTTGTGGCCGGAATCACCCTGGCCGGGATCTTCGGCTGTGCGCTCTTGCTGTGGCTGACCGCCCGCAACACGGAAGCCCCCACGGGAGACAACACGACGGGCCACGTCTGGGACGAGGACCTGACGGAAATGAACAACCCCATGCCGCGCTGGTGGATGTGGCTGTTCGTCATCACCATCGTGTTCGGCCTCGGCTACCTGGCGGCCTATCCGGGGCTGGGCACCTTTGCCGGCAAGCTGGGCTGGTCGCAGTTGTCCGAGTACAAGGCGGAGGTCGCCAAGGCCAACGCCGAGCTCGAGCCTCTGTATGCACGCTTCTCCACCATGAAGCCCGAGGAGATCGCAGGCGATCCGCAGGCCATGGCCATCGGTGACCGCCTGTTCATGAACAACTGCGCCCAGTGCCACGGTTCCGATGCGCGCGGCAGCAAGGGCTTTCCGAACCTGTCCGACGCGGACTGGCTGCACGGCGGCGCTCCCGAGCAGATCCGCCAGACCATCCACGACGGCCGCACCGGCGTGATGCCGCCCATGGCTGCGGCAGTCGGTTCGCCCGAAGACGTGCGCAATCTGTCCCACTACGTGCTCAGCCTGTCCGGCAGCCCGCACGACTCCCTGCGGGCGTCGCTCGGCAAGTCCAAGTTCACGGCGTGCGCCGCCTGCCACGGCATGGATGGCAAGGGCAACACCGCCCTGGGCGCCCCTAACCTGACGGACGACGTCTGGCTGCACGGCTGGGGCGAAGCCGCGATCACCGCCATGATCAACAACGGCAAGACGAACCAGATGCCGGCCCAGGCCGGCAAGCTGACCGACGCGCAGATTAGCGTGCTGACGGCCTACGTCTGGGGCTTGTCCAACAAGGCGGTCGCCACGCGCTGACCGCACGGGCCGGGGGCTCTACGGGGCACCCCGGCCATCGCGCCTCGCGCGCATGGTTCCCCACAACTAGTAAATGCCCACAGGTCCCACCATGAAGCCCCCCGAGGGAAGCCCCCGCAAGGTGATCCCGATAGCCCCCGCCCCGGCGCCCTCGCAGGGAACCCAGGCAGAAGTCGTCTCGCTGTACGAGGCGCAGAAGAAGATCTACCCACGATCCATCAGCGGTTTGTTCGCGCGGTGGCGGTGGGTTATGGTGTTTCTGACGCAACTGGTCTTCTACGGGCTGCCATGGCTGGAATGGGGACAGCGCCAGATGGTGCTGTTCGACCTGGGCGCGCGGCGCTTCTATATCTTCGGGCTGGTCCTCTATCCGCAGGATTTCATCTACCTGACGGGCCTGCTCATCATCTCGGCCCTGGCGCTGTTCCTGTTCACCGCCGTGGCAGGGCGCCTGTGGTGCGGCTTTGCCTGCCCGCAAACGGTCTACACCGAGATCTTCATGTGGATCGAGCACAAGGTGGAGGGCGATCGCAGTGCGCGCCTGCGCCTGGACCAGGGACCCTGGACCGTGCAGAAGGTCGGCAAGAAGAGCCTCAAGCAGTTCCTGTGGATCGCCGTTTCGGCATGGACGGGCTTCACCTTCGTGGGCTACTTCGTGCCTATTCGCGAGCTGGGCGCGGAGGTGCTGGCGCTGCAGGGCTCGTGGCAGCTGTTCTGGGTGGTGTTCTACGGCTTCGCCACCTACGGCAACGCCGGCTTCCTGCGCGAGCAGGTGTGCAAATACATGTGTCCGTATGCGCGCTTCCAGAGCGCGATGTTCGACCCGGACACTCTTATCGTGACGTACGACGAAGCACGCGGAGAGCCCCGCGGCCCCCGTACCAAGACCATCGACTACAAGGCCAAGGGCCTGGGCGACTGCATCGACTGCACGCTGTGCGTGCAGGTCTGCCCTGTGGGCATCGACATCCGCAACGGCTTGCAGTACGAATGCATCGGCTGCGGGCTGTGCGTGGATGCCTGCAACACGGTCATGGACAAGATGAAGTACCCGCGGGGGCTGATCCGCTTCTCCACGCAGAACGGGGTGGCCAACCGCTGGACGCAGTCGCAGATCCTGCGGCGGGTGCTGCGGCCCCGGGTATTGATCTACAGCGCTGCACTGGTGCTGCTGTGCATTGCGATGCTGGCCAGCCTGGTGGTGCGCACTCCGCTGAAGGTGGATGTGGTGCGCGACCGGGCAGCGCTGTCGCGCATCGTGGCCGGAGGCAAGCTGGAGAACGTGTACCGGCTGCAGATCATGAACGCCACCGAAGGCCCGCAGCGCTACCGCATCAGTGCGCACGGCCTGCCGGGGCTGGAGGTGGTGTCGGAGGCGGAGGTGGCGATCGATGCGGCCGAGTCGCACTGGGTCTCGGTGCGGCTGCAGATCCCGTACGGCAGTGCCGACCCCGGTTCGCACCCGGTGTACTTCGAGGTGCAGGCGCTGGAGCGCAAGGACCAGGTGGCCGAGAAGTCGGTGTTTCTGGTCCCCCGATAGGCAGCGGCGACCGACGCCGGTCGTGAAATCACAGACACGCTTTCAAGGAGTTCGCTATGTCAGTTCAATCCATGAAGACCGCTGCGGGTACGCCCTGGTGGAAGTACGGCCATGTCTGGATGGTGATCGCCGGGCCGGCCGTGGTGGTGGTGGCAGGCTTCTTCACGCTCTGGCTGGCAATGCGCCAGCCCGACCCCGTGCTGGCCGAGGACTATTACCAGCGCGGCATCGACATCAACAAGACGCTCCAGCAGTCCGATACCAGCATGGCGCCAGCCCTCAAGGGCCGCAACCATGCGGCCACGCCGGTGGAAGACCAGCCCCGCTGACTGGGCCTGCCGTCGGCGCCTGACCGACACCGCATTGGGGCATCCCTCTATACGACGCCCCTCGCCTATGACCTATCGTGCAGACTTCAGTACACGACAAGGAGCCCTGCGATGTGGACACAACGTCTGATGTGGATTGCCTGGCCGGCCTTTCTGATGGCGGCCGTGCTGGAGATGGTCGTTTTCGCTTTCGTCGACCCGCAAGCGCTGCACTGGTTCGATCAGCCGCTGGCGGTGTCCCGGGAGGGCGTCTACACGGTGGCGTTCTTCGTGTTCTGGCTCATCATCATGGCCGCAGGCGCGCTGACGACGCTGCTCTCGCTGTCCCCTTTCGAGATGAACCGCTGCCCCGTGCCGGAGGCCGAACGCCCGCTCGACTGCGCAAGGTATTCCTGAGCGCGCCAACGAAAAAAGGGGCCGCGGCCCCTTTTTTTGATCCGTGCGCGACTCTGGGCCGCACCTGCCACCGCTGCGTTTCAGTGGCACTGCTGGCTGTTGACGATGCGCTTGAGCGCGTCGGTGTCGACGATGCGCACGTGCCGCTGCTTGACTTCCACCACGCCTTCCTCGACGAACTTGGAGAAGGTGCGGCTCACGGTTTCGAGCTTGAGGCCCAGGTAGCTGCCGATCTCCTCTCGCGTCATGCGCAGAACCAGTTCGGACTGCGAGAACCCACGCGCGTGCAGGCGCTGAACGAGGTTGAGCAGGAACGCCGCCAGACGCTCTTCCGCCCGCATGCTGCCGAGCAGCAGCATCACGCCGTGCTCCCGCACGATCTCGCGGCTCATGATCTTGTGCACATGGTGCTGCAGCGCCGTGACTTCGCGGGACAGCTCTTCCAGGCGGTCAAAGGGCATGACGCACACTTCGGCGTCTTCCAGTGCCACCGCATCGCAGGTGTGATGGTCGCTCACGATGCCGTCCAGGCCGATGATCTCGCCGGCCATCTGGAAGCCGGTCACCTGGTCGCGTCCGTCTTCCGTCGCCACACAGGTCTTGAAGAAGCCGGTGCGGATGGCAAACAGCGAGCTGAACGGCTCGCCGTTGCGGAACAGGGTGGCGCCGCGCTTGACCTTGCGGCGCGTGGCGACGATTTCGTCGATGCGTTGCAATTGCTGATCGTTCAGCCCCATGGGCATGCAGAGTTCGCGCAGATTGCAGTTCGAGCAGGCAACTTTGATGGTTTGCAGATTCATATGCACTGGGCCCTGTTCCTGTCCTGAGCTTACCTGGAGAGGTAGCGGGGTTCAAATGTTGCAGGAGCACGGAGGGCTACTGTCATGCTGCATTGTGGCAGCCCTCTTTGGACGGACTCTTGATTAATGTCAAGGACTGCCCTGGTGCTCTGCGGCACAGTCGGATCAGGATGCAAGGAATTCTGTCATGACCGCTGTTACTCCCGAGCTTTTGCGTCGTTTCGACGTGCCAGGGCCCCGCTATACCTCTTACCCCACCGCGGACCGCTTTGTCGAAGCGTTCGGGCAGGACGAGTACATCCTCGCCTTGCAGCAGCGCAGGCTGGGCTCGGTGGCGAAGGCGCTGCCCCTGTCCTTGTATGTGCACATTCCCTTTTGCGAGTCGCTGTGCTACTACTGCGCCTGCAACAAAATCATCACCAAACACCCGGAGCGGGCCGACGTCTACCTGCGCTACCTGAGCCGGGAGATTGATCTGCACACGGCTCACTGCGGTGTCGGCCAGTACGTGAGCCAGCTGCACCTGGGAGGCGGCAGTCCGACTTTCCTGTCCGATGCGGGGCTTCGCGAGCTGATGGCGATGATCAAGCGCAGCTTCAATCTGGTGCCGGGCGGGGAGTACTCGATCGAGGTCGACCCGCGCACCGTGAACGAGGAGCGGCTCGCGCTGCTGGCCGAGCTGGGTTTCAACCGTTTGAGCTTCGGTGTGCAGGACTTCGACCCCGAAGTGCAGAAGGCCGTGCACCGCGTGCAGCCCGCCGAGCAGGTGTTCGGCCTCGTGGCGGCCGCGCGCCGCCTGGGCTTCGAATCGGTCAACGTCGACCTGATCTACGGCCTGCCGCGCCAGACGCCGGAGTCGTTCGACCGCACCCTCAAGCAGGTCGTGGAGCTGCGGCCCGACCGCATCGCTTTGTACGCCTACGCCCACCTGCCCGAACGCTTCAAGCCGCAGCGCCGCATCGTCTCTGCAGAACTGCCCATGGCCTCGGCCAAGGTGTCGATGCTCTCGCAGTCTCTGGATGCCTTCCTGGACGCGGGATATGTCTACGTGGGCATGGACCACTTCGCCTTGCCGGAAGACGCGCTGGCCGTGGCCAAGCGGCAAGGGCGGCTGCACCGCAATTTCCAGGGCTACAGCACGCAGCCGGACTGCGATCTCATCGGCTTGGGCGTGTCCTCCATCGGGCGCGTGGGAGCTACCTACAGCCAGAACGCGAAGACGCTGGACGAGTACTACGACTTCATCAACAACGGGCACCTGCCGGTGGTGCGGGGGCTGGCACTGACCCGCGACGATCTGGTCCGGCGCTCGGTCATCATGGCGCTGATGTGCCAGGGCGAGCTTTTGTTCGAACCCATGGAGCAGTCCTGGCTGATCGACTTCCGCAGCTATTTCGCTGCCGAGATGCAGCAGCTGGAAGAGATGGCGGCGCAGGGCCTGGTGACCCTCGGCAAGGACGGGATCACTGTGACCGCCATGGGATGGTTCTTCGTGCGCGGCGTTGCGATGATTTTTGATCGCCATTTGCAGGTGGACCGCAACCGCGCCCGTTTCTCACGCATCATCTGAAGACGTCCATGTGGGCCACCATCGCCTGGACGGCGTTGCTCATGGGCCTGGCAGGAGGCCCGCACTGCCTGGCCATGTGTGCGGCTCCCTGTGGCGCGCTTGCGTCGGCTTCCGGCACTGACAAGGCCACTGACAAAGCGTTTGCTGCCGGTGGCGTCCGCCCGGTTGGCTGGGCCGGGCGAGTGTCGGCGAGGACGCTCCTGCGGGCGGCAGCTTTCCATTTGGGCCGGCTGGTCGGCTACGCCGTCGCGGGCGGAGTGGCCGCGCTGGCGATGGAGCGGCTGGCCTGGCTCACCCAACACACGGCGGCGCTGCGGCCCGCTTGGACGCTCTTGCACGCGTCCGTGCTGGCGTGGGGACTGCTCCTGCTGGTGCATGCGCGCCAGCCCGCATGGGTCGATGAGGCCGGACGTTCCGTATGGCATCGGGTACGGCCCTTGGTGTCTGCACCGGGAGGCACCTGGTTCGCGGGAGTCGCCTGGGCCCTGATGCCCTGCGGGTTGCTCTACTCGGCACTGCTAGTGGCCGCGCTGAGCGGCGGGCCTCTTCAGGGGGCGCTCACCATGGCCCTGTTCGGCTTGGGCAGTGGCGTCTGGCTCATCGCCGGGCCGTGGGCCTGGCAGAGGCTGCGCCTCCGCCTGAATGCGCTGCGGGACGGCTGGGGTACCCGGTTCGCCGGGCTCATGCTGCTGGCCATGGGCGGTTGGGCACTGTGGATGGATGTGGTGCACCGGCAGCCTGCGTTCTGGTGTCTGTGACCTCCGCAAGCCTGGGAAGGCTGCCGTGAGGGCCGGGCGGCGAAAACCGCCCAACAAGGACCTGCCCCGGGTCGCTGCTCCCCTACACTGTGCATCTTGTTAAGCGTTTCACAGTCTGGTAACTGGAGATAATCCACTCGAGTTTTCTGCATGCACAGCGACTGCGGTACCTCCGAAGTGACCACTCCCATCCTCATCGACATTCGCCAGGTGCGCATTGGCATGTTCATCCAGCTCGACATGGGCTGGATGAATCATCCGTTTCCCATGAGCAGCTTCAAGCTCACCACCCCGGAGCAGTTGCAGACGCTGCGCGGGCTGGGGCTCTCCGAGGTGCGCTACATCCCGTCCAAGAGCGATCCCGAAACTGTGCCGGGCGAAGCCCTGCCTCCTGCCACCCGCACGGTCGTCCAGGCCGGCGTGGACGTGTCCCCGGAAGCGCGCTCCACCTCTGCGTCAGTGGGCGCAACTGGCCGCGACGGGTCCCCGCGCCTGCCGCAGGCCGACCATGTCGCCGCCATGCGGTGCGATTGGCGCTTTGCCGAGGCGACGCGTATCTACCAGCAGCTCGTCCATTCCCTGGGCGAGGACCTCGGACCGTCACGCGCCAGCACGGAGGCGCTGGTGTCCGGATGCGTCAGCGAACTGCTGTCGAACGGAGACTGCGCCATCCGGCTGCTGTCCGAGGGCGTGGGCATGCGGCCTGCCCTGCACCCCGTGAACGTCATGGTCCTGTCGCTCTTACTCGGGCGCGCGCTGGGCATCGAAGGGGCCGAGCTCCAGGATGTCGGCGTGGCCGCGCTGCTCCACGACCTAGGCAAGGCCTCCCTGCCTCTGCACCTGGCCGAGCCGCAATCCCCGCTCATGCCGGCGGATCGCCGGCGCTACGAGAGCCATGTGGGGGAATCGGTCGTGCTCGCCCGCAAGATGGGCTGGCCCGCTGCCGTGCTGCTGGCCATCGCGCAGCACCATGAAATGATGGATGGATCGGGCTTCCCACAGCAGTTGGCGGGCCGGGACATGGTCCGGGCCGGGCAGATCCTAGCGCTCGTCAACCACTACGACCGGATGTGCAACCCCTTGCACGGCGGCGACCCGCTCACGCCGCACGAGGCGCTGTCCGTGATCTTCGCGCAGCACAAGCCTCGGTTTGACGCCGTGGTGCTGGGTGCCTTCATCCGCATGATGGGCGTGTACCCGCCCGGGTCCGTCGTTCAATTGGTGAATGACCGCTATGCCTTGGTCATTTCGGTGAATTCCTCGCGGCCGTTGCGGCCCCGCGTCCTCGTGCACGACCCCCGCGTGCCGGTGGACCAGGCCCGCATCCTGGATCTCGAAACGGTCCCCGAGCTGGGCATCCGCCGCAGCCTGCGGCCTGCGCAGCTGCCGCGCGAAGCCCTGGACTACCTCTCGCCGCGCAAGCGCATCTGCTATTTCTTCGAGCGGGCCCTCGATCCCGTACCGCGAGAGGGCGACGCGTGACCGACCTCCCTCTCAACGAAGAGGAGTGGCACGCCATCTGCGACGGCATGGACCAGGCCTTGTGGCTGGTCCATCCTGAGACGCTGCGCATCCTGTATTGCAACCGGGCCGCGGCGGACCTGGCGGGCCAAGCGGCCGCGACCATGATCGGTACGCCGGTCCAGCAATTGGCGTCCACGCCCGAGGACCTGTTTTTCTGGAGCCAGCCGCCCGCGGACATCCTGGCGGGCATCCATTCGGAGTCGGGCCTCGTCACGGCGCAAGGCCAGCTGGTGCCGGTGGAGCGCCGCGTGGCCGCCGTACAGCGCAGGGATGGCCCTCTGCTGGTGCTGACCATGCGCAGCCGGGTGCGCGAAGAGGGGGCCGAGCGCGAACTCGAGACCCTGCTGGCGGAACTGCGCGCAACCCTCGATTCCGCGGCCGACGGTATGCTGGTGTGCGACATGCAGGGCCGCGTGCGGGCCTTCAACCAACGCTTGGCGCTGCTCTGGGCCATGCCGGATGACCTGCTGCGGCAGCGGGACGACGATGCCGTCCACGCTTTCATGGCGTCGCAGGTGGCAGAGCCCTTGCCCTACCGGGAGCGGCTCGCGGCCATTGCCCGGGAACCTCTGCTGGAGACCACCGACGTCTTCGTGCTTCGCAACGGCACGTCGGTCGAACGCCGTTCCGTACCGCAATTGCTGCACGGGCGGCCGTCGGGGCGCGTGTATTCCTTCCGGGATGTGACCCGGCAGGCGGAGGCCCAGGCCAGCCTGCGGCTGGCTGCGCAGGTGTTCGAGTCGAGCCTGGACGCCATCTTCATCGCCGACGAGTACCACACGCTCATCCGCATGAACCCCGGCTGCGAGCGGCTGGTGGAGGATTCGCCCTGCGGGCTGTTGGGCAAGCCGGCGGCTGCCCTCTTCGGCCATGCACAGGCACGTGAGCTGATGCAGCGCGTCGTGGCCACCTGGGAGCGGGAGGGCTTCTGGGAAGGCGAACTGCTGCTGCCGCGCCGCACCGGACAGGATTGCGCGGTGCATCTGTCCTGGGTGGCCGTGCGGGATGAGGGGGGACGGATTGCTCAGAGCATCGGCTTCGTGCGCGATCTGACCGAGCAGCATGCAGCCCAGCAGCGGATCGAGGAGCTGGCCTACAGCGACCTGCTGACCGGGCTGCCCAACCGGATGCTGCTCGCCCGCCGCGTCGATGCAGCGATCGAGGCGGCTGCCCGCGAGCGGGGGACAGGTTTCGCCATCCTCTTTCTGGACCTGGACCGCTTCAAGAACATCAACGATTCCCTGGGGCATCCGTTCGGCGACCGCGTGCTGCGCCTGGTAGCGCAGCGGCTCCAGGCCTGCCTGCGGCAGACGGACCTGCTGTGCCGGTTGGGGGGCGACGAATTCGTCATCTACCTCCACGGGGGCGACGAGAGCATTGCGGCCGCCGTGGCGCAGCGCATCCTGGAGGACATGCTGCGCCCGTTCGCGCTGGATGGCATGGGGTTTTCCATCCAGTGCAGCATCGGCGTGTCGCTGTATCCGCAGGACGGTGCGACGCTGGACGATCTGGTCAAGCAGGCCGACACCGCCATGTACGGCGTGAAGGAGCGAGGCCGGGGCAGCTATGGCTTCTACCAGCCGAAGATGAACGCCAACCTGCTGTCGCGCATGCAGATGGAGCATGCGATGCGGCAGGCGGTGGGGCTCGGCCAGATGGCCGTGCAGTACCAGCCGCAGGTCGCCATGGCGTCCGGCCGCATCGTCGGCGCCGAGGCGCTGTTGCGCTGGACCCATCCCGAGATGGGGGCGGTGTCTCCCGCAGAGTTCATCCCGCTGGCGGAGGAGTCCGGCTACATCGTGGCGCTGGGCGCTTGGGTGATGGAGCAGGCCGTCCAGGAGGCCGCGGCGTGGTTGCGGGCCGGAACGCCGGTGGTGGTAGCGGTGAACGTGTCGGCGCTCGAATTCCGCCAGCCCGGCTTCGTGGAGCACCTCACCCAGCTGCTCAGCCGGCACGGCCTGCCCGCCAGCCTGCTCGAACTGGAACTGACCGAGACCATCCTGCTGCAGGATGGGCAGGAGACCGAGCAGCGGCTGTCGGTCCTTTCGGCGTTGGGGGTGGGGCTGGCCATCGACGACTTCGGTACCGGCTATTCCAGCCTGGCGTATCTGAAGAAGCTGACCATCCACAAGCTGAAGATCGACCAGTCCTTCGTGCGCGGGCTCCCCGAGGACGATGGGGACCGTGCCATCGTGACGGCGATCACGAGCATGGGCCGAGCACTGCATATCGAAGTGGTCGCCGAAGGGGTGGAGACCGAGGCGCAGCGCGTGGCGCTTGCGCATATGGAATGCCAGTATTTCCAGGGCTTCCTGTGTGCGCCGGGCTTGCCGGCGGGCGCTCTGCGCACGCTGCTGGCAGAGCGCAAGGCGTACTCGTGGGAGCCGCCGTCACCGACGCCGTCGGCGTGATGAGGAATACGCTGCCGCGCTACGGACGCGTGGGGCGGATTCAGGGGGAAGAGGTGTCTGCGAATGCCACCGAGCCGTCATCCTGAACCGGGGGTTCAGGTGGGCGAGGGCAGCCAGGCGTTGGGTTCATCTGACGCGAGATGATCACGCTCACCGGGCGATGTACCAAGCCCATGCTCGTTGAGCATTGGTTCAAGGAAATATAAAGCCCGGCAGCACCGCAGACGCCTCCATTGTAGGCCCGCCTGCGGCGCGCGTCGACGCGCCGGGGGAAGACCCGTCAGAGAAGGCGGCCATCGTCGCCCAGCGCCTCGTCCAGGCGCTGGAGCAACGACGCCATGCGCTGGTCGTCCTCGGGCTGCGGCGGGGCCGCACCGGTGGGTGGTGCGGGCGGCTGTGGCTTCTGCAAGGCGGGCTGCTGCTCCCGGTCGGCGATGTCGAAGGCCAGGTTGAGCGCCGCCAGCACGGCGATGCGCTCGCGGGCGCGCACCTTGCCGGCGTCGCGGATGCGCGTCATGGCCGAATCCACGCGTTCGACGGCCTGGAGCAGCCGCTCCTCGTGGCCCTCCGGGCAGGCCAGCAGATAGCTCTGCTGCATGATCTGAACCTCGATCTGCTTCATTCGCCCTCCTTGGCGCCGGGCGTTTCCGGCGAGACCGGCAGACGATCGAGCAGCGCGTTCACGCGGGCCCGGGCGGCCTGCAGCCGCGACTTGAGGGAATCGCGCTCCTGGGTGAGTGCCGCGACCTGCTGCGACAGCAGTGCATTGGTACGCTGCAACTCGGCGTGGCGCAGGAGCAGGCGTTCGACGCGCTCGGCGATCTGGTCGATGGAAGACGTTGGGGCCATACAGCGGGCGATTGTAGGGTTCGTCCGCCGAACGGTCATCCAGGCGACGCTGAAACGGGTCCGCCGCGCGCTGCGCTTCTCTGCTGCGGGCGGTCTGCCGCGTGGCACATCTTCGCCATCGCTGCGGCCAGGGCGGTGCTCTGCGCCTTGCAGCGATCCCCGGCAGAGCGCACCGCATCGCGGGGCTGGTTCGGCGTCGCCTAGAATCGCGCCGTTGGTGCTCGCTGCATGGTTCGCATGCCGCAGTTCAACGGGAAGCAGGGAGGCGCGCCCTACGGGTTTGCGCTGTGCCTGCGCTGCCCCCGCAACGGTCAGCAGACGGGTCTTCGGGCCCTCTCTTTCTTCTCAAGCCACTGGTGCCGTGAACAGGCGCTGGGAAGGCGACGAAAGGGTGTTCTGCCAGCCCGGATACCGGCCAACACCAGGGGGTCGTGGCGTCGATGGATGCCGTGGCCTGTCAGCCCATTGCCGGCGGGGAGGCCGGCGCGGGTATTTCACGCAATGACCACCATGTTCTCGACCCTCTCGAGCGTGCGCGCGGCCCCCGGTGCCCGCCCACGCGCCGTGGCCCTCGCCACTGCCTGCCTGTGTTCCCTGTCCGCCCTTGCCGCGGACCAGATCCCTTCCTCCGATGTGGCTTCGATGCCTGACACGGTGGTGACCGCCACCCGCACGGCGCAGCCGCTGTCCGACCTGGTCGCCGATGTCTCGGTGGTCGACCGCGAAGCGCTGGACCGCAGCGGCGCGGCGGCGCTGGAAGATGTGCTCGGCCGCCTGCCGGGCGTCGAACTGGTGCGCAACGGCGGACCCGGCTCCACGACCAGCGTGTACCTGCGCGGCGCCAACAATGAGTTCACCGCGGTCTATGTGGACGGCATCCGCCTCGATACCCAGAGCGGCTCGGGCGGCGCGCCGTGGGAGGCCCTGCCGCTGGATGCCATCGACCGCATCGAGGTCCTGCGTGGCCCGGCCGGCGCGGTGTACGGGTCGGACGCCATCGGGGGCGTGATCCAGGTGTTCACCCGCAAAGGGGAAGCGGGCGTGCGCCCTTACGCCAGCGTAGGCGCCGGCAGCCAGAGCACATACCGCGCCTCGGCGGGCGTCAGCGGCGGCGCGGGCGCATGGGACTATGCGCTGGGTCTGAGCCATGTGGACAGCGAGGGCTTCAACTCGCGCACCACGGCCACCGCCAACCCCGACAAGGACGGCTATCGCCGCATGGCGGGCAGCGGCCGCCTGGGTTGGCAGGTGGCGCCCGGCCAGCGGCTGGACGCTACGCTGCTGTACGCCGACACGCATAGTGGGTACGACAGCACCAGCCGCACGGCCGACGACCGCAGCCGCAACCGGCTGCAGGCGGTGGGCCTGAACTGGCAGGCACGCTGGAGCGAGCGCTACAGTACTTTGATGACGGCCAGCGAATCCCGCAGCGACTACCGCACGCGCCCCTCCGTGTACGACACGCGGACGGTGCTGCGCAATTACCTGTTCCAGAACCAGTGGGCGCTGGGCGCGGGCCAGCAACTGACGGCGTCGCTGGAGCGGCGCGAGGACCAATTGACCAACACCAGCATCGAAGGCAACGAGCGCGAGCGCCACCAGGACGCCCTGGCCCTGGGCTACGGCCTGCGCCAAGGCGCCCACACCCTGCAGCTCAACGCCCGCCATGACCGCGACAGCGAGTTCGGCGGCAAGAGCACCGGCAGCGCCGCGTACGGCTACGAGTTCGCGCCCCAGTGGCGGGCCACCGCGTCCGTGGGCACCGCTTTCCGCGCGCCCACGCTGTACCAGCGCTTCAGCATGTACGGCGATGGCAGCCTGCGCCCGCAGGAGGGCCGCAATGCCGAGCTGGGCCTGCGCTGGGCGCGCGGTGGCGACAGCTTCTCGGCCACGGCCTACCGCAACCGCGTGCGCAATCTCATCAACTGGACGGGCGGCACGGGTGCCTGCGCGGGCAATGACGGGCCCTTCGGCGGCTGCTACGCCAACGTGGGCCGGGCGCACTACGAGGGCGTGACGCTGGCCGGGGCCTACCGCGTCGGCGCAGCGGTGCGCCTGCGCGGCTCGGTCGACTTCCAGAACCCGCGTGACGAAGCCACCGGCAAGCTGCTGGCACGCCGCGCCAAGCGCCACGCGGTGCTGGGCGCCGACACGGACGTGGCCGGCTGGACGCTGGGCGCCGAAGCGCAGGCCACCGGCCGCCGCTTCGACAACGCGGCCAACACCAAGCGCCTGGGCGGCTACACCCTGTTCAACCTGTCGGCCAGCCGCGCGCTGGGCCGTGACCTGCACCTGCAGGCCCGGCTGGACAACCTCTCGGACAAGGCCTATCAGCTGGCCGACACCTACGCCACGCCCGGCCGCACGTTCTACGTGGGGCTGGCGTGGGCGCCGCAGTGATGGCGCCGGGTTCCCACGCCACCGGCGCCCGCTGCCCGGCGCTGGTGGTGGCCGCCCCGGCCTCCGGCCAGGGCAAGACCACCGTCACCGCTGCGCTGGCGCGCCTGCACGCGCGCCAGGGCCGGCGGGTGCAGGTGTTCAAGTGCGGGCCGGATTTCCTTGACCCCCACTGGCACGCCCTGGCCAGCGGCCGGCCGGTGCACCAGCTCGACCTGTGGATGACCGGCGAGGACGACTGCGCGCGCCGCCTGCATGCCGCCGCGCAGGAATCCGACCTGGTGCTGATCGAAGGGGTGATGGGCCTTTTCGACGGCGAGCGCAGCGTGGCCGACCTGGCCCAGCGCTTCGGCATTCCCGTGCTGGCGGTGATCGATGCGTCCGCCATGGGGGGCACGCTGGCCGCCATCGTGCACGGCCTCAAGCATTACCGGCCGGGCCTGCCCTGGGCGGGCGTGCTGGCCAACCGCGTGGCCACGGAGCGCCACATCGATCTGCTGCGCCGTGGCCTGGGCGATGCGCAGGACTGGCTGGGCGCCTTGCCCCGCGTGGTGCCGCAGGCAGGTTCCGCCACAGCGGCCGGCCCGCTGCGCTCCCCCGGCGCACTGCTGCCCGAACGCCACCTGGGGCTGGTGGCCGCCCACGAGCTGCACGACAGCCTGGAGCGCCTGGACGCCGCGGCCGATGCGCTGCTGAACACGCCGCTGGGCCAGATGGACCTGGCTGCGCTGGGGCAGCGCTGGTCCGTAGACTTTGCTGCGCCCACCGAGCCGCCCGGCGCAGCGCAACCGCGGCTGCTGCAGGGGCGCCGCGTCGCCGTGGGCGGGGACGAGGCCTTCTGCTTCGTCTACCAGGCCAACCTGGACACCCTGGCCGCGCTGGGGGCCGAGGTGGTGCGCTTTTCGCCGCTGCGCGATACGGCGCTGCCCCCTTGCGACGCCGTGTGGCTGCCCGGCGGCTACCCCGAGCTGCATGCCGATGCGCTGGCCGCCAACACCGGCATGCGCGATGCGCTGCACGCCCATGTGGCCGCAGGCCGGCCGCTGTGGGCCGAGTGCGGCGGCATGATGGCGCTGATGGAATCGATCACGCTGGCCGACGGCCAGCACAAGCCCCTGTGGGGCCTGCTGCCGGGCCACGTGCGCATGCAGCGCCGCCTGGCCGCGCTGGGGCCGCAGCAACTGGACCTGGGCGGCCACGTGCTGCGCGGGCACACTTTTCACTATTCGACCTGCGACAGCGCAGCCCCGGTGCGCACCTGCACGGCGCGCCCCGGCCAGGCAGCCGAGCCCGCCGTGGGCGAGGCGCTGTACCGGCGCGGCAGCGTGCATGCCAGCTACTTCCATGCGTGGTTCGCGTCCAGCCCGCAGGCCACGGCGCTGCTGCTGGGCGGGGAGGGCGGGGCATGAGCCATGCGTTGCACCCCATCGCCCGCAGCGAGCTGATCCTGGGCGGGCAAAAGAGCGGCAAGTCGCGCCGCGCCGAACTGCTGGCACGGCAGTGGCTGCAGGCCTCGCCGCAGCACCGGGCGCTGCTGGTCGCCACCGGCCAGCCCTGGGACGACGAGATGCGCGCGCGCATCGAGCGCCACCAGCGCGAACGCGCAGAGCGCGTGCCCGGCCTGGCCACGCTGGAGGAGCCGCGCGACCTGGCCGCCGCCCTGGCCCGGCACAGCCGCGCCGACACCCTGATCGTGGTGGACTGCCTGACGCTGTGGCTCACCAACTGGCTCATGCCGATGGAATCATCCGAATCCAAGCCAAATGGGCCTCTAGCCCTTGACTGGAAAGCGCAGTGCGCTCTCTTTTTGGAAGCAATCCAGGCCGCGCCCGGCCCGGTGGTGCTGGTGGGCAACGAGATCGGCCTGGGCGTGATCCCGATGGGCCGCGAGGTGCGCGCCTTCGTGGATGCGCTGGGCGTGCTCAACCAGCGCGCGGCCGCGGCCTGCGCGCGCGTGACGCTGGTGGCAGCAGGCCTGCCGCTGACGCTGAAGGACGAGGCGCCATGAACCGCTCTCCCGCCGTGGTGCGCCGCTGGATGGCCGGCGTGCTGTGCGCCCTGGCCTGTGCCACCGCCGGTGCGGCCGCCGCACAGGCGATCGACGTGACCGATGGCCGCGGCCGCCGCGTGCATTTCGACCGCCCGCCCGAGCGCATCGTCAGCCTGCTGCCCTCGCTGACGGAGAGCGTGTGCGAGCTGGGCCAATGCCATCGCCTGGTCGGCGTGGACCGCTATTCCAACTGGCCGGCGGCGGTGCAGCGGCTGCCGCAGATGGGCGGTGGCATCGATCCGAATGTCGAGGCCATCGTCGCGCTGCGGCCCGATGTGGTGCTGCTGTCCGCCAGCACCCGCGCCAGCGACCGGCTGGAGGCGCTCGGCGTGAAGGTCGTCGCGCTCGAGCCCAAGACCCATGCCGACGTGCGCCAGGTGCTGGCCACGCTGGGCGCGATGCTGGCCGTGCCGCCGCACGAGGGCGCCGAGCGGCTGTGGCGCGTGATCGACGCCGGCGTGCAGGCGGCTGCGCAATCGCTGCCGGCCCGGGCCCGCGGCGCGAGCGTGTATTTCGAGGTGAGCCGCGGCCCGTACGCGGCCGGCACGGCGTCCTTCATCGGCGAGACGCTGGCGCGCCTGGGCGCGCGCAACGTGGTCGGGCCCGAACTGGGGCCGTTCCCGCGGCTCAACCCCGAGTTCGTCGTGCGTGCCCGTCCGGACGTGCTCATGGTGGGCAACCGCAGCATGCAGCCCATGGTGATGTACCCGGGCTGGCAGGCACTGCCCGCCGTGCGCGACCAGCGCCTGTGCGTGTTCGGCCCGCAGGAGTCCGACATCGTTGTGCGCCCGGGGCCGCGCATGGCCGAGGCCGCGCGCCTGATGGCCCGCTGCCTGGCGGACAAGGCGCCATGAGCCTGCGCCCCACCGCTCCCAGCGCCGCACCTGCTGCCGTGGCCCCGGCACCCGCGCCCGCGCCCGCCGGCCGCCGCGGCCTGTGGCTGGCCGTAGCCCTGCTGCTGGCCAGCGCCGGGATGCTGCTGCTGGGCGCCAGCGTGGGCAGCACGGGCTTCGAGAGCGTGCTGCGCATGCGCGAAGACCCGGTGGCGCTGCAGATCGTGTGGGACATCCGGCTGCCGCGTTCGCTGGGCGCCTGGCTGGCGGGCGCGCTGCTGGGGCTGGCCGGCGCCATTGCGCAGGGCCTGTTCCGCAACCCGCTGGCCGACCCCTATCTGCTGGGCAGCGCCTCCGGTGCGGCACTGGGCGGGGCGGTGGCCATGGCCTGGTTCGGCCTGTCGCCCACGGCGGCGCAGTGGCTGGCGCGGCTGGGCATCACCGGCATGGCCTTCATCGGCGCGGCCGGTGCCGTGGTGCTCACGCTGGTGCTGGCGCGCGGCGTGCAGCACACGCTGCGGCTGCTGCTGGCCGGCGTGATCGTGGGCGTGGTGCTGGGCGCCGCGCGCGATCTGGTGGAGCTGGCCTCGCCCGACATCCTGCAGGCCATGCAGTCGTTCACGCTGGGCAGCACGGCCTTCGTGGGCTGGGTGGCCTGCCTGCTCATGGCCGCGGCCTGGGTGGTGTGCGCGGCGCTGGCCTGGGCGCTGTCGCGCGTGCTGGACGGCCTGGCGCTGGGCGAGGCCACGGCCGCCAGTCTGGGCCTGCGCCTGGTGCCCATGCGTCTCGGCCTGGTGGCTGCGCTGGCGCTGGCCACCGGCAC
>JAEWPH010000296.1 GCA_023460715.1 Pseudomonadota bacterium | reverse complement strand
ACCTGGCCCTGCGCGCCCGGCTGGAGCCGGCAGACCTGCAGGCGCTGGCCACCGCCGATGCGCTGCGGGCCTTGTCGGGCCACCGCCGCCAGCAGGTCTGGGACGCCGCCGCGCAGCTGCGCGCACCGCCGCTGCTGCGCGATGCCCCGGTGGACGAGCCCGCGCTGGCCCTGCCCGAGGCGCCCGAGGGCGAAGAGATCCTGTTCGACTACGCCAGCACCGGCTTCAGCCTGCGGCGCCATCCACTGGCCCTGCTGCGCCCGCGCCTGGAGCGCTGGAAGCTGTTGTCCGCCTTGCAGTTGCAGGCCACGCCGCACGGGCGCCGCGTGCGCGCCTGCGGCATCGTCACAGTGCGCCAGCGGCCGGGCAGCGCCAACGGCACGATGTTCGTCTCGCTGGAGGACGAGACCGGCCCGGTCAACGTGATCGTCTGGCCTGCCCTGGTGGATACCTGGCGCGTGCCGCTGCTGCGCTCCCGGCTGCTGGCGGTGGAAGGCATCTGGCAGTGCAACGTGTCGCCGCGCAGCAGTGGCGGGGGGGAGGCAGGCGATGGAGGCGGGGAGGGCGCACCCACCGCCGTCCGCCACCTGATCGCCCAGCGCTTCAAGGACCTGACGCCGTGGCTCGGCCGGCTGGGTGGCGCGCTGGACGGCAGCCGCGATTTCCACTGAGGTACGGGCAGGCAGGCATGCCCTTCATGCAAGGCTGCTGCGGAACTTCACGGAGGCTTCGTTCGCGCCGCAACTACGCCATGGATGAACCAAAACCCGGAACGGGGGTTATAAGACTCCGACTCATGCGTCAGATCTCTGGTTTTTTCCGAATCTGCGTTATTGGATTTTCGTCCGTGTCCGCTGCCGCAAGCAGTCCCAACGACCTGAGGGTCAATGCCGTTCCTTAGCTGCCTGCTTCCGCGTTCCTCCGGTGCCTCCAATGCAGCCAGGAGTCAGCGCATCGGCCCGGAGGCGGGCCCCAGGTCGCGCCAGACCGGTGGAACCAGGTCGTAAAGCGGCGTGGGGTCGCGCGAGAACGGCTGCGGGCCGGGCGCGGGCAGGGCGGGCCGCAGGCTGCCGGGGCGGGTCACGTCGAACTGCGCGAGTTGCTGCATCCAGCCGATGTCCACCGTGCCATCGGGTGCGGGACGCGAATAGATCAGCTCCAGCATGCGCCGGGCGGGTGCGCTGCCGCTGGCCGCCGCCACCTGGTACAGGCGGATGGCTTCGGCGTAGTTGGAGGGCACGCCTTCGCCCCGGTGGTAGAGCAGCGCCTGGGCGAAGAACTGTCCGGCCGAGGTGCGCCCCGTGGCGGAGGCGCCGGCGCCTGGCCGCACCGGGTCCTCGCCCTGCAGCTGGCTGGCCAGCCGCCGTGCATTGCCGGCAGCCGCGGGTGATCGTTCGGCCGCTGCGCGAAAGCGTTCCAGCGCCGGTTGCAACTGGCCCTGGGCCACGTTCTCCAGGCCCAGCTCGGTCAATGCCCCAGCGCTGCCGGCCTGCGCGGCGCGAAGGAGCAGGGCGTGGTATGGCTGCGCGCCCGTCGCCGCATCGCGCCCCGGTCCGGGTCCGGGTCCGGGAAGCGAGTGGGGCTCGGAACGCGGCAGCGGTGCCAGCCGCGTCGCCACCCACCATTCCAGGTACAGGGCACGCGCCGGGTCGGCGGCGCGCAGCTGCGCAATCCAGGGGCGGGCCGCTGCCGGGTTGGGGGCGGTCGTGCAGCCGTCGATGGCGCACCAGGCCAGGCCCGCGGGCGCCAGGGGGTGCCCTGCCTGGCGGGCCTTGTCGAACCACTGCTGCGCCTGCGCAGGATCGGCCGGCATGGCGATGCCGTGCAGGGCCAGCAGACCCAGCAGCCAGGCGGCGTCGCGTGCGGAGGTGTCTGTGGCGCCGGCGCGCGGTGGCCGCATGGCGTGACGCGGCTGTGCGCGGGTGGCGGCACCGGCGTCAGTGGGCGCACCGGGCAACGCCTGGCCGCCGCTGCCGCCGCCGCCGGCCTGCGCACGCAGGCGCTGCAGCGCTTGCTCCGTGGCGCTCACCGGCTCCATGGCCGGCGCCTGTATGCCGGCATGCGGCTGGGTGATGGGGGCAGGGCGGCTCTGGTCGCCGAGGATCGGCCCCGTCTGTGCGTGGGCCTGTGACCAGGCCAGGGCGGCACCCGGCGTGCACAGGCCCTGGCACAGCAACACCCCGGCCAGGCCAGCCCCATCGGCGCGGGGCCGGCCGGCGGCTCGGGATGGCGGCAGGCGGTTCATGGCGGCTCCGGTCAGTCGGTGGGCGCGGTGGATCCGGCCTACTTGCGACCGCCGGCATTGCCGCTGCCGGCGTTGCCCGCGTTGCCGGCCGGGGCCGGTGCCGATGCCGGCGGCGGCGGCGGCGCACGGCGCGGCACCACGTTCCAGTACATCGCGTTGCCGGTGTACTGGTCTGCGCCCAGCGCCTGGGCTATCGCCACATTCACGCTCTCCAGTGTGGGGTAGCCCGCCACGGGCTTGAAGGCCGGTCCGCGCAATGCTTCGGGCAGGCGGGCCACGGCGTCTTCGTCGGTGGCGAAGCAGGCCACACCTTCGGTGCCCGGGCTGCCAGCGTCCATCACGAAGCCGGGGTTGGGGCTCATCCAGTCGGGAATGCGCACGGCCTGGCGGGCGGACACCCAGCCCGAGCTGTTGGTGGCGTTGGGCAGCAGGCGGATCACCGTGCCATTGGCGCTGCCCATGTAGCACGACAGGTAGGAGGCCCGAGACACCGTGGCCGACAGGAAGATCTGCTCACCCACCTCGAAGGCCTTGCGGTCGATCAGGATGTTCTCGATCTGCAGATCGATGGTGCGCGGTTCGGGCGGCGCGCCATAGGCCACCGTGGCGCCAGTCTGCGCGGCGGTGGCTGCCGTGGCGGCCGGCTGGGCGGACTGGGGCTCCCAGCCCACGCGCACCAGCTTGCCGTCCGGCCCCAGGCCGACGAAGCTGCGCAGCGCGCGCTCGTAGGTGGCGAAGTCCACCACACCGGTGACGACCATGCCCTGGTCGGCCTGGTAGCGGGCGATGGCTCCGCGCGTCTGCACGGCGTTGCGGTCCCAGTCCTGTTCGCTGGCGACGCGGTAGCCCTGCGTGGCAAGCGAACTGCGCACCAGGCGGCGCTGTACCGTGGCATCGCCCTCGTCATACCAGTCGCGCAGCTGACGCTGGAAGTCCGGATGGTTCTGCTCCAGCGTGAGGCACTGCCAGTAGGGCAGGCGGGCCCACTTGCCCACCAGCTCGATCATGGCCAGCTCCACCAGCGTGCGCACGGCGGGGCCGGAGCCCTGGGCATAGTCGCGGCCCACGGTGAACTGCACGCCGTAGCTGCCGATGCGGCCGGCCAGGTCCAGCCCCTGGCCGCCGTTGCCGATGACGATCTCGTTGGCCGAGTCCAGCCCCGGGATGATGGTGCGGCTGCGGAAGTCGCCCAGGTGCATCTCCAGCCCGATCACGGTGGCGTTGCGCGTGCGGCTGTAGCCTGTTTCCAGCCGCGAGGCGGAGGTGCCGATATCCATGTTGTTGCGGATGACGTTCTGGTCCACGAACGCCACAGCGCCCGACACGTACAGGGCCGGGCGCTGCAGCTGGATCTGGTTGTTGTTGAGCAGAATGGTGGTGAGGTTCTGCACCGTGTCCTGGCGGGCGATGTCCACCTCGTAGTCCACGTAGCGGAAGGCGTTGGACAGGCGGGACATCTGCGACAGCGCGGTGATCACCATGTCCTTGGTCGCCACGGCCACGCGGCCGGAGAAGTCGGGGATCTGCTTGCTGGTGATGAGGGTGGTGGGCAGCTGTGCCTCGCGGAACAGGTGGTCCATGCACATCAGCGAATCCGAGAAGCTCGAGAACGAACGCACCGGCCGCACGGTGGGCCGGTCCGCCGCATAGCCGTGGCTGTGGAAGGCCGCGTCCTCGCGGGCGTTCATGGGGGCTGCGCAGCCCGCCAGCAAGGTGGCGAGGGCCGCCAGGCCGGCGCCAAGGCGCAGGCGGCGGCCCCAGCCGGCCACGCGGCCGGCCACAGGTTCGGTGCTCATGGTCATCCCCCTCGGAAACCGGCGGGCAATCCTCGCCCCAGCGCCTTGGCGCCGGCCAGCGGGCCCGTCCGGTTCAGTTGCAGACGTTGATCAGATCGCCGCGCAGCACCACCACCTGCTGCTGCGGGCTCGGTCCATAGCGGTTGAAGGCACCGGCGGCGCCGGTGGCCGGCGTGGTGCTGCCCACTTCCTGCACGCAGGTCTTGCGCTGGCCCTGGGCATTGGCGCGGGTCACCACATCGCTGTCCGTGGCGATGCCGGCGGCCTGGTCGGAGAAGGCCTTGGCCTCGAACCGCGCCACCTTGGCCTTGATATAGGACGGCATGTCGTCCTGGGTTTCCAGTCCCTGGGACCGGGCGGCATTGTTCAGCGGCAGCGACAGGTGCTGTACCGGCTGGTTCAGGATCACCGGATCTTCGCCGGGCGCGGCCAGCAGGGCCGGGGCGGTGAAGACCGTCAGCAGGCAGACGCCTGCCTTGAGGAGAAAAAACTGCTTCACGGAGATTGATGCCATGGTGGACCTCTATCCCGCCAGGCAGGCCCGCGGCCGGCCCCCGTCTCGGGGCCTGCGCGCGGTCTTGCTGGCAGGCAGTGCTGTAGGGCTGCGATCAGTTGCAGGCCTGGCAGCCGTTGTTGGTGGAGATGTTCTGCACGGCGCTGGAGCTGCCGTTGGCGTAGTTGCCGATGTAGGAGTTGCGTGCAGCCACCAGCTGCAGTTGCTCGCCGCCGACGTTCACGTGGCCGATGTTGGAGGCCAGGCTTTGCGTGGCCACGGCCTGCGAGCCGCTGGCCTTGTTGGCGATCGTCGTGTACTTGGCGGACACCATCTGCACGGAGGTGTCGTCCACGGTCACGTAGCCGGTGTTGCTGGCCAGGTTCTGGCGGGCCGCGCCGCCGAACTCGGCGTCGTTCTTCACCGAGCTGTGCGACAGCGAGGTCAGTTGCAGGCTGGTGGCGTTGATGTTGATCTCGGGGGTGCTGCTGCCGCCGCCGTTGTTGCCCCCATTGCCACCGCCATTGTTGCCACCACCGTAGCCACCGGCAAAGGCGCTGGCGGCGAACAGGCTGAGGGAGAGAATTGCAAGCTTCTTCATGATCACACTCCTTGGTTGCTTCTGACACATGCCGGGAACCGGCCCATTCCGGTCCCGGCAGCGGGTCGACAACATCAGCGATATGGCGCTGTGCTGTTGTCTGGCTGCAGTGTGTGATGCGGGGGCACCGCCGAACATCTCCGGATCGGGGTAGCCGGCTTGTGGCGCGTGAACACCCTTGCACAGGAGGCTAGGCCCCCTTGTTTTCAGCCACTCCAGAGAGGTCTCAATCGATTTCTGGACGTGCCATTGAAGGTAGTGTCCAAATGAAACAAAAGTAATGGCAAGCGAGGCATGTGTTTAACGACAGGAGGCTTGCGCAAGATTGAATGACCGGAATATGACGCGGATAAGTACCGATGGCTTCCAGCCTTTTCCTCTCTGTGGAATATGCGTTTTGCACTTCTCTCGAGTAGTAGGGTTGTTTCTGGTTATCCGTGATGTTCCGGCCGCGTTTATCTAATGGTTAGTATCTAATTGTGTCTAAAGTAACCTCTGTATAAACGGCAGCCCGCATGTAGATATTTGTTCTTTAATTCCTCCCGGTGTGCTTTTCGTAATCAAAAGTCGCACCGGAATACAAGAGAGGAGCACCTATGACAAGTGTTGGAGTGACAGTGGGCGAATGCGATGGCGCCGTGGCCGTACTCGAACGGGGCGCTTTGTCGGGAGGGCAGTTCGCCATGCACCGCAACCCGCCATCCGTGTGGCCGGACTTTCTGGCCGGCCAGGTCGAAAAGCCGGTGCGGGTGCTGCTCATCGATGACGACGCGCACATGCGCCGCGTGATCGGCCAGGAACTCATGGCCGACCCGCGCACGCTGCTGGTGGGCCAGGCGACCAATGTGCGGGAGGGACGCCGTGCCATCAAGCAGCATGAATTCGATGTGATGCTGGTCGACCTGCACCTGGGCGATGGCGAGGGCTTCACGCTCATCGACTGCATGAAGTCCGCACGGCCCTCGGCCGAGGCGGTGATGATCTCCATCATGGACGCGGACGAGCAGGTGCTGCGGGCCTTCGAGCTGGGCGCCACCGGCTACCTGGTGAAGAACTCCTGGTTCGGCAGCTACCCCCAGGCCGTCCTGCAGGTAGCCAATGGCGGTGCTTCCATCACGCCCAATCTGGCCCGCCGGCTCCTGCAGCGCTTCGACCAGGGCACCTCCACCAGCGCATCGCCTGCGCGGCGGCAGGATGCCCCGGACACCGAGCGCCTGTCCGTGCGCGAGAAGGAAGTGCTGCGCATGGTGGCCAGCGGCTACACCAGCGCGGAGATCGGCGCCCGCCTGCTCATCAGTGCCATGACCGTGAACACGCACATCAAGAACATCTACCGCAAGCTGCAGGTGCGCACGCGGGCCCAGGCGGTGCGCTTCGCCTCGCTCAGAGGCCTGTTCTGATCCGGGATCGATCTGCTGCCTGACGCCCTGGGGCCGTGCCTGACGGCTGATGCACCGTGTTCCTGTCCCGTCCTCCCGTGTTCGCCTTGGCCTGTGTGGGGCTCTGGGCCGCCCAACTGGCGGTGCATGTCGGGGTGCTGCTCTGGCTGCATGCGCCCCTGGCGCAGAGCGGCTGGCTGGGCTGGTACCTGGCCAGCCTGGCGTGCAATCTGGGCATGGGCGCGCTGTTGTTGCCGCAGCTGCCGCGCGTGCTGCGGTGGCGCCCGCGCCGCCACCTGCGGCCCAGTCCCGAACTGCGGGACGAGCGCCGCCGTATCGCCCGCGACCTGCATGACCAGATCGGCTCGCAACTGGTCAGCGCCATGGCGCTGCTGGACGCCGATGCCCCCGCGCAGGCCCGGCAGGCGCTGGAGCAGTGCATGCTCGATGCACGCCTGCTGGTGGACTCCATGGATGGCCACGACGATGCGCTGACGGACAGTCTGGCGCGCCTGCGGCACCGCCTGCAGCCGGTGCTGGAGGGCCGCCACATCCGGCTCGTCTGGTCCGTGGAGTGGGCCCAGGGCATGCCTGCTGGCACGCGCGCCCGGGAGCTGACCTGCGTGGTGCGGGAAGCTGTCAGCAACGTGCTGCAGCATGCGCAGGCCACGGAGGTTTCGGTCTCCCTGGCGCTGCAGGAAACGCCCGCAGGCCGGGCATGGCACCTGACCGTCTCGGACAACGGCAAGGGCTTGCCGCCCGGCGGCCTGGTCCACACCGGCCTGGGCATGGCGAGCATGCGGGAGCGCGTGGCGCGGACTGGCGGCACCTTGCAGGTGCTGAACGGCGCCCAGGGCGGCGTGGTGGTACAGGTGACCGTACCCGCTGACCGCTGACGGGGGGCGCCGCCGCTGCACGCGAGGAGGGCTCAGCGCGCGGGCGAAGCGGCGGATGCCGGAGCGCGGGCCGGCCGTGCGGCGCCGGGCTTGCCGGTCTTGACCGCGTCGTTGGCCCGCGCCAGCAGGGCGGCGCAGTTCTCGTCGTCGTCTGCCGCGGGCACGGTGATGGGCACCAGGGCCAGTGCCACGGGCGCCACGGCGACCGCAGCCACTGCCGCCCCGGCACGCAGCAGCAGCGGGCCGGCTTCCACGCCCACCTTCGGATCAGCGAAGGTGCCTCGCACATACAGCGGCGTGCGCAGGGACAGGAATTTCCATTGCAGCGATTCCGGCTTGATGCGCAGATCCATCTGCTCGTTGCCCAGGTCCACGGTTCCGGTGGCCTGCACCACGGCTTCGTCGGTGCTGAGCTTGACCGAGCGTGTCTGCGCCACGCCGTTGTTCACGGCGAAGTCGGCCACGGCGCAGCGCAGCTTCACTTCCTCGTTCTCGCCGAACAGCTTGGCCACCACCACGCTGCCCACATTGAGCGCGGCCAGGTCCAGCATCTGCTTGCTGAAGGTGCCATCGCGGATGTACAGGCGGGCCTCGCCCGAACTGCTGCCCAGCATGCGGGCGACCGAGTTGCCATTGGCCGCCAGGGCGACCGCGCCATCCAGCCGCCCGAAGCTCTTCTTCATCAGGTCGACCTCGGGGAAGAGGGCGGAGAGGCGCAACCCTTCCACCGTACCGCGCAGCTGCGTCTTGAGCGGGCCCGAGCGGCTGTCGAGCACCACCTGCGAGTCGATCTTGCCCTGCGCCACGCCGAAGCGCAGCGGCGACAGCGTCAGCTGCGCATTGTCGAGCACGGCGTGCACGTTCAGGTTCTCGATCGGCAGGCTGCCGGGGCGCACGATGCGCTCGCCGGTGAACGTCAGGTCCACGTCCATGGCGTTCCAGCGGTCCGTGGCGAAGGCGGAGTCGGGCAGCACCTTGCCGGGCCGCTTGGAAGTGCCCGTCTGTGCCTTGCCTTCCTCGCTGGGCGTGCCGATGACGGGGCCCAGGTCGGCCAGCCGCAGCTGCTTGGAGGTCATCGTGCCCTGCAGCTTGGGCCGGGGCTGGCCGGAGGTGTACTTCAGGCCGCCGTGCAGGTCGCTTTCACCCACGGTGCCATGGAACTCCCGGTACTCCCACGTGGCCTGATCGGGGCGCAGATTGCCCACCAGGTGCCCACGCGTCTGGAAGGGCGGCGTGTTGGGCAGGACGAGCCTGGTCAGGGCATAGAGGTCTGCCATGCTGCTGGCCTTGAGCATCACCTGCAGGTCCATGCCGTCCAGCGCCGCGGGGTTGGCGAGGATGCCCTCGACCTCGGTCTGCACGCTGCCGGCGCGGGCCTTGAACTGCAGCGGATAGTTCACCACCTTGTCGCGCAGCGAGAGGATGGAGCCGCCCTGGCCCTCGCCCTGCACGCGCGCCTTGCCGTAGCGCCCCTCCAGTCCGACGCGCACGCCGTACTTGCCCGGAGCCTGCCCGGCGGGCGTGTCGATGGTGTCGATGCGGGCACGCAGCGCCAGGTCCTTGCTGCCGTCGGAATAACCCAGCCAGCCGCCGCGGATGATGAGCTGGCCCACGCTCAGGTCCCAGGGGTTGTCCTTCGGTTCGGTCTCGCCGCTGTCCTCGCGCCGCTGGAAGGTCCAGTTGTTGGTGCCATCCGACTTGCGGCCGAGCACGATGTCCGGTGCCGTGAGCACCACGGTGTCGAGCACCACGGTGCGTGCAAGCAACGGCAGCAGCTGCAGCGTGGCGCTGGCACTGCCGATGGTGCCCATGGTCTCGGGCGGGCGTGGTGGCGCATCGGCTTCGGGGTCGCCGTTCTCCCGGGCCAGGGCGCTGGAGACGGCGGTTGGTGCAGGCTGCGTCTGCGCCGCCGAGGCCTGCACGGCCGGGGTGGAAGCTGCTCCGTTCGCGGCGGACGCAGCCGAGGCGGCCAACGCCGCTGACGACGCTGCCGCAGCCGGTGCATCCGCGCTGGCTGCCGCCGTCACCCGCCGGGGCGCGGGCTTGCGCGGCACGGCGGGCAGGGTCTTGTCCCCGGCCGCGGGCTCTTCTGCGATCGCGAACTGCGGCGGGTTGTCCATCACCAGCTGCCGGGCCTGCACTGTCACGCCGGGCACCCAGCGGCGCCAGCCGGTTTCCAGCGGCTGGGGCCAGTGCCAATCGGCCGACAGATCCCCTTCGATGGCGAAGCGGCGGCCCGTGGCCTCGCTTACCTTCTCGTTGATCCACGGTTTGTGGCGGTTCCAGTCCCAATGGGTGATCAGGATGGCCGCCACCACCAGCAGGGCCACCAGCGCGGCCAACGTACCCAGCAGCCACCGAATCACCCAGTGCGTCTTTCGGGACGGGCGGGGAGCGGCAGCGGAGGGCGAGGGGGGTGAATCAGCGGTCATGTCGATGGCGGGTTCCTGCGGCGCTGCGGCGGGGCAGGGCCGGATGGGCACGTGCGGTGTGCGGAACCTCGCCTGCTGCTGCACCGGCGGAACACCGGTAGGAGTCTTAGGCCCGAATGCTAGTGCGGCGGCCCCCCGTTGCACCGTATCGGCAACCGTTTGCCGCTCTTGTCCTACAGCACTGCTGGCGTCATCAAAAGGGCTGTCGGCGCTGCCTACAATCGCCCGCCATGTACAACAGCCACGATCCTCGTGTCCTGCCAGTGCGGGACGGCGTGAGTCCCAGTTGCGTGGTCCAGCCGTCTGCCGGGCAGGGCCTGGTGCTGGACTTTCTGGCCCACCACCTGCCAGCCGTGAGCCGCGACGACTGGCTGCGTCGCATGGCACTGGGCGAGGTGGTGGACGAATTCGGCGACCCGGCCACGCCGCAGCAGCCAGTGCGGCCGGGTGTCCGGCTGTACTACTACCGCGAGCTGCCAGAGGAACGCGAGATTCCCTTTGCGGAATCCATCCTCTACCAGGACGAGCATTTGCTGGTGGCCGACAAGCCGCACTTCCTGCCCGTCGTGCCCTCCGGCCGTTACCTGCAGCAGACGCTGCTGGTGCGCCTCAAGCGCCGGCTGCAACTGCGCGAGCTGTCCCCCGTGCACCGCATCGACCGCGACACCGCCGGGCTGGTGCTGTTCTCGGTGCAGCGCAGCACGCGGGGGCGCTACCAGGCACTGTTCCGCGACCGCACCGTGCACAAGACCTACGAGGCGATCGCCCCCTGGCGCGAAGACCTGCCGTTTCCGCGCACGCACACCAGCCGCATGGAAGAAGGCGCGCAGTTCTTTCGCATGCACGAAGTCGCCGGCGAGCCGAACACCTGCACCCACATGGAGGTGATCGAGCGCCTGGGCGGCTGGGCACGTTACCGGCTGTCGCCCGTCACCGGCAAGCGCCACCAGCTGCGCGTGCACATGGCTGCGCTGGGCCTGCCCCTCTGCGGTGATGCCTTCTACCCCGAAGTGAACGATCCGCCCGAAGGCGATTACTCGAACCCCCTGCAGTTGCTGGCGCGGTCCTTGGCGTTCACCGATCCGCTGACGGGGGAGCCGCGCAGGTTCGACAGCCTTCTGCGACTGCGCGCCTTGGCGGACCTGCCACCGATCGCGCCCTGTGCGGGCACCGCGGGGCCGATGGCTTAACGCCCGCCTTGGAAGCCGCGGTGCTTTGTCGCCCGCGCCTTCGGTGCATCGGATGCACGGGTCTGTCTGCCGGCAGCGCGTGGCCCCTATAATCCCCCGCTCAGCCTGGCAGGCCCCATGCCCATCCAGCGCTGCAGCGCCATGCGGGTGTAGTTCAATGGTAGAACGGCAGCTTCCCAAGCTTCATACGAGGGTTCGATTCCCTTCACCCGCTCCAGATTCCTTCCCGCCAAGCCCGCCGTCCTGCCCGACGCGGGCTTTTTGCTTTTGAGGCAGGCTGCCTGCCGCAAGCGCTCAATGCTTTGCGCATAAGCAAGCACGTTTTGCTTGGTTGGCCCGCGTCTTACCGGCCCTTAGATTCCGTTGCAACGGCACCAGTCAGGCTGCCGATCTGCAACGAAAGGATCGAGGGACATGACGCATACGTTGGCACCGCACCAGACATCGACGGCCACCCGCCATGGGGTGCGCCACCGCCTGCGCCGCTGGGCCTGGGTCGGCTCATGGCTCGTCGGCGCGGCCTGGGCGCCCCTGGCCGCTGCGAATACGGGCGGCGCCACCGCCGCGGGCCCGCTGGTCACCACGGAATGGCTGGCCCAGAACCTGGACAACGCCAAGGTGCGCGTGATCGAGGTGAGCGTGAACCCCGGCCTGTACGAGCGCAGCCATGTGCCCGGCGCCGTGAACTTCTCATGGCACAACGACCTGAACGACAAGGTGCGCCGCGACATCGTCGGCAAGGAGGCCTTCGAGGCGCTGCTGTCCAAGGCCGGCGTGGCGCCCGACACCACCGTGGTGCTCTATGGCGACACCAACAACTGGTTCGCTGCCTGGGGCGCCTGGGTGTTCGACATCTACGGCGTGAAGAACGTCAAGCTGCTCGATGGTGGCCGCAAGAAGTGGGAGGCCGAGAGCCGGCCCCTCAACAACCGCGTGCCCGAGTATGCCGCCACCACCTACCGCGTGGCGGCCGTGAACACGAACCTGCGGGCCCGCCTGTCGGATGCGCTGGCTGCGGCCGAGGGCAAGAGCGACGCCAAGCTAGTGGACATCCGCTCGGCCGATGAATACAGCGGCAAGGTCTTCGCCCCGGCGGGCGTGCCCGAGCTGTCGATCCGCGCGGGCCACATTCCCGGCGCCGCCAACGTGCCCTGGGGCCAGGCGGTGCGCGAAGACGGCACGTTCAAGTCCGCAGACGATCTGCGCAAGCTCTACGCCGCCGTGGGCATCGACGGCAGCAAGCCCATCATCACGTACTGCCGCATCGGCGAGCGTTCCAGCCACACCTGGTTCGCGCTGAACAAGATCCTGGGGTATTCGGTGAAGAACTACGACGGCTCGTGGACCGAGTACGGCAACGCGGTGGGCGTGCCCATCACCAATCCGTCCGGCACCGTGTGGGCCGCCAAGTAAAGGATTGCCAGCCGGGCCGCGCTACAGCCGGTTGACGCGGCACCGCCCCGGCACCGCCTGACCCGCGGTTCCTGTTTTGTCAGTAGGGGGTCTCCTTCACAGCCCGCTTCGTGCGGGCTTTTTTTTGGCGTGAACAGTTGGGGAAGGAACGGGACGATGCCTTTGTCGATCCATGCGCTGGCAGCCGCGGCGCTGCTGGTGGGGGTGCTGGGGGTGGCACAGGGACTGCCCCAGTGGGCGGCCAGCGGCGGGCGCACGCTGGCCTTTGCGTGGCTGGTGGGTGCGGCGCTGGGCCTGGTGCTGCAGCGCGCACGGTTCTGCTTCTACTGCCATGCCCGCGACTGGTTCGAGGGCCGCGACCCGCGGGGGCTGCTGTCCATCGTGCTGGCCCTGGGCATCGGCGTGGTGGCGACCACGGCGGTGCTGGGCGCCTGGGTGCCGGACCCGCGTGCGGGCTCCCTGCCGCCAGACATGCACATCGGGCCGGTGAGCGGCGTGCTGGTGTTGGCCGGGCTGGCCTTCGGCCTGGGCATGGTGGTGTCGGGCTCGTGCATCAGCGCGCACTGGTACCGACTGGCCGAAGGCTCGGCCGTCGCGCCCTTCGCGCTGCTGGGCACGGCGCTGGGTTTCATCCTGGGCTTCAAGAGCTGGAATGCGCTCTACAGCTGGAGCGTGGCGGATGCGCCCGTCGTGTGGCTGCCGGCCCATCTGGGCTATGGCGGCGCACTGCTGCTGCAGGGCAGCGTGCTGCTGGCGGTGGCCGCGTGGCTGTGGCGGGGTTTTGCCCGCCAGGGCGGCCAGATGCCTGCAGAGCCGGTCGCTTCGGCGGCCTCGGCCCGCGTGGATTCGGCGGGCGCGGGCGTGCCGCCACTGGGCGTGGCCTGGGCCCGGCTTTGGCAGGGGCGGTGGCCGTACTGGGTGGGCGGGCTGGCGGTGGGTGTGATCGGAGCGCTGGTGATCGTGCGCATGCGGCCCCTGGGTGTGACGGCCACGCTGGGCAGTGCGGCGCGCTCTTGGGCGCAGGGGCTGGGCTGGATTCCGGACCGCCTGAATGGCCTGGACGGCTTTGCCGGCTGCGCCACCGCCCCGACGGCGCAGTGGCTCACGCCCAACGCGGCGCTGATCGGGGGGCTGGTGGCGGGCGCCTTCATCGCCGCGCTGGCGAGCCGGCAGTTTGCGCCGCGCTGGCCCACGTGGCGGGATGCATCGCGCGGCGTGGCCGGCGGTGTGCTGCTGGGCTGGGGCGCGATGACGGGCCTGGGCTGCACCATCGGCACCTTGCTCTCGGGCAGCATGGCGGGAGCCCTGTCGGGGTGGGTTTTCGGCGCAGCGGTCTTTGCCGCCGTGGGGCTGGGGCTTGCCGCGAAGCGCCGGCTGCTGTGGTGATCGATTCAAGCCATAGCGGCCTGCGGCCCAATGAATGCGAGCGCGTGCAGCTATCGAAAACGTAGTGAAAAGCCCGGCGGGCGGGGCATGGCGGGCGCCATGTTGGGATGTTTGCTGACGCGCCGCAGGGGACTGGCAAGTCACCATCTGCCGCTACGGCCCGCGCGGTGCGGGCTGCATGAGGGATGCAATGGCGTCTAAGGACAAGAAGAAAGAGGGCGGTTCCCCGCGCAAGGCGGGCGAGCGCCTGAGCGAGAAGGAATTGAAGGCCCAGCGCGATCTGTGCGTGCTGGGCCCCCACGGCGAGCTGGAGCTGCCGTCGGTCGTCATCGACGGCTACAGCCTGGAGCTGCGCGAGGGCGATGAGTTCATTGGCGACAACGCCAGCCGCACCGCTTTCCGGCACATGCTGGACGCCTGGCGCAAGCTGTTCACCGAGATGGCCGGCAAGGACCCGCTGGGCTCCAAGCCCACGCAGGAGATCGGCAAGCAGAAGCTCGACGAACTGCTCGAGCGCGACGGCCCGGCCGCGGCGGCCATCCGCGCGGCGCAGGAGGACTACGCGATCCAGCTGTCCCACGTGACGCAGCGCTTTCTCAAGCACAAGACCTGGAAGGGCGTGGAGCGCGTGATCGTGGGCGGCGGCTTCCACCAGAGCGAGGTGGGCCAGCAGGCCATCGAGGCGGCGGCCAAGCTGCTCACCAAGGACAAGGTGCCGGTGGAGTTGCGCACGCTGCGCCACCACGCCGACGACGGCGGCCTGGTGGGCTGGGTGCATCTGGCGCCGACCGCATTGCTGCAGAGTTACGACGCCATTCTGGCGGTGGACATCGGCGGCACCAACGTGCGCTGCGGCGTGGTGGTGACGCACCTGCACAAGGCGCCGGACATGTCCCGCGCCGAGGTCGTGCGCCGCGAGAAATGGGGCCATGCGGCCGAGGACCCGAAGCGCGACGAACTGGTGGAAGGCATCGCCGGCATGCTGGAAAAGCTGCTGGAGTACGCCGAGAAGCACGACATCCGCGTGGCGCCCTTCATCGGCGTGGCCTGCCCGGGGCTGATCTGCGAGGACGGCTCCCTGGCCGGCGGCACGCAGAACCTGCCGGGCAACTGGGAGAGCATGCGCTTTCACCTGCCGCGTGATCTGTGCGACCGGCTGCCTTCGATTGGCGATGGCCGTACGCAGGTCTGCCTGCACAACGATGCGGTGGTGCAGGGCCTGTCCGAACTGCCGTTCACCCAGGACGTGAAGCGCTGGGCGGTGTTGACGGTGGGCACGGGCCTGGGCAACGCCAGCTATACCAACCGGCCCCCGACGGTGTGACGCGCGGCCTCAGGCAATCCTGGAGCGCGGCAGGGTGCTTGCTATTCTTAAGTGAGCTGCTTGCGCTGAAAGATTAAGGATTTCCAATAGAAAAGAGCAGGGATCGCTTGATGGGCAAGCGCTACCTGCTCTTTTTTATGTAGCGGTGGGCGCCGCGTGCGGGCGGCCGATCCGGCCGCCGCCGCTCGGCGTTCAGCCGCCGCCGGCGACGGCGTGGCCCATCAGCGGGAACAGGCCCATCATCAGCGCCGCGCCCATCAGCGCCAGGCAGACCAGCACCGCCCACTTGAGCGTAAAGCGCTGGTGGTCGCCGAAGTCCACGCCGGCCAGGCCCACCAGCAGGTAGGTGGAGGGCACCAGCGGGCTCAGCAGGTGCACGGGCTGGCCGATGAGCGAGGCGCGCGCCATTTCCACCGCGCTGATGCCGTAGTGCTGCGCGGCCTCGTTCAGGATGGGCAGCACGCCGAAGTAGAACGCGTCGTTGGACATGAAGAACGTCAGCGGCATGCTCAGCAGCGCGGTGATGGTGGGCATGTACGGCCCCATGCTGTCGGGAATGGCCGCCAGCAGGCCGCGCGACATCGCCTCGACCATGCCCGTGCCGGACAGGATGCCGGTGAACACGCCGGCGGCGAAGATCAGCGACACCACGGCCAGCGCATTGCCGGCGTATTCGGCCACCAGCGCGCGCTGCTGGTCCACGTTGGGGTAGTTGATGACGATGGCCACGGCAAAGCCGATCATGAACAGCACCGGCAGCGGCAGCAGGCCCATCACCAGGGCGACCATCAGCGCCGACGTGAGCGCCAGGTTCACCCACAGCAGGCGCGGGCGGCGCATGTCGGGCGCATCCTGCTGCGTGGGCGGCAGGTGCTCGCCCGAGGTCTCGCCGTCGGCCTCCACGAACTCGGCCACGGGGTAGGGCGGCAGCGCCACCGTGCCCAGGCGCCGGCGCTCGCGCAGGCCGAGGTAGAACGCCACGCCCAGCAGCGCCACGATGGCAAGGCCGATGGAGGGAATCATGGGCACGAACACCTCGCCCGGGTCCACATGCAGCGCGCTCGCCGCACGCGCCGTGGGGCCGCCCCAGGGCGTGAGGTTCATCAGCCCGCTGGCCAGGATGGCCACGCAAGTGAGGTTGAGCGGGTTCATCTTGAGCCGCTTGTACAGCGGCAGCATCGACGCGATGGTGATCATGTACGTGGTCGAGCCGTCGCCGTCCAGCGAGATCAGCAGCGCCAGCATGGTCGAGCCGATCACGATGCGCAGCGGATCGCCCTTGACCAGCTTGAGGATGATGCGCACCACCGGGTCGAACATGCCCGCATGGATCATCACGCCGAAGTACAGGATGGCGAACATCAGCATCACGCCCGTGGGCGCGATCTTGCGGATGCCGTCCAGCATCATCGCGCCCATGGTCGGCGCGAAGCCACCGATGAGCGCGAACACGATGGGAATGCTGATCAGCGCGACCAGGGGGGAGAGCCGCTTGGTCATGATCAGGGTCATGAAGGTCAGCACCATGCCGAATCCGAGCAGGGTCAGCAGCATGGGCAAAGGTCTTTCTGTGCGTGGGTCATGGTGTCTCCGGGCAGAACGCGCTGGTCCAGGGCGGGCGCGCCGAGCGGGCGGGCGCAGCGCCTGGGCCGCCGCCTCGCGGGGCGGTCTGGCGGGGGTGAACCTTAGGTTTGCACCCTGTCGTGCGCCTGTCGTGGCGCTGCTCTACGGGTATCTGCTGATGGGGTAAACCCTGGGTGCCGCGCCTGGTTGCGGCACGCTTGTGCTGGCGCAAGGAGGCACCGGGCTGCGGCTGCTAGGCGGCAGCCGAGGGAATGGCGGGCTGGAAGGGGCGTAGCCGGCCCGGCCCTGCTACGGGCGCGGGCCGATGCGTACGGCTCTGCGAGACCCACGGGGAGGCATACGGCGGCGTGCGGCGGCGGTCACCGCCGGCTTCGGACGTTGAAAGGGTGGCGCGACCGTCTGCGCCGGCGCGCGTC
>JAEWPH010000295.1 GCA_023460715.1 Pseudomonadota bacterium | reverse complement strand
GTCGGCCTCGATGCGGGTGCGGGCCGCGTCCTGCGCGGACAGATCGCCGGCCTTCACCCGGCGGTCGGCCAGGCCGGCCACGTCGCCCAGGCTGCGCTCGATGGCCGCCACCTCGCGCAGGCGGTCCTGCGCGGCCAGCAGGTCGTAGTAGGCGGACAGGGCGGCCTGCGCCTGCTGCACCTGCACGTCCTCCACGTCGGCCTGGGCGGCGTCCGCCGCGCGCTCGGCCGCCTGCGTGCGCAGCGCGCGCTTGCCGCCGCGCTCCCAGGTCCAGTCGATGCCCACCGACTTGTCGATGCGCTTGCGCGTGAACACGTTGCCCGGGCCGGGGCCGTGCTGCAGATCGATGGAGCTGGCCTTGGTGGTCAGCGAGGGCAGAGGGGCGTGGTTGGCGCCCAGCACGTCGGCGCGCGCGCCGGCCAGTTCCTGGCGAGCCTGGTTGACGTCGCTGTTGTCGCGGGCGGCGGCCAGCGCCTGGGCAAGGGTCCAGCCGGTGCCCGTGGATGCTGCGGCGTTGGCGGCGGGCGTCGGCAGCGCATTCTGGGCATGGGCGGGCATGGCCGTGAGCCATACGGCGCCGCAGGCCAGCAGGCTGGCTGCAGCGGCGGCCCGCAGCGCGGCAGGGCGGCGGAGCGAAGGAGAAGGAGTCGTGGAGCGCATGGCAGCCTTTATCGGCGGGCGAACCTGACCACGGCCTGACCAAGCCGACGCGCGCGCCCCGCCCCCGGAGCGCCCGGAGCGCGACACAATGCGGGGTATGCGCCCTGGGGCCCGCGTGCCGGCGGTGCCGTTCGTTTCTCTTCCTTCCTGCCTTTCTTCTATGCGCATCCTCCTGGTCGAAGACGACGCCGTGCTGCGCGGCGTGATGCAGCGCAGTCTGGCCGACGCCGGTCATCGCGTGGACGCCGCCAGCACCGTGGCCGATGCCGACCATTTCTGGAAAGTGCAGCCCTTCGATGCCGTCCTGCTGGATCTGAACCTGCCGCTGGACGGGCGCCCGCTCAGCCAGCAGGGCAGCGGCCTGTCGGCCTTGCGTGCTGCCCGGGCGCGGGGCGACCGTACGCCCGTGCTGGTGCTCACCGCGCGCGACCGCAAGGAAGAGCGCATCGCCGGGTTGGACGCCGGCGCCGACGATTACCTGGGCAAGCCGTTCGATCTGGACGAGGTGGAAGCCCGCCTGCGCGCCCTGGTGCGCCGCAGCCAGAGCGCCGACGACCGCACCCGCACCGGCACCCTGGAGCTGGATCGCCGCGCCCGCCGCTTCACGCTGCAGGGCCAGCCCTTCGAGCTGCCGGCGCGCGAGTTCGAGGTGCTGTGGGAGCTGATGACGCCGCCGTGCCGCGTCGTGAGCAAGCGCACGTTGTCGGAGAAGCTCTCGGACTTCGACGACACGCTGGGCGACAACGCGCTGGAGGCCTTCATCTCGCGCCTGCGCAGGAAGCTGCAGGGCAGCGGCGCGGGCATCCGGACGATGCGCGGGCTGGGTTACATGCTGGAGGCCGACGCCGGGGGCGCCGTTGCCGGCCTGCCGGAGTCCGCTCCGTGAGCGCACCGCAGCCCGCGGCCGCACCGCCCGTCCTGCCGTCCCTGCGCTCGCGGCTGCTGCGCCACGTGCTGGTGCCGCTGGCGCTGACCTGGTTCGCGGGCGCCGCCATCTCGGTGCTGGTGGCCAACGGCTTCACGCAGCGCGCCTTCGACCGGTCGCTGCTGGACGACGCCTATGCCGTGGCGGCCAACGTGCGCCTCAACGAAGGCGCGCTGGATCTGGCCCTCACCTCGCGCGAACTCAAGTCGGTGCTCTTCGACCAGGTGGAGACGGTCTATTTCGCGGTGCTGCTGCCCGACGGCACGCAGCTGTCGGGCAACGCGAGCCTGCCCGTGCCGCCGCCGCGCGGCGACGACGCCTACCGGTTCTCGGACATCAGCTACCGCGGCCGGGCCCTGCGCGCCGTGCGCGTGCGTGTGAACGAGCCGCAGGCCTTCGAGGTCATCACGGCACAGACGGTGCACGCGCGCAGCGCCATGCTGCGCGGCGTGCTGCTGTATTCAGCGGTCTCCCAGGTGCTGCTGCTGGGGTTGCTGGCGTTCTGGATGCGCCGGGCCATCCAGGCCGAGCTGCAGCCGCTGGCGGACTTCCAGGCGGCCTTGGCGGACCGCGATGCACGGGACCTGGAACCGGTGGCGGTGGCGTCGTCCACGCGCGATCTGCAGCACCTGGGCGGAGCGGTGAACGGCCTGCTGGAGCGCGTGGCCCAGGGCGTGCGGGCGCAGCGCGAATTTGCCGGCAACGTGGCGCACGAGCTGCGCACGCCGCTGGCCGGCATCCGCGCCCTGGCGGCCTATGGCCTGGCCCAGAAGGACCCGGCCGTGTGGCGCGAGCAGCTCGCCGGCGTGGCCGACAGCGAGGCCCGCACCAGCCACCTGGTGGACCAGTTGCTGGCCTTGGCCCTGGCGGACGAGGTGCGCGGCGCCATGCCGCGCCAGCCCCTGGCCCTGAACGAACTGGTGCGCGATGCCGTGCTGCCCTTTCTGCCGCGTGCCGATGCCGCAGGCGTGGACCTGGGCGCCCGCGGGCTGGAGCAGCCGGTGCGGGTGGCGGGGCAGGCGGTGCTCATCGAGGGGGTGGTGAACAACCTGATCGACAACGCACTGCGCTACGGCCGCCCGGAGGACGACGGCGTGGTGCCGCGCATCACGGTGGAGATCGTGCGCGAGGGCCCTGAGGGGCCGGACGGGGCCAGCGTGGTGCTGACGGTGCTGGACAACGGCCCGGGCATCGACCCGGACCTGCGCGCGGAGCTGCTGCAGCGCTGGGCGCAGGGCCGCGAAGGCGAGCGCCTGGGGCAGGGCGCCGGCCTGGGGCTGGCCATCGTGGCGCGCTACGCCGATCTGCTGGGTGCGCGGCTGGTGCTGGGCACCGGGCCGGACGGGCAGGGGCTGCGCGTGGGGCTGGTGTTCGCGCCGGCCTAGGCCGCGCGGACGTTGGCTACGCCCCTTGCCGGGCGACACCGCGCTTTACGCGCTTCAAGCGCCGGCGGAGGTGGTCAGCCCGCTGCGGAGGAGCTGTCTCCGAACACCGGCCGGAAGAAGCTCCGCTCGTAGCTCAGGATGCAGCGCGTCTCTTCCGCGTAACGGAATGCGGCCAGGCATTCGGCATCCTGCAGCGACTGCTGGCGGTAGGTTTCGTAGGCCGCCAGGGACGGGAAGGTGAACATCGCCAGCGCGATGTTGTTGGCGCCCTCCGAGGGCAGGAAGTAGCCGTGGTGGCGTCCGCCGAACCTCTCGACCAGCGGGATCCACAACCGGCCGTAGTGCTCGAACTCGGCCAGCTTGTAGGGATCGATGATGTAGCGCAGGGTGCAGGTGATCATGGTGTGATGCTACTACTTTGGTAGCTGCTTGCGCTGATGGAATAAGCGCGGAAGGGCAAAAACGCTCTGAGTCCTGAGCAACCCGCCGCAGCGTCACCCCACGGCCCGGCCCGGGCCGC
>JAEWPH010000294.1 GCA_023460715.1 Pseudomonadota bacterium | reverse complement strand
GGGTGACGTAGATCATCGTCTTGCCGAGCTGCTGGTGGAGCTCGGAGATCTCGAGGCGCATGGTGCCGCGAAGCGCGGCGTCGAGGTTCGAGAGCGGCTCGTCGAAGAGGAAGGCCTTGGGTGCCCGCACGATCGCCCGGCCCATCGCGACGCGCTGGCGCTGGCCGCCGGACAGTTCGCGTGGCTTGCGCTGCAGCAGGTGGGAGAGCTCGAGGATGCGAGCGGCCTTGTCCACTCGCTGCTGAATCTGCTCCTTGGGCAGCTTCTTGATCTTCAGGCCATAGGCCATGTTGTCGAACACGCTCATGTGCGGGTAGAGCGCATAGTTCTGGAACACCATGGCGATATCGCGATCGGCGGGCTCGAGCTGGTTGACGACGCGCGCCCCGATGGCGATCTCGCCGCCGGTGATTTCCTCGAGCCCGGCCACCATCCGCAGCAGCGTGGATTTGCCGCAGCCGGAGGGGCCCACGATCACGATGAATTCGCCAGCGCCGATCTCGGCGTTCACGCCATGGATGACTTTGACTGTCTTGGCGCCCGTACCGTAGTGCTTGACGACGTTGCGAAGGGATATGGAGGATGCCATGGGTCTATTTTTCGGTTTCCACCAGGCCTCTGACGAACCACTTCTGCATCGCCACCACGACGATGGTCGGCGGCACCATTGCCAGCAGGGCCGTGGCCATGACGATGTTCCAGTCGTTGCCGGCATCGCCGCCGCTGATCATCCGCTTGATGCCGATCACGACCGGATACATGCTTTCGTCGGTGGCGATCAGCAGCGGCCACAGATACTGGTTCCAGCCGTAGATGAACTGGATCACGAACAGCGCGGCGATCGACGTGCGCGACAGCGGCACCAGGATGTCCTTGAAGAAGCGCATCGGGCCGGCGCCGTCCACGCGGGCGGCCTCGACCAGTTCGTCCGGCACCGTCAGGAAGAACTGGCGGAACAGGAAGGTGGCCGTGGCCGAGGCGATCAGCGGAATCGTGAGGCCGGCGTAGCTGTTGAGCATGCCGAGGTCGGACACCACCTGGTAGGTGGGGCCGATGCGCACTTCCACCGGCAGCATCAGCGTGATGAAGATCAGCCAGAAGCAGATGCCCTTGAAGGGGAAGCGGAAGTACACGATGGCGAAGGCCGACAGCAGCGAGATGGCGATCTTGCCCAGCGTGATGACCATGGCCGTCACGAAGCTCACCCACATCATGTGGGCGACGGGCGCGCTGGAGCCGGGGCCCGAGCCGCCGCCGAACAGCGTGTCGCGGTAGGTCTGCCAGAAGTTGCTGCCCGGCAGCAGGGGCATGGGCACCTGCACGATGTCCTGCGCGGTGTGCGTGGAGGCCACGAACGCCAGGTACAGCGGGAAGCCGACGATGATCACGCCCAGCACCATGATCAGGTGCGAGAACAATTTGAGATAAGGACTGCGTTCAACCATTTGAGTTTTCCGATGTGTGCATTGCCGAGGGCGCGTGAATTGCGCACGGCCCAGACCAAGGCAGCCGAGCAAGGGCCGCCCCGCAGCGAGGGCTGCGTCCCCCTGCCCGCCGTGCGCAGCACGGCGAGAGCGGGGGGAAGGCGCGCAGCGCCTCAGGGGGGTGTCGTTTCATCAGTACTGCACTTTCTTCTCGACGTAGCGGAACTGGATGACTGTCAGAACGACGACGATGGCCATCAGCACCACCGATTGCGCCGCCGAGCCGCCCATGTCCATGGCCTTGAAGCCGTCGTGGTAGACCTTGTAGACCAGGATGGCCGTGTCGCGCCCCGGGCCGCCTTGCGTGGTGGCGTCCACGATGGCGAAGGTGTCGAAGAACGCATACACCACGTTGATCACCAGCAGGAAGAAGGTGGTGGGCGACAGCAGCGGGAACTGGATGCTCCAGAAACGGCGGGCCGGGCCGGCGCCGTCGATGGCGGCGGCCTCGATCAGCGACTTGGGGATGGACTGCAGGCCCGCAAGGAAGAACAGGAAGTTGTAGGAGATCTGCTTCCACACCGCGGCGATCACGATCAGCGCCATGGCGTGGTCGGAGTTGAGCATGTGGTTCCAGTCGAAGCCGGACTGGCGCAGCATGTACGCCACCACGCCCAGCGAGGGCGAGAACATGAACATCCACAGCACGCCGGCCACGGCGGGCGCGACGGCGTACGGCAGCAGCAGGGCCGTCTTGTAGACCATGGCGCCCTTGATGATGCGGTCCGCGAAGATGGCCAGGATCAGCGACAGGCAGATGCCGCTCACCGCCACCAGGACCGAGAAGAAGGCCGTGGTCTTGAACGAAGCCAGGTAGGCCGGGTCTTCGAACAGCGCGCGGAAGTTGTCCAGGCCGACCCATTCCTTGGAAAAACCGAAGCTGTCCTGCATCTGGAAGGACTGGACCAGGGCCTGGCCGGCAGGCCAGAAGAAGAAGATGCTGATGACCACCAACTGGGGGGCCAACAGCACCCAGGGCAGCCACGCGGAGCGAAAGAGGACGCGTTTTTCCATATCAAGACTCTCAAAAAGACGACCCGCCGCCCGGCAAACCGAAGGGTTCGCGGAGAGCGGCGGGCCTCAATGCAACCGGCCCCATGCGGGGCCGGCTGGCATCGGCAGAAGGGTGCCGGAGCTTACTGTGAACTGACTTACTTGTTGGCGCGTGCGAAACGGGCCAGTTGCTCGTTGCCGCGGGTCACGGCGGTGTCCAGAGCTTCCTTGGGCGACTTCTTGCCGGCCCAGATCTGTTCCGTTTCCTCGTCGATGATGGTGCGGATCTGCACGAAGTTGCCCAGGCGGATGCCGCGCGACTTGTCGGTCGCCTTGCGGATCATCTGCGTCACGGCCACGTCCGTGCCGGGGTTCTTGGTGTAGAAGCCCGACGCTTCCGTCAGCTTGTAGGCAGCGGTGGTCACCGGCAGGTAGCCCGTGCGCTGGTGGCTGGCGGCCTGCACCTTGGTGTCGTTCAGGAAGTTCAGGAAGTCGGCCACGCCCTTGTATTCCTCGGCCTTCTTGCCCGACATCACCCACAGGCTGGCACCACCGATGGCGGTGTTCTGGGGCGCGCCCTTCACGTCGTCGTAGTAGGGCAGGGCGGAAATGCCGTAGGCGAACTTGGCTTCCTTGGCGACGCGGGCGTACAGGCCGGAGGAGCCGGTGATCATGGCGCATTCGCCCGAGGGGAACGAGGCGTCAGGTGCGTTGCCGCGGCCCTTGTAGACGAAGCTGCCGTCCTTGGAGGCCTTGGCCAGGTTCTCGAAGTGGCGCACGTGCAGCGGGGTGTTGATTTCCAGCTTGGCATCGGTGCCGTCGAAGCCGTTGTTCTTGGAGGCGAACAGCGTGTTGTGCCACAGCGAGAAGCTCTCCAGCTGCGTCCAGCTGATCCAGCTGGTGGTGAACGGGCAGCTGTGGCCGCTGGCCTTCAGCTTGGACGCGGCAGCGAACACTTCCGGCCAGGTCTTGGGGGCCTTTTCAGGGTCCAGGCCAGCCTTCTTGAAGGCGTCCTTGTTGTAGTAGAAGATGGTCGTGGAGCTGTTCAGCGGGTAGCTCAGCATCTGGCCGTTGGGCGCGGTGTAGTAGCCGGCGACGGCGGACACGTATTGCGTGGGATCGAACTTGAAGCCCGCGTCGTTCAGCACCTTGGCGGCGGGAACGATGGCGCCTTTGCTGGCCATCATGGTGGCCGTGCCCACTTCGAAGACCTGCAGGATGTGGGGCGCATTGCCGGCACGGAAGGCCGCGATGGCGCCGGTCATGGATTCGTCGTAGGTGCCCTTGTAGGTCGGAACCACCTTGTAGTTCGTCTGGCTGGCGTTGTACTGCTTGGCCAGGTCGTTGACCCAGTCGCCCAGCGCCGCGCTCATCGAATGCCACCACTGAATCTCGACGGGCTGGGCCTGTGCGGGAGCGCACACGGACAGCGCAATGGCAGCAGAGAGCGCCAGATGCTTAACTTGCATGAAATGTTTCTCCATGGATGACGAAATGCACGAAGCGCCCATGTTAGGACGCATTTCGTGACAAGAATATGTCGTTGTCGCACAGGGTCTGCGCGGCAGCAACCGGGGAAACCCCTTCGGCATGTCAGTCGGGAATTGTGGCAGCCGTGTGACGGCATTGTGACAAATTGAGTCACTGTCGGGACGCAACCCTTTGCTTTTTCCGGTGAATTGCAGCGATGACAACAAGGTTTTGTGCATTGCACAATGCTCGGCGGTCCTGTCGCGAACGGCGCGCCGGGCTTCTCTTTTCCTGCACTTTCCTCATTTCCATGGCCACCACCTCTCTGGACAAAAGCAAGATCAAGTTTCTGTTGCTGGAGGGCATCCACCCGTCCGCCGTGGAGGTGCTGCGCCGCGCCGGCTACACGCAGATCGAAGCGCTCGCCGGGGCGCTGCCGGACGAAGAACTCAAGCGCAAGATCGCCGACGTGCATTTCATCGGCATCCGCTCGCGCACGCAGCTGACGGCCGAGGTGTTCGCCGAGGCCCACAAGCTCGTCGCCGTGGGCGCCTTCTGCATCGGCACCAACCAGATCGACCTGGATGCGGCGCGCGAGCGCGGCATCGCGGTCTTCAATGCCCCTTATTCCAATACCCGCTCGGTGGCCGAGCTGGTGCTGGCCGAGGCCATCCTGCTGCTGCGCGGCGTGCCCGAGAAGTCCGCGGTGGCCCACCGCGGCGGCTGGCTCAAGAGCGCCGACAACGCCTACGAGATCCGCGGCAAGACGCTGGGCATCGTCGGCTACGGCTCCATCGGCACGCAGCTGTCGGTGCTGGCCGAAGCGCTGGGCATGCAGGTGGTCTTCCACGACGTGGTGAACAAGCTGCCGCTGGGCAATGCCCGCCAGGCTCCGTCGCTGCAGGCCTTGCTGGCCCAGAGCGACATCGTGAGCCTGCACGTGCCCGAGCTGCCGTCCACGCAATGGATGATCGGCGCGGCCGAGATCGCGGCGATGAAGCCCGGCGCCATCCTGCTCAACGCCTCGCGCGGTACGGTGGTGGAGATCGAGCCGCTGGCCGAGGCGCTCAAGGCCAAGAAGCTGCTGGGCGCCGCCATCGACGTGTTCCCCGTCGAGCCGCGCAGCAACAAGGACGAGTTCATCTCGCCCCTGCGTGGGCTGGACAACGTGATCCTCACCCCGCACATCGGCGGCTCCACCATGGAGGCGCAGGCCAACATCGGCCTGGAAGTGGCCGAGAAGCTGGTGAAGTACAGCGACAACGGCACCAGCATCACGTCCGTCAATTTCCCCGAGGTGGCGCTGCCGGCGCATGCGGGCAAGCACCGTATCCTGCACATCCACCGCAACGTGCCGGGCGTGCTCTCCGCCATCAACCAGGTGTTTGCCGACAACCACATCAACATCGCCGCGCAGTACCTGCAGACGAACGAGAAGGTCGGCTACGTGGTGATCGACCTGGACGCCGAATCGTCCGACTTGGCCCTGGACAAATTGGCACAGGTACCGGGCACCATCCGCAGCCGCGTGCTGTTCTGACGGTGGCCGGCTCCGGGCGCTACCGGAGAGGGGTAAGTGCGAGGTTGCTTCGAAAAAGATAGCTGCATGCGCTTGCCCCTCAAGGGGGTTGAAGGGGAAGGGCATGAAACCGCAGCGTAATCCAGCGCAGCGCGCTATCATTTTTGAACGGTAGCCGGCTGGCCCAGGGCCGCGGCCGGCCGGGCGGCGTCCCCCCTGAGGCGTCCGGCAGCCCGGCGGGGGCTGGCTTAAAATCGCGGCCCCGAGGCCCAAGGGCGTCCCACGCGCCCGACCCAGGTTGACCCCCATGAATGTTCCGATAGCGCTGGCTACCCTGCAGGCGCAGGCGGCCGAGCCCGCCCGCCTGCGCGAGATTCCCTACAACTACACCTCGTTTTCCGACCGGGAAATCGTCATTCGCCTGCTGGGCTCCGCCTCCTGGGACGTGCTCGACCAGCTGCGCCGCGAGCGCCGCACCGGCCGCTCCGCCCGCATGCTGTACGAAGTGCTGGGCGACATCTGGGTCGTGCAGCGCAACCCCTACCTGCAGGACGACCTGCTGGACAACCCCGACCGCCGCAAAGCCCTGGTGGATGCGCTGCAGCACCGCCTGTCCGAGATCGGCAAGCGCCGCACGCCGGGCGAAGACGCCGAGCGCGACCGCCTGGTGGGCGAGCTGGTCGAATCCGCGCGCCGTGCGATCGCCGAGTTCGACGCCACCTTCGCCCTGGCCGCGCAGCTGCGCCGCCAGGTGCAAAAGCGCCTGGGCCGCCACACGGCCAAGGACAACATCAAGTTCGACGGCCTCTCGCGCGTGTCGCACGTGACCGACGCCACCGACTGGCGCGTCGAGTACCCGTTCGTGGTGCTCACCCCCGACACCGAGGCCGAGATGGCCGCGCTGGTCAAGGCGTGTATCGAGCTGGAGCTGACCATCATCCCGCGCGGCGGCGGCACCGGCTACACGGGCGGCGCGATTCCGCTGACCTGGCGCAGCGTGGTCATCAACACCGAGAAGCTCGAGGCCATGACCGAGGTGGAGATGCGCCGCCTGCCGGGCACCGACGGTGAAGTGGGCACCATCTGGACGGAAGCCGGCGTGGTGACCCAGCGCGTGGCCGATGCGGCCGAGCGCGCGGGCTTCGTCTTCGCTGTGGACCCGACCAGCGCCGAGGCCTCGTGCATCGGCGGCAACATCGCCATGAACGCGGGCGGCAAGAAGGCCGTGCTGTGGGGCACGGCGCTGGACAACCTGGTCAGCTGGCGCATGGTGACGCCCGAGGCGCAGTGGCTGGAGGTCACGCGCCTGGACCACAACATGGGCAAGATCCACGACGTGGAGACGGCCACGTTCGAGCTGCAGTACTTCGAGGCCGACGGCAGGACGCCGATCCGCACCGAGCGCCTGGCGATTCCCGGCCGCACGTTCCGCAAGGAAGGCCTGGGCAAGGATGTGACGGACAAGTTCCTGTCGGGCCTGCCGGGCATTCAGAAGGAGGGCTGCGACGGCCTCATCACCAGCGCGCGCTGGGTGGTGCACCGCATGCCCAGCCACACGCGCACCGTGTGCCTGGAGTTCTTCGGCAACGCCAAGGACGCCGTGCCCTCGATCGTCGAGATCAAGGACTTCATGTTCGCCGAGCAGAAGCGCTCGGGCGTGCTGCTCGCGGGCCTGGAGCATCTGGACGACCGTTACCTGAAGGCGGTGGGCTACGCCACCAAGAGCAAGAAGCACGGTGGCGGCCTGCCCAAGATGGTGCTGTTCGGCGATATCGCCGGCGACGACGCCGACGACGTGGCGCGCGTGACCAGCGAGGTGGTGCGCATCGCCAATTCGCGTGCGGGCGAAGGCTTCATCGCCATCAGCCCCGAGGCGCGCAAGAAGTTCTGGCTGGACCGCAAGCGCACGGCCGCCATCAGCCGCCACACCAACGCCTTCAAGATCAACGAAGACGTGGTGATTCCGCTGCCGCGCATGGCCGAGTACACCGACGGCATCGAGCGCATCAACATCGAACTGTCGTTGCGCAACAAGCTCAAGCTGTGCGACGCACTGGAAGACTTCTTCCTGCGCGGCAACCTGCCGCTGGGCCGCCAGGACGACGCGCATGAAATCCCGTCCGCCGAGCTGCTGGAAGACCGTGTGGCCCAGGCCGTGGCTTTGGTGGGTGAGGTGCGCGCCCTGTGGGCCGGCTGGCTGCGCGATGTCGAAACGCTGTTTCCGCAACTGCAGGACCACACCCTGCGCGCCAGCTGGAAGACGCAGCTGCGCGAGCCGCTGGCCAAGATCTTCGCCGGCGCAGCGTTCAAGCCGGTGATGGACGAGGCCGTGGCCATCCACCAGCGCGTGCTCAAGGGCCGCGTGTGGGTGGCTCTGCACATGCATGCCGGCGACGGCAACGTGCACACCAACCTGCCCGTCAACAGCGACGACTACGACATGCTGCAGACGGCGCATGAAGCCGTGGCGCGCATCATGGTGCTGGCCCGCAGCCTGAACGGCGTGATCTCGGGCGAGCACGGCATCGGCATCACCAAGCTGGAGTTTCTGACCGACGACGAATTGCAGCCGTTTGCGGATTACAAGCAGCGCGTGGACCCGCAGGGCCGCTTCAACAAGGGCAAGCTGCTACGCAATCAAGAGCACGCTGCGCAGGCTGGTAAAGCGCCTGCGGCCGTTTCGGCGCGTGAATCGCTGATGTTCTCGGACCTGACCAACGCCTACACGCCGAGCTTTGGCCTCATGGGGCACGAGTCGCTGATCATGCAGCAGAGCGACATCGGCGCCATCGCCGATTCGGTCAAGGACTGCCTGCGCTGCGGCAAGTGCAAGCCGGTATGCGCCACGCACGTGCCGCGCGCCAGCCTGCTCTACAGCCCGCGCAACAAGATCCTGGCGACCTCGCTGCTGGTCGAGGCGTTCCTCTACGAAGAGCAGACGCGCCGCGGCGTGTCGATCAAGCACTGGCAGGAATTCGAGGACGTGGCCGACCACTGCACCGTCTGCCACAAGTGCTACACGCCGTGCCCGGTCAAGATCGACTTCGGCGACGTGACGATGAACATGCGCAACCTGCTGCGCAAGATGGGCAAGAAGACCTTCCGCCCGGGAAACGCGCTGGCGATGACCATGCTGAACGCCACCAACCCGGACACCATCAAGCTGATGCGCTCGGCCATGGTGGATGTGGGCTTCAAGGCCCAGCGCGCCGTGGTGGACCTGCTGCGAGCCGTGGGCCGCCGCCAGACTTCCCATCCGCCGGCCACGGTGGGCACTGCGCCCATCAAGGAGCAGGTGATCCACTTCGTCAACAAGAAGCTGCCCGGTGGCCTGCCCAAGAAGACGGCGCGCGCGCTGCTGGACATCGAGGACAAGGACTACGTGCCCATCATCCGCAACCCGGCCGCTACCACGGCCGAAACGGAGGCGGTGTTCTACTTCCCCGGCTGCGGATCGGAGCGTCTGTTCAGCCAAGTGGGCCTGGCCACCCAGGCCATGCTCTGGCATGCGGGCGTGCAGACCGTGCTGCCTCCGGGCTACCTGTGCTGCGGCTACCCGCAGCGCGGCAGCGGCCAGTTCGACAAGGCAGAGAAGATGATCACGGACAACCGGGTGCTGTTCCACCGCGTGGCCAACACGCTGAACTACCTGGACATCAAGACCGTGGTGGTCAGCTGCGGCACCTGCTACGACCAGCTGCAGGGCTACCAGTTCGACAAGATCTTCCCGGGCTGCCGCATCATCGACATCCACGAATACCTGCTCGAGAAGGGCATCACGCTGCAAGGCAAGGGCGCTTACCTGTACCACGAGCCCTGCCACAACCCGATGAAGCTGCAGGACTCGGTCAAGACCGTGAAGGCGCTGGTCGGCCCGCAGGTGACCAAGAGCGAGCGCTGCTGCGGCGAGTCCGGCACGCTGGGCGTGACGCGGCCGGACATCTCCACGCAGGTGCGCTTCCGCAAGGAAGAAGAGATCCGCAAGGGCGAGGCCGCGCTGCGCGCCAGCGGCGCCGTGGGCCTGCAGGACAACGTGAAGATCCTCACCAGCTGCCCGAGCTGCCTGCAGGGCCTGAATCGGTACCAGGACGACCTGCAGAACGGTCTGTTGGAAGCCGACTACATCGTCGTCGAGATGGCGCGCGAGATCCTGGGTGAGAACTGGATGCCCGAATACGTGCAGCGCGCCAATGCGGGCGGCATCGAGCGGGTGCTGGTGTAGCCATGTCGGTCACCACGCTCGGCACGGCCGTGTCCCCGGTGCTTCCCGAGGCGGCGCGCGGCGCCCCTGCCTGCCCGCTGTGCGAGGCGGATGGTGGCACGCTGGTCTGGCGCGGTGAGCGCCTGCGCGTGATCCGCGCCGACGAGGCGGGCTTCCCCGCCTTCTATCGCGTAGTGTGGGGCGCGCACGTGGCGGAACTCTCGGATCTGTCCGATGCCGATCGCGCGCACTGCCTGGCAGCGGTGTGTGCGGTCGAGCGCGCGCTGCGGTCCCATCTGCAGCCTGCCAAGATCAACCTGGCGGCCCTGGGCAACATGGTCCCGCACCTGCACTGGCACGTGATTGCGCGCTTTGCCTGGGACAGCCACTTCCCGGCGCCGGTGTGGGCCGCGGCGCTGCGCGAGCGTGTGCCGGAGCACGAGGCGCAGGTGGTGGCGCGGCTGCCCGCGGCCGAGAAGGCCATGGCCGAGGCGCTCGGCCGGCTGGGCTGAGGGCGGATCAGCTCAGTTCGCCGGCGAGCGTCACGCGGTCGCGTCCGGTGTCCTTGCTGCGGTACAGGGCGCGGTCGGCGCGCGCAATGGCGCTCGACAAGGCTTCGCCCGGCTGCACCGCCGTCACGCCCAGAGAGAGGGTGGCATCGATGGCCACGCCGGCATGGTGCATGGAGCGTGCGGCCACCGCGCTGCGCACGCGTTCCGCCAGGGCCTCGGCCGCTTCTGCCGAGGTGTCCGGCAGCAGGATCAGGAATTCCTCCCCGCCCCAACGGGCCACCACGTCGTGTGCGCGGCTGGCGCGCAGCAGCAATGCCCCGATGGCCACCAGAATCTGGTCGCCTGCATCGTGGCCGTAACGGTCGTTGATCTGCTTGAAATGGTCGATGTCTGCGATCACCAGTGCGGTAGACCGGCCCGTGAGCCGGGCGTCCGCAAGGCTGCGCTCCGCCCGCGCGATAAGGTTGCGCCGGTTGGACAGCCCCGTGAGCGGATCCGTCGCGGCCTGCGCCTGCAGTTGCTCTTCTGCCCGGCGCACCGTGCCGTAGTAGAAGCGTGCCGTGTAGGCCGCCATGCAGAACACCACGGCGACGTTGAAACCGTGGACCACGGCCAGCCCCCGCGCGCCCAGGGGTGCCTGGGCGCCGAAGTGCTGCGACACGGCGTGCAGCCCGAGGTAAAACAGGAACAGCGCCAGCAGCAGCAGGGCAGGGCGCAGCTGCCGACCGGCGCTGACGGTGATGGCGGGAATGAACATCAGCAGGTAGTAGTGAAAGCCGCTGTCCCACCCGATGAGCCAGGTGCCGAGCGCAGCGTGGCCCGTCACCTCGAGCCAGATGAGCACCAGCGCGGCCAGGTTGGCGCGCCGCAGCAGGAGCCAGTAGGCCGCAGCGTAGATGGCCATGCTGAGCACATTGAGCCAGGCGAGCAGGGGTGAACCCAGCACGGTGAAGAGCCCCAGCAGGGCGAGGTCCACGCCGGCCGCCACCACGGTGACGCGCCGTGACATGATCCAGAACGCCTTGTGTGCGAGCTTGCTGTGCGCAGGAGATGCCGAAGTGCCAGCCATGAAGAACGGTAGGGGATGTATGCATCCAAAGGTAACCGCACCGGCGCGGGGGGTCAATTCAGACGCTCCCGGGCTGTGGCGTGGGCGCCAAGCGGGAGCACAGTGGGACAATGCTCCCCCCGCTTCTCTTCCCGTCGTTCAGACAACAGGTACAGGTGACATTCCCATGGCAGGTTTGACCGCAGGCACGCCCACTCCGCAATCGATCACGGTGCACGAGACTTCCCGCGTGCTGGAGGTCGCATTCTCCGACGGAGCGTCCTTCCGCATCCCGTTCGAGCTGATGCGCGTGTATTCGCCGTCTGCCGAGGTTCAGGGCCATGGTCCGGGGCAGGAGGTGCTGCAGACGGGCAAGCGCGGCGTCACGCTCACCGGCCTGGAGCCCGTGGGCCACTACGCGGTGCGCCCGGCCTTCTCGGATGGCCACGATAGCGGCATCTTCACCTGGGACTACCTCTACGAGCTGGGCAGCAAGGAGTCTGCCCTGTGGGCGGAGTACCTCGACCGCCTGGCGGCCGCCGGCCTGGACCGCGATGCGCCCATGCCGGGCAAGGGCCATGGCAGCCACGGGCATGGCGGCTGCGGCGGCCATTGATCTCTCTTCACGTGGCGACGTCGGGGCTGTGGCCTTTCGCTTCCCTTTCTTTCATTTGTTCCACTCGCAGCGTTGCTCCTGCACCAAGCCCCGGGCGGGCGCGGGGTTGTCGCTGTACCGCTGGCCGTGTCCGGCCTAGGATTTCAATATGAGCTCTACGCATTTCGGTTTCCAGTCGGTCGATGAGAAGGACAAGGCGCGCCACGTGCGCGGCGTGTTCGACTCGGTGGCTTCCAAGTACGACGTCATGAACGACCTGATGTCGGCGGGCCTGCACCGGGCCTGGAAGGCCTACACGGTGATGGTGGCCAACCTGCGCGAGGGCAGCCAGGTGCTGGACATTGCGGGCGGCACGGGCGACCTGTCGCTGGCCTTTTCCAAGAAGGTGGGCGCCAGCGGGCGTGTGGTCCATACCGACATCAACGAGGCCATGCTGCGCGTCGGCCGCGACCGTCTGATCGATGCTGGCGTGGTGCTGCCCACGCTGGTGTGCGATGCCGAGGCCCTGCCGTTCCCCGATGCGCATTTCGATGTGGTGAGCGTGGCCTTCGGGCTGCGCAACATGACGCACAAGGACGCGGCCATCGCCGAGATGTGCCGTGTGCTCAAACCGGGTGGGCGTCTGCTCGTATTGGAGTTTTCCAAGATTGCCAAGCCCCTGGAAAAGGCGTACGACTGGTATTCGTTCAAGGTGCTGCCGCGTCTGGGCAAGATGGTTGCCGGCGACGACGCCAGCTACCGCTACCTGGCCGAGTCCATCCGCATGCATCCGGGCCAGGAAGAGCTCAAAGCCCTCATGCAGCAAAATGGCTTTGGACATGTGGACTATCACAACATGACTGGCGGCATCGTGGCCTTGCATGTTGGAATCAAGTGCTGAAGCCCGAAGGGCTGCAACAAGTAGCTGGAGATTGACATGATGAAACTATGGTCCCTGGTCCTCGTCGCGTTGCTCGCGGTGGCCCACACCGACGCCGACGCCCGTCGCATGGGTGGCGGCAAGTCGGTGGGCAAGCAGTCGAGCAACGTCACCCAGCGTGAAGCCAACCCGCCTGCCGCACCGGGCGCGCCGGCGCAGAACGCCGCCACGAACAACGCCGCGGCCAAGCCGGCCACGCCGGCCGCCAACCCCGCAGCCGCTGCGCCCAAGAAGCCCTGGGGCGCCATGCTCGGCGGCCTGGCCGCAGGCCTGGGCCTGGCGTGGCTGGCCAGCTCGCTCGGCCTGGGCGCCGGTTTCGCCAACTTCCTGCTGATCGCGCTGCTGGCCCTGGCCGCCTTCGCGGTTATCGGCATGATCATGCGTTCGCGCAAATCCGCTGCCGCGGGCGGCAACGCGTCGCCCTTCGCGTTCCAGGGCGCGGGTGCGGGCGCAGGCGCTTCGCCTGTGCAGCCGCAGATGCCGCGCCAGTACAGCCCCGCCAACGTGGGCAACGACGCTTCGGCCCGCCCTTGGGAGCGCAATGCCACCGCCTTCGAGGCTGCACGGCCTGCGGGCGGCACCAGCTCGGGCGTGGTGATCGGCTCCGCTCTGGCCGGTTCGCAGAACTGGGGCGTTCCGGATGGCTTCGACGCCGACGGTTTCCTGGCGGCTGCCAAGCGCAACTTCACCACGCTGCAGGCTGCGTGGGACCGCTCGGACATCAACACCCTGCGTTCGATGATGACCGACGGCATGCTGGACGAGATCCGCACCCAGCTCAGCGAGCGCGAGTCGCACCGCGACGCCAGCCAGCCCAACCACACTGACGTGGTCATGCTGGAGGCGCAACTGCTGGGCATCGAGGACCTGGGCGATGCCTACATGGCCAGCGTGGAGTTCTCCGGCATGATCCGCGAAGAGCCTTCGGCGGGCCCGAGCCCGTTCCGCGAAGTGTGGAACATGACCAAGCCCAAGAGCGGCTCCAGCGGCTGGCTGGTGGCAGGCGTGCAGGCCCTGCAGTAACGCGGCCGCCTATTTGGTCGTGGCGCCGGGAGGGAAAAGCCTCCGGTGTCCGGCCAGTTCAGGGAATAATCGGGGACTATGGCAACACAGTCCCCTTTTTCGTTCCTGGACGGTCTTTTCGAACGCCTCGCCAGTGGTCCGCAGCCGCCGCAATGGCTGGTTCACGAAGTGCAGCACCGGGGCGTGCTGTTTCTGAACCACGTGCTGATGCAGGAACCCCAGGCGATGGAGCGGCTGGCCCGCCAGCGTGGAAGGGTGGCCCACGTGCAATGGCGCGCCTATTCGGTGGCGCTGCTGATCACGCCGGCCGGCTTGCTCGACCTGGCCCCCGCCGGGGCCACGCCCGATCTGCGGCTCGAGATTACCGAAACTTCCCCCCTGTCGCTGGCCCAGACCGCGCTGCGCGGTGACAAGCCCACCATCCGCATCGAAGGCGACGTGCAGCTGGCGGCCGAGATCAACTGGCTGGGGGACCACGTGCGCTGGGACGTCGAGGAAGACCTGGCGCGGGTGATCGGCGACGCTCCCGCACACGCCGTGGGATCGGTGGCGCGCCGCGTGGCGCAGGCGCTGCGCAACTTCGTGGGCTCCCGCATGGCGGCGGGCACCGGCACCGGCACGGCTGCATCCGCCGGCAGCGACAGCACCGCGCCATGAGCCGGTGTTTCCGCGGCTTCACCATCGTCTGGGTGGCGCTGCGCTACGGCCTGGACGAGCTGGTGCTCACCAGCTTCCAGAAGCCCTGGCTGCGCCTGCTGGCGCGCACGATCTCGATGGGGCGCGACCTGCGCGCGCCGCGCGGCCAGCGGCTGCGCGAGGCGCTGGAAAGCCTGGGGCCGATCTTCGTGAAGTTCGGACAGGTGCTGTCCACCCGCCGCGACCTGCTGCCGCCCGACATCGCCGACGAGCTGGCCCTGCTGCAGGACCGCGTGCCGCCCTTCGATTCGAAGATCGCCATCTCGACCATCGAGAGGGCCTTCCGGCGCCGGGTGGACGAGGTGTTCGTGGCGTTCGACCCGGTGCCCATCGCCAGCGCGTCGATCGCGCAGGTGCACTTCGCCGTGATCCGCGACCGCCAGGGGCAGGAGCGCGAGGTGGCGGTGAAGGTGCTGCGCCCGGGCATGCTGCCCATCATCGAGAACGACTTGGCGCTGATGCGCATGATGGCCGGCTGGGTGGAGAGCCTGTCGGCCGACGGCAAGCGGCTCAAGCCCCGCCAGGTGGTGGCCGAGTTCGACAACTACCTGCACGACGAGCTGGACCTGGTGCGCGAGGCCTCCAACGCCGCCCAGCTGCGCCGCAACATGCAGGGGCTGGAGCTGGTCGAGATCCCGGAGATCTTCTGGGACTTCTGCCACTCCGACGTGCTGGTCATGCAACGCATGAAGGGCGTGCCCATCAACCAGATCGAACGCCTGCGCGCCGCCGGGGTGGACATCCCGAAGCTCGCGCGCGACGGCGTGACCATCTTCTTCACCCAGGTGTTCCGCGACGGGTTCTTCCATGCCGACATGCACCCCGGCAACATCCAGGTCAGCCTGGA
>JAEWPH010000293.1 GCA_023460715.1 Pseudomonadota bacterium | reverse complement strand
TGCCAGCCCCTGACGTCGCAGGCATGCCCCGCCAGGGGCTGGCCTGCCGAGGCTCAAGCGGCTACCACTCGCCCAGGCTGCGCACGCGCTGGTCGAGATCAGGCAGCGGATCCTCGTAGGCGGACATCAGGGGCGTCGGCAGCGGGGCACGGGGGGCCACCCGGACCGGCGCGCCGGCGTTGGCGTCAGCCCCGCGCGAGCGGGCCACGAAAGAAGCCGAGAACATCTGGTTCAGCGTGACGGGCAGCGGGATCGAGAACATGGCGGGCTCCTGACGGCGGATGGCGTAACAACGTGTGCCTGAAGCCTAAGCGGCCGCCCTGGCGCAGCCCTGTAGGTCTGCGCCGCAAAGGCCCTCTGTGGAATGCAGTCGTCGCGTTCAGACCACGTCGCATGGAAGCATCTCGTGCGCCGGCCCCCGTCCATAAAAAAAGCAGCCCATCGGGCTGCTTTTTTGTGGGGTGCTTGGCACCCGTGCTTACTTGGCCAGCGTCAACGTGCCCTTCATGATGGCCGAGTGGCCGGGGAACGAGCAGAAATAGGTGTACGAATCACCGGCTTTCAGCTTGCTCACGGCGAACTTGACGGAGTCGGACTCGCCGCCGCCGATCAGCTTGGTGTGGGCGATCACGCGGGCGTCGCCGTCTTTCACGTAGTTCTTGGCCGCGCCGGCGGGAATGCCGTCGTTGGCGACGGGCTGCACGTCTGCCGTCTTGGTCAGCACCCAGTTGTGGCCCATGGCGGTCTTGGGCAGTTTGCCCACGTGCTTGAGCTTGACGGTGAATTCCTTGCAGCTGGCCGGCACGGAGATCGTGGGCTTGTTGAACTGCATTGCGTCATTGCCCTCGATCTCGACCGCACAATCGGCGGCCCAGACCGGGGCGGCGCCCACACACAGAGCGACCACTGCCAGGGGTTTCCAGATTCTTGCCATTGTTCTCACCTTTCAGAAAGAGTCGAAGCCCGGTTCCAGACCCGCTAGCGCCGGTCTTGCGTGCTTCGTGGGGCCATCTTAGGCAGGCGGTCTGACGGGCGATTTGATGTGCATCAATTTGGCAGGGATCAAGAGGGATCGGGTCGGAGCGTCGGCGATGCATCGCTGAGGACCCACAGCGGCACCTACACTTCCACCGACATGCCTCACACCCTCGCCGCGCCCTTCCACAGCGAACTCATCATCAAGAAAAGCCGCTTCATCGGCTGCGTCCAGCCGGTGGCGGACCGCGCGGCGGCGCAGGCCATCGTGGACACGCTGTGGAAGCAGCACCCGGGCGCAGCGCACGTGTGCTGGGCGCTGCTGGCCGGCGGCCAGTCTGCCGCTGTGGACGACGGCGAGCCCGGGGGGACGGCCGGACGGCCGATGCTGGACGTGCTGCGCCACCAGGATCTGGAGGGCGTTCTGGCCACCGTGGTGCGCTACTTCGGCGGCGTGAAGCTGGGCGCGGGCGGCCTGGTACGCGCCTATACCGACACCATCGCGCAGGCCTTGTTGACGGCCGACAAGGTGCCGCTGCAGCGGATGGCGCTGCTGGCGTGCGAGGTGCCCTACGCCCTGGAAGGCTTGCTGCGCCGCCGCATCGAAGCGGCCGGAGCCGAACTGCTGCAGGTGGAGCACGGCACGCTGGTACGCCTGCAGTTGCGGCTGCCGCAATCCCAGGCGCAGGCGTTCATGGCCGAAGCCAGCGAAGCCGGCCAGGGCCGGGTCGCGTGGGCCGATGGCGCAGACGGAATGAACCCGTAAGACATGCTGAACCAGCCTCTCACGCGCTGCGCACCTGCGCTGGGAGCGGTTCGACGCGTTGCACATCCTCGCCACCTCAGCGGCTATGGCCGTGGTTTGCTCTTTGCGGGCCACACCCAGCAGAACGGCCTCCATCGCGGGGACTTGTCCAGCGTTGCCCTGACGGCGCGCAGCCGCTAGGCCTGCACACCTACACGGCCTCGGCACGGCGCCCGCGACACTCGGAGCCTTGCCAAAAACAAACGGGGTGTGCCATGAGCGAGATGCTGGACGCGGTGATCATCGGCGGGGGAACCGCGGGGCTGGCGGCCCTGCGCGAGGTGCGCAAGCGCACGGACCGCTACCTGCTGGTGAACGACGGCCCCTGGGGCACCACCTGCGCCCGGGTGGGCTGCATGCCGTCCAAGATGCTCATCGAGGCGGCCAATGCCTTCGAGGCCCGGCGCAAGCTGGACACTTTCGGCATCCGCGGCGGCGACGCGCTGCGCGTGGACATGCCTGCGGTGCTGGCGCGCGTGCGCGAACTGCGTGACGACTTCGTGTCCGGCACGCTGAAATCCACCAACGACGATGAGCGCGTGATCTCCGGCCGGGGGCGGCTGCTGGATGCGCACCGCGTGGAGGTCAACGGCCAGGTGCATGCCACCCGCAGCATCGTCATCGCCACCGGCTCGCGGCCGACCGTGCCGGAACCCTGGCTGGCCTTCGGCGACCGCATCCTCACGACCGACACCCTGTTCGAGCAGCCCACGGTGGGCCCGCGCATGGCGGTGATCGGACTGGGCCCGCTGGGTGTGGAAATGGCGCAGGCGCTGGCGCGCCTCGGCGTCGAGGTGACCGCGTTCGGCACGCAGAAGGCCGTGGCCGGCCTGACGGACCCGGAACTCAACGACACGCTGCTCAAGCTGCTTCAGGACGAGTTCACCATCTCCATCGGTGACGACGTCGAGCTGCGCGAGGTGGCCGGCGGCATCGAGGTGCGCAACGGCTCGACTACCGTGGTGGTGGACCAGGTGCTGGCCGCCATGGGCCGCCGCCCCAACCTGGAGCACCTGGGTCTGGACACCCTGGGCGTGGAGCTGGACGACAAGGGCCTGCCGCCCATCGACCCGCGCTCGCTGCAGATCGGCGACCTGCCGGTGTTTGTGGCGGGCGATGCCGACGGCGACCGCTCGCTGCTGCACGAGGCGGCGGACGAAGGCCATATCGCCGGGCTGAACGCCGTGTCGCCCGAGCCGCGGGGCTTTCGCCGCCGCACGCGCCTGGCCATCACCTTCTGCCAACCGCAGGCCGCCGTGGTGGGCCGGCGCCATGCCGCGCTGAAGGACGAGGATGTGGTGACGGGCCGGGTGGATTTCGCCCGCCAGGGCCGGGCCCGCGTGGCGCAGAGCGCCGCCGGCCGTCTGCATGTGTATGCCGAGCGCAGCACGGGCAAGCTGCTGGGCGCCGAACTGTGCGCCCCGGCCGGCGAACACATGGCGCACCTGCTGGCGCTGGCGATCGGCCAAGAGTTGACCGTGCAGGAAATGCTGGGCATGCCGTTCTACCACCCGGTACTGGAGGAAGGCCTGCGCACGGCGCTGCGCGACGCGGCATCCCATCTGCCGCGCATCAGCGACTCCGACCTCGCCGCCTGTGGCGCCTTCGGCGCCAGCGCGCTGGACTGAGCGACGGCGGGCGCCCGCGCCGGCCCCCGGCGATCAGGCGCGATCCTGGAAACGCGGTGACGGCAGGGCCCGCTGCAGCACCACCCTGCCCGCCGCGGCGCAGAAAACCCTCAACCTGCGGCGCCGATGGCCGATAACCAGGGATTACCGCAGGAGATCGCCATGGACGTTTCGCTCACCAATGCCATCGTCAACACCGCTGTCGCACAGACCCAGCAGGAGACGTCCGACGCCGTCAACACCGCCGTGCTGAAGAAGGCGCTGGACATCCAGGCCAGCACCGCCGCCACCCTGATCAGCGCCCTGCCCCAGCCGCAGCTGGCCACCTCGGGCAGCCTGGGCACCCAGGTGAACACCTTCGCCTGAACGGCGCGGCCACCCGAACACTATCATTTTAATAGCAACTAGCGCTTTCTGCATAAGCGCCAGAGGCCGATTTCATTCATAAGCCGCCGGCATCCTGCCGCGGCGGGGTGCACGGACCGTGCTGCAAGCCAGCGCTGCCGCCCTGCAGGAACGGCAGGCCGTCCCGGCGCAGCAGTTGCCGCCGCAATGCCAACGTGGGCCACGACCCAAACGGCCCGTGCCTGCGCAGGACGCACCGCAGCCGGGCGGGCCGCGCTTCCCCTAGCGTTCCAAAGGCCTGACTCCCTAGCGCAGCCTGGCCGGCGACAAGCCCGGCACATCCACCCCTTCCTTGACCAGCGCGGCGTCCAGCGGCTCGCGCAACACCAGCTGTCGGGCCAGCAGCGATGCGCCCGCGGCGCTCTGGATGCCATAGCCGCCTTGCGCGGCCAGCCAGAAGAAGCCGGGCACATGGTTGTCCCAGCCGATCACCAGATCGCCATCGGGCACGAAGGAGCGCAGCCCTGCCCAGGTGTGCGAAGGGCGGCGGATCTGGAAGGTCGTCATCTGCTCGATGTGGTAGATGCCGGTGGCCACGTCCAGCTCTTCGGGCACCACGTCGTGCGGATGGGTGGGATCGGCATTGGCGGGCGAGCCCAGCAGCTGCCCCGCGTCGGGCTTGAAGTAAAACGATTCGTCGATCGCCACCACGGCCGGCCAGCCGTGCGCGTCCATGCCGTCCGGCACCGGGAAGGTGAAGGCCGTGCGCCGGCGCGGCTCCAGTCCGATGGGCGGCACGCCGGCCAGCCCGGCGATCACGTCGGCCCAGGCGCCAGCCGCGTTCACCACGGTGCGCGTCTGCACCGTACTGCCGTCGGCGAGCGTGATGCGCCAGACGTCGCCTTCGCGCACGAGGCCCGTCACCTCGGCGCCGGTGCGCACCTGCCCGCCGCGCTGGCGCAGGCCGCGCAGGTAACCCTGGTGCAGGGCGTGCACGTCGATGTCGGCCGCGTCGGGCTCGCTCATGCCGGCGGCCACGGCCTCTTCGCGCAGGCAGGGCAGCATCTGCAGCAGCGGCTCTTTGTCCACGCGCTGCACGTTGGGCGAGCGCGCCAGGGCCTCGGCGACATGCGCGTCCAGCAGGTCGAGCTGGTCGGGCCCGGCCACGTAGACCACGCCGCGCGGCGACAGCAGCGGGTCACCCCCGAACTCGGCCGGCGGCGCGTCGTAGAAGGCCCGGCTGGCGCGCGTGAGCGCCTGGATATTGGGCGTGCCGTAGGTCTCCATGAACAGCGCGGCCGAGCGGCCGGTGGTGTGGTAGCCGGGCTGGGATTCACGCTCCAGCAGCAGCACGCTGCCGGCGCTGGCGAGCTGCCAGCCGATGGAGGCGCCGGCGATGCCGGCACCGATGATGGCGAAGTCGGTGGTTTGCATGGGCGAAGACGGTTCCGAGAAGGCGAATCGGGCAATCAGACGGCCGAGGCTTCACTCGCCGAGGCCGCGCGGCCGGCGCGGGGGATGCCCCGGGCATCGTCGATGTGCGGCGCTTCGGTCACGATGGACTTGAGCGAGGGCTGCGCATGCACCAGTTGCTCCAGCGCGGGCCGGGGCCGCTGCAGCTCGGGAATGGCAGCGAAGGCCTGCTCCAGCGCCTGCCCGACGCCCAGCGTGCGGTGGTCGTCGCGAAAGCGCCCCACCACCTGCAGGCCGAAGGGCATGCCCGCGGTGTCGCGGCCGCACGGCAGGGACAGCGAGGGGTGCGTGGTCAGCGTGGTCACGTAGGTCAGTGCCAGCCAGCGGTAGTAGTTGGCCTGCGGCTGGCCGTTGATGTGGCTGGCGTACAGCTCCGTCCAGGGGAAGGGCGACACGGGCGTGGTGGGCGCGAGGATGATGTCGAATTCCTCGAACGCCTGCTGGAAGCGCGCCAGGATGCGCGTCTGCTCGGCCTGCGCCCAGGCGCTGTCCAGCAGCGACATGGCGGCGCCCATCTCGTAGTTGGCGCGGGTGTTGGGGCCCAGGCTCGCCGGGTCGCGCGCATAGGCGTCGCGCGTGCTGGCCACGAAGGCCTCCGCCCGCAGCACGTCGAAGCAGCGGTGCACGTCGCCCAGGTCGAAGCGGATCTCGTCGCAGCTCTTGAACAGATGGCGCATGGAGGCGATCTTGCGACGGAACACGCTGCGGATGCCGTCGTCCACATCGCAGGCGCCGAAGTCTTCGGTGAAGCCCACGCGCAGGCTGCCGAGATCGACCGCTTCGGGGTTCAGAAAGCTCAGCGGGTCGAGCGGATAGGTCAGCGGGTCGCCGGCCGACATGCCTGCGGACGCGGCCAGCTGCAGGCAGGCCTCGGCCACCGTGCGGCCCATGGGGCCGACGACGGAGATCGGCGTCCAGCCCAGCAGCTTGCGCGAGCTGGGCACCACGCCGGGCGAAGGCCGGAAGCCCACCACGCCGCACTTGGCGGCCGGGATGCGCAGCGAGCCGCCGGTATCGGAGCCCGTGCACACGGGCAGCATGTCGCAGGCCAGCGCCGCCGCGGCGCCGCCGGACGAGCCACCCGCGTTCAGGTTGGGATTGAACGGGTTGCCCGTGGCGCCCCACACCGTGTTGCGCGAATTGGCACCCGCGCCCATGTCGGGAATATTGGTCTTGCCGGTGACGATGGCGCCGGCCGCACGCAGGCGCGCGACCAGCACGTTGTCCTGCGTGGGCACGTTCTCGCGGTAGATCTGCGAGCCATACGTGGTCAGCAGGCCGGCCGTGGCTTCGAGGTCCTTCACGCCCATCGGCAGACCGTGCAGCAGGCCCAGCGGTTCGCCCGCCAGCACGGCCTTCTCGGCGGCCTTGGCCTCCGCGCGCGCGCGGTCGAAGCAGGTGGCGGTGACGGCGTTCACGTACGGGTTCACCGTTTCGATGCGGTCGATGCACGCCTCCAGCAGTTCGACGGGCGAGATCTCGCGCGTGCCGATGCGGTGGCGCAGTTCGTTGGCGGACAGCTCCACCAGGCGGGTGTCAGTGGTCATGGCAAGTGGGTCGGCAAGGGGTTGGGCGAAAAAAGGCGCAAGGCCCGCCGCTCGGCACAGCGGTGGCTGCGCCGGTGGGGCGGGCGGTTTCGGGGGGGGGCGCCCGGTGGGCGGGCGCCGCGGCGGGGGGGGGGGTGGT
>JAEWPH010000292.1 GCA_023460715.1 Pseudomonadota bacterium | reverse complement strand
GCCCCGCGCGGCCTTGGCGCAGGCGCGGTCCCAGGCTTGGCCGCCTGCTCCGGCCTCCGCGCCGGTTCCCGTGGCCGACTTTCCTTGGGATCCGCTGCTGGGGGATGCGCCTGCCGACACTGCAGAGACGCTCCACGCACCGGAACGCGGCGCCTCCTTCGCACACGCCACCAGCTCCATGGACCCGCCCGCACAGCCTGTGTGGGAGATCCTGCGCGACTACCGCGGCCCGGATCTCGGCCGTGCTGCCGAGGATGTCGAGGTGCTGTCAGCGCTCTCGTGGTGCGCGACGCGCCAGGCCATTCCCGAATGGCTGGGCGCGGCCCGGTCGCAGGGCGACGCACCCGAGCGCGTACAGGCGCTGGCTGCCGAACATGCGCAAGTGCAGCGCCTGTGCGCGCGGCTGTCCGACCGTGACTACGCGCTGCGCCTGTCCATCCTGCGGCTGCACGCCCGGGCCGGCCAGGTGGAGGCACAGTTGGCCTTCCTCGATGTCGGGCCCACGGGGCGGTGGCTAGATCCCGATCGGGAGCACCTCCCGCTCGACGGCCCGCAACTGGCGGCGTGGCGCCAGGAGCTGCTGGAGTATCTGTCCCAGGCGGCCGCGGTCCGCCCGGGCGATGCACTCAGTACCCTGTCCTTCCTGTACGACCCCGGCACCCCGGTGCAGGCGGACGACCCGGTATTCGGGCCGCTGCGCGACCCTGTGGAGGGGCATGCCTACCGCCTCCTGTGGCAGGACTATCCCAGTAGTACCGTGTCCCCCTCGTCGGCGGCTGCCTTCGTGCGGCGCGAGGCGGCCCGGCTGACGTCCGAGCAACGGGCGCAGGCGCACGCGCGGGCCGCGGTGCTGCGCAGGCAATGGGCGCTGCCACCGCCGCCCGTCGCTGCGTCCCGCTGAGCAGGCCGACGTGCCGGCGCCGATCACAGGGCCCGGGGCCGGGCCGCCGTCTCGCAGCACAATACCCGCCGTGTCCACGCCGCCCGCCCCCACTTCATCCCCCCGCCCCATCGACATCGCCCTGCTCGCCAGCGTCTTCGTCGTCGCCGCCTGCGGGCTGCTCTACGAACTGGCGGCGGGCGCATTGGCGTCGTATGTGCTGGGCGATTCGGTGCTGCAGTTCAGCACCATCATCGGCACCTATCTCTTCGCCATGGGCGTGGGCTCGTGGCTGTCGCGGTATTTCGAGCGGCAGTTGCCTGCCCATTTTCTAAGGATCGAATTGCTGGTGGCGCTCATCGGTGGGGCGCTTCCAGCTACGCTTTTCATAGCGAATGCCTACGTACCGGGCGCGTTCCGCATCCTGCTGTACGGCATGGTGTTCGCGGTGGGCACGCTGGTGGGGCTGGAGATTCCGCTGGTCATGCGCATCCTCAAGCGAAATGTGCAGCTCAAGGACCTGGTCTCGCAGGTGCTCACCTTCGACTACCTGGGCGCGCTGGCCGTGTCCATGGCATTCCCGCTGCTGCTGGTACCGCACCTGGGCCTCATCCGCACGGGGCTGCTGTTCGGCGTGATGAATGCGGTGGTGGCGGTGTGGGCGCTGTGGCTGTTCCGGCACGAGCTGCGCCGGCTGCGCGCCCATGCGTTCGCCTGCGCCGCGGTGCTGGGCGTGCTGGCCGCGGGGCTGTGGGGCGCCGAGCACCTCACGCGGTTTGCCGAGGACAAGTTCTACCAGGACCGCATCGTGATGAGCAGCGTGTCGCCCTACCAGCGCATCGTGGTCACCAACGGCAAGGCGGGCCATCGGCTGTACCTGAACGGCAATCTGCAGTTCGCCGAGCGTGATGAGTACCGCTACCACGAGGCCCTGGTGCACCCGGCGATGTCCGCGCACGGCGCTCCTCGCCGGGTGGCGGTGCTGGGCGGCGGCGACGGCATGGCGGTGCGCGAGATCCTCAAGTACCCCAGCGTGGAGTCGGTCACCCTGGTGGAGCTGGACCCGGCCATGACGGCCCTCTTCCGCGAGAACCCGGCCCTGGTGCGGCTCAACGGCAACGCGCTCAACGACCCCCGCGTGCATATCGTCAACGCCGATGCGTTCCAGTGGCTGCAGGAGGGAGACGCGGAGGCCCCCGCAGGGCAGAGCGTGGAGGCCCCCATGAGCGCCGCCGGGCCGTCCCAAGGCGCGAGCGCCCCCCCGGGGGGCAGCGACCCAGCGAAGCGGCGGAGCGTGGGGGCCCACATGAGCGCCGCCGGGCCGTCCCAAGGCGCGAGCGCCCCCTCGGGGGGCAGCGACCCAGCGCAGCGGCGGAGCGTGGGGGCTCACAGTCATTTCGACGTGATCGTCGTGGACTTCCCCGACCCCACCAACTTCAACATCGGCAAGCTCTACACCAACAGCTTCTACGCCCTGCTGGAGCAGCGGCTGGCTGCCAGCGGCTACGCCGTCGTGCAGACCACCTCGCCGCTGGTGGCGCGCCAGAGCTTCTGGACCGTGGTGGAGACCATGGAATCGGTGGGCTTGCGCACTGCGCCGTACCACGCGCACGTACCGAGCTTCGGCGAATGGGGCTTCGTGATCGCCAGCCGCAGGCCGTGGCGCCTGCCTGCGCAACTGCCCGAAGGCCTGCGCTTCCTGTCGCTGCCCACGCTGCCGCTGCTGTTCGACTTTCCGCTGGACATGGCGCGGCTGCCGGCGCCGGTCAACCGCCTGTCCAACCAGGCGCTGGTGCACACCTACGAGCAGGAGTGGGGGCGCGTCACGCACTGAGAGGAGCGCGGGAAGACTGGGCGCTGGGGTGCTGTCACCGCCGGCGCCTTGGACGCCCGGATATTCCGTCGGCCAGAATGGCCGATTGAAAAAATGCAATCGCACCCGCCGGGCGCGAATGCGCAGACTATCGGAGGCGCGATTTCCGGCACAATCGCGCGCTGCCTCCAACTTCCGTACGCTCCATGCTCGAGAAATTCTTCGTTGCCGGCGTCGAGCGGAACGCTTCTCTTCACCTTGCGAGCCACGATCCCTGGCTCGTCGCGCTATCGGTCGCCCTGGCCGTCGCCGCCTCTGCCATGGCGCTGCGCCTGGCCTCGCTGGCGGCGCAGGCGCCTTCCGGGCTGCACCGCCGGCTCACCATCGCTGCCGGCTCGATCGCGCTGGGCGGCGGCATCTGGGCCATGCACTTCGTCGGCATGCTGGCCTACGAGCTGTGCGCGCAGGGCCGCTTCGTGCCCTGGGTGACCCTGCTTTCCTTCCTGCCCAGCGTGGCGGCCTCGTGGATGGCGCTGCATGTGCTGGCGCAACGGCGGCCGGGCGTGCGCTCGGTGCTGTGGGGCGGCGCCATCATGGGCGCGGGCATAGGCGGCATGCATTACGCGGGCATGTCCGCCGCAGAGCTGGCGCCCGTGCTGCGCTACGACGTGGGCGGATTCATCGCCTCGGTGGTGTTCGCCGTGGCCATGGCGACGGCCGCCCTGGCGCTGCGGCTGGTGCTGCTGCGGCGCTGGAGCCACCGCCCCGGCGCCGTCGCGCTGCTGAGCGGGCTGGTGATGGGGCTGGGCATTGCCGGCATGCACTATGTCGGCATGGACGCGCTGCGCGTGGTGGGGCCGGTGGAGGTGGCCTCGCCGGCCGACCCGGAGGAGGCGCGCTACATGGCGCTGGCCATCGCCCTGCTGGCGGTGCTGGTGGGTCTGGCCGTCACCGTGATCCTGGTGGGGCTGCGTGCCCGCATGCTGCTGCGCACCACCACGCAGAGCGAGTCGCTTTTGCGCGCCGTGGTGGAGACGGCCATCGACGGCATCGTCATGGCGGATGCCGACGGCACCATCCAGTCCTTCAACGGCGCAGCCGAGCGCTTGCTCGGCTGGCGTGCGCACGAAGCGGTGGGCCGCCACATCGCGCTGATCGCCGACCCCGCCCACAGTGATGCGATGGAGCGCTACCTTCCCCGCGACCTGGCGCGCGGCGAGGCCCGCGCCATCAGCGGGCCGCAGGGCGTCTTCGCCCTGCACAGGAGCGGCGCGCTGGTGCCCGTGCGTCTGGTGGTGGGGCGGGTGGATCTGCCTGGCCCCCCGGTGTACGTGGGATACCTGTCCGATCTGACCGAGCGCAACGCCATCGAGCAGGAGCGCCTGCGCGGCGAACAGCAGCTGCGTTCGCTGGTGAGCAACATCCCCGGCGTGGCCTTCCGCTGCCGCAACGATGCGGACTGGACCATGCTGTTCGTGAGCGATGCGGTGGAGCCCCTCACCGGCTGGCCCGCCGCCGATTTTCTCGAGGGCCGCATCACTTTCGGCCGCATCCTGCACCCCGAGGACCGCGACCGCGTCGCGGCCGAGGTGGCGCAGGCGCTGGACGCCGGCCTGCCCTATGCGCTGGAGTACCGCATCACGGCGCGCGACGGCGGCCTGCGCTGGGTGTCCGAGACGGGCCGCGGCGCGCGGCATGGGCAGCAGGGGGCTTTCACCTGGATCGATGGCGTGATCGTGGACGTGACGGAGTCGAAGGCGCGAAACGCCGAGTTCGCCGGCACGGTGCAAGCCATCGGCCGCTCGCAGGCCATCATCGAGTTCGATCTCGAAGGCCGCGTGCTGACCGCCAATGCCAACTACCTGGCGCTGATGGGCTACACGCTGAAAGAGGTGCAGGGACGCCACCATGCGCTGTTCTGCGCGCCCGCCTTCGTGCTCGAAGGCGGCTACCAGGCGTTCTGGCAGTGCCTGGCGCGGGGCGAGGTGCAGGCCGGGGAATACCTGCGCCTGGGCAAGAAGGGGCGCGAGGTCTGGCTGTACGCCACCTACAACCCCATCTTCGATGCGGAAGGCCGGCCGTTCAAGGTCATCAAGTTCGCCACCGACCTGACCGGGCGCCGCGCGATGGAGCAGGACCTGCGTGCGGCCAAGGAGCGTGCCGAGCATGCCGCCACGGCACGCAGCACCTTCTTGGCCAACATGAGCCACGAGATCCGCACGCCCATGAACGCCATCATCGGCTTCACCGAGGCGCTGCTGGAGACGCCGCTGGAGGGCACGCAGCGCCGCCACCTGGGCACCGTGCACCATGCCGCCCGCTCCATGCTGAGGCTGCTCAACGACATCCTGGACACAGCCAAGCTGGAAAAGGGCGCGGTGGAGCTGGAGCTGGCGCAGTTCAGCCTGCGCGAGCTGTGCGACCAGATCCTGGCCTCGCTGCGCATCAGCGCCGCCCGCAAGGGACTGGACCTGCAGCTGGACTACCCGCCCGACGTGCCCGAAGGCTGGCTGGGCGATGCGTTCCGCATCCAGCAGGTGCTGCTCAACCTGCTGGGCAACGCCATCAAGTTCACGCACGAAGGCCAGGTGGCGCTGCGGGTGCGCGGCAAGGACGGCTGGTTGGCGCTGGAGGTGCAGGACACCGGCATCGGCATCGACGAAGCAGGCATCGGGCGCATCTTCGACCCGTTCGCCCAGGCCGATGCCTCCACCACGCGCCGCTATGGCGGCACGGGGCTGGGCACGACCATCGCCCGGCAGCTGTGCGAACTTATGGGCGGCAGCATCGCCGTGCACAGCCAGGTGGGACACGGCAGCACCTTCACCGTGACGCTGCCGCTGCGCGTTCAGGACGCCGGGCCGGCGGACGAGCGGACGCCGGGCGGTGGCTGGCGCAGCGCGGCGCTGCCCACCTTGCGGGTGCTGGCCGTGGACGACGTGCCTGCCAATCTGGAGCTGCTGCAGATCTCGCTGCAGCGCGGCGGCCACAAGGTCACGCTGGCCGCCAGCGGCGCCCAGGCGCTGGCGGCGTTTTTGCAGCAGCGCTTCGATGTGGTGCTCATGGACCTGCAGATGCCGGACATGGACGGCCTGGAGACCACGCGCCGCCTGCGCGGCATCGAACACGCGGAGCAGCGCCAGGCCACGCCCATCGTGGCCCTCTCGGCCAGCGTGCTGGAGCAGGACCGCCGCAACGCGCGTGCGGCCGGCATGGACGGCTTCGCCACCAAGCCTGTCGACTCGCTGCGCCTGATGGCCGAGATCGCGCGGGTGATCGGCGTGCGGGGCGAGGCCCGCCTGGCGGGCGCCTACGCGAGAGAGGGGGCGGACGACCCCGCGCCGCCGCAGCCCGCACCGGCCCCGGCCATCGACTGGGAGCGCGGTCTGCGGCTGTGGAGCCAGGCGCGCTATCTGCGCGAGGCCATCGAACGCTTCCTGCAGGATGCCGAGCCGATGGTGGCGGCGCTGCGCTCCGCGCTGGACGGGGCCGACTGGGGGGCGCTGGCGGCCGGTGCGCACCGCCTGCGCGGCGCCACCGCCAACCTGGCACTGGCCGGCATGGAAGACCAGGCCCTGCGCCTGGAGCGCAGCGCGGGCCGGGGCGATCCGGACGGCGTGCGCCAGGCGCTGGAGGCCTTGGCCCCCGCGCTGGCCGCGGTGCGGGCGGCGCTGGTCCATCCACAGGCCCCCGATGCCCAGTTGCGCGGCACCACGCCTGCGCCGGCTCCGCTGCCGCCCGCCGAGCAGCAGCAGGTGCTGGCGGCCCTCGATGCCCTGGCCAGCGCGCTGGCGCATGGCGAGCTGGCCGCAGGCCCGCTGGGCCAGCTCGACCGCGGGCTGCCGGCGGTGACCCTGAGTACCTTGCACGAGGCGCTGGACCGCTTCGATTTCGACGAAGCCCTGGCCTGCCTGCGCGCCTTGCGCAGGCACCTCGCGCCGCCGCTGCCGGCCGCCGCCGGCCCTTCGCAACCCGCCCCGCCTCCCTCTGCGCCCACGCCATGATCACGCCCCAGGAAGACCATCGGCCCCGCCTGCTGCTGGTGGACGACGAGCCCACCAACCTGCAGGTGCTGCGCCACATGCTGCAGGACGACTACCGCCTGCTGTTCGCCACGGATGGCGAGCGCGCCCTGCAGCTCGCCCGGCAGCAGCAGCCCGATCTGTTGCTGCTCGACGTGATGATGCCGCAGCTGGACGGCCACGCCGTGTGCCGCGCGCTCAAGGAAGACCCCGCCACGGCGGGCATTCCGGTGATCTTCGTGACGGCCCTGACCGAATCCCGGGACGAGGCCCGCGGCTTCGAGGTCGGTGCGGTGGACTACATCACCAAGCCCGTCAGCGCGCCGGTGGTGCGCGCCCGCGTGCGTACCCACCTGTCGCTGGTGCGCACCGAAGAGCTGCGGGCCACCCGCCTGCAGATCGTGCAGCGCCTGGGCCGCGCGGCCGAGTACAAGGACAACGAGACGGGCATGCACGTCATCCGCATGAGCCACTTCGCCCAGGTGCTGGCCCTGGCGCTGGGCTATCCGCCCGCATGGGCGGAGGATGTGCTCAACGCGGCGCCGATGCACGACGTGGGCAAGATCGGCATCCCCGACGCGGTGCTGCGCAAGCCCGGCCCGCTGGATGCGGACGAGTGGACCGTGATGCGCCGCCATCCGCAGATCGGCGCCGAGATCATCGGCGAGCATGCGGGCGGCGTGCTGCACATGGCCCATGCCATCGCGCTCACCCACCACGAGAAATGGGACGGCAGCGGCTACCCGCAGGGCCTCGCCGGCACGGCCATCCCGGTGGTCTCGCGCATCGTCGCCCTGGCCGATGTGTTCGACGCGCTCACCGCACGCCGCCCGTACAAGGAGCCCTGGAGCATCGACGACACCGTGGCCTACCTGCGCGCGCACGCGGGCCGGCACTTCGACCCCGGCATGGTCGAGGTGTTCATCGCCCAGATGCCGCAGCTCATCGCCATCAAGGAACGCTGGCCGGACTGACGCCGGACGCCGCGCCTGTCCTCAGCTTGGCTTCATCTGCGGCCCGTACACTGCGCCGATGCGCGTACTCCTGGCAGAAGACGACGCCTCTCTCGGCGAAACCCTCCAATCCTGGCTCCAGTGCGACGGGTATGCCGTGGACTGGGTGCGCGACGGCGCGCTGGCCGACGCCGCCCTGGACACCCACGACTACCAGTGCGTGCTGCTGGACCGCGGCCTGCCCGGCCTGGAGGGCGACGCCGTGCTGCGCCGCCTGCGCGCGCGCCAGGCCACGCTGCCGGTGATCTTCATCACCGCGCGCGACACGGTGAGCGACCGGGTGGCGGGCCTGGACATGGGCGCCGACGACTACCTGGTCAAGCCGTTCGACCTGGAAGAGCTCTCGGCGCGCATGCGGGCCGCCCTGCGCAAGCAGGCACAGCAGCCCAGCGTGGCGCTGTGCCATGGCGATCTGTCGCTGGACCCGGCCGGCAAGACCGTGACGCAGGCCGGCGAGCCGGTGCCGCTCACCGCGCGCGAGTTCATGGTGCTGGAGGCACTCATGCGCCAGCCGACGCACGTGGTGCCCCGTGCCCGCATCGAGGAGGCGCTGTACGGCTGGGGCGAAGAGGTGGAGAGCAACGCCATCGAGGTGCACATCTACAACCTGCGGCGCAAGCTGGGCAGCGGCAGCATCGTCACCGTGCGCTACCAGGGCTACCGCATGGCGGCGGCGTGATGCGCGTGCCGGGGCTTGCCCGCCTGTGGCCGCGCCGGGCGGCGTCCGCGCCTGCCACCGCCAGCGCGCGGGGCGCGTACTCGCTGCGCCGCCGGCTCATCGCCACCATCCTGGGCAGCAGCGTGGTCCTGTGGCTGGTCTGCGTGGGGCTGGTGGTGCACGTGGCCTGGAAGGAAACCAGCGACGTCTTCGACGACGCCCTGAAGGAAAGCGCCCGCCTGGCCCTGGTGCTGGGCGACCGGCTGCACCGCAGCGGCGCGCTGGCGCAGGACGATCCCGCCGCTGCCGGCGAGCCCGCCAAGCTCAAGCTCTACTACCAGCTGGTCGCGCGTGACGGCCAGGTGCTGCGCCGCGCCAGCAAGGCGCCGGAGCAGGCCTTTGTGCCGCAACTGGACGAGGCCAAGGGCTTCCACCGCAACGTGTTCCTGGGCGGCGAGCCATGGCGCGTGTACGTGCGGCCCTCGCGCGACGGGCAGTTCTCCGCCCAGGTCGGCCAGCCCTGGGCCGACCGCACCGAGCTGCTGGCCGAGATGGCCGAGGATTTGGCCGTGCCCGCGCTCGGCCTGCTGGCGCTGCTGGCGCTGGTGTGCTGGGTGGCCATCCGCCAGGCGCTCCGGCCGCTGGACGCCACCGCGCGCCGCGTGGCGGCCAAGTCCCCGCAGGATCTGTCACCCATGCCGCCGGAACAGGACCCGCGCGAGCTGCAGCCCATCATCGGCGCGCTCAACGCCGTGCTGGGCCGGCTGTCGCATGCACTCGATGCCGAGCGCCGCTTCACCGCCGACGCCGCGCACGAGCTGCGCACGCCCCTGGCCGCGCTGCGCGGCCGCATCCAGCTGATGCAGCGGCGCGGAGGCGCCCCGGCCGATCCGGCCGCGCTGCAGCCCCTGCGCGACGACGTGGACCGCTGCACCCGGCTGGTCGAAAACCTGCTCACCCTGGCCCGCATGGACCCGGAGCGCCCCGACACCCTGGCGCGCGAATGGCTGCCGCTGGCACCGTTGCTGCAGACCCTGCGCGACGAGCGGGCCTTGCTGCCGGGCGAAGGTGGAGAAGGCGCGCCCCAGTTGGAGCTGGAGTGCCATGCGGACCGGATCCATGCCCACCCGGTGCTGCTGCACGGCGCCCTGCGCAACCTGGTGGAGAACGCCGCGCGCCACGGCCCGCGCGGCGGGCGCATCGTGCTGCGGGCCGAGCCCCTGCCCGGCGGCGGCGTGCGCACCGCCGTGCTGGAC